>JACTND010000041.1 GCA_014584305.1 Planctomycetota bacterium | reverse complement strand
TGTTACCACAGTTGCCCCGAGCGAGCTCGGACAAACTAGTTTTCCTTAGAAAGGAGGTGATCCAGCCGCAGGTTCCCCTACGGCTACCTTGTTACGACTTAGTCCCAATCATCGAGTTGACCTTCGGCACTAGCCTCCTTGCGGTTGGCATCGCGACTTCGGGCCCCCCCAACTTTCGTGGCTTGACGGGCGGTGTGTACAAGGCTCAGGAACACATTCACCGCGGTATGCTGACCCGCGATTACTAGCGATTCCGGCTTCATGCAGGCGAATTGCAGCCTGCAATCCGAACTGGGCGGAGTTTTTTGCGATTTGCTCACTCTCACGAGCTTGCATCGCTTTATACTCCGCATTGTAGGACGTGTGCAGCCCTGGGCATAAAGGCCATGAGGACTTGACGTCATCCCCACCTTCCTCCGGTTTAACACCGGCAGTCTCTCTAGAGTCCCCGCCATAACGCGCTGGCAACTAGAGACAAGGGTTTCGCTCGTTAAGCGACTTAACGCGACATCTCACGACACGAGCTGACGACAGCCATGCAGCACCTTTGCAAAGGTTCCCCGAAAGGCACTCCCGACTTTCATCGAGATTCCTAAGCACTTCGAACCCAGGTAAGGTTCTTCGCGTAGCCTCGAATTAAGCCACATCCTCCACCGCTTGTGTGAGCCCCCGTCAATTTCTTTGAGTTTCAGCCTTGCGACCATACTCCCCAGGCGGAGTACTTAACACTTTCGCTACGTCCGAGAGGATGTGGGGGTCCCCACGGACTAGTACTCATCGTTTACAGCTAGGACTACCGGGGTATCTAATCCCGTTTGCTCCCCTAGCTTTCGTGCCTCAGCGTCAGTTGAGACCCAGTGAGCCGCTTTCGCCACCGGTGTTCCTGATGATATCAACGCATTTCACCGCTCCACCATCAGTTCCGCTCACCTCTATCTCACTCCAGTTGCATGGTTTCCAATGCCATTCCACGGTTGAGCCGTGGCATTTCACACCAGACCTTTACAACAGCCTACGCACCCTTTAAGCCCAGTGATTCCGAATAACGTTTGCACCACTCGTATTACCGCGGCTGCTGGCACGAGTTTAGCCGGTGCTTCCTCCAAGGATCGCTCAAAATTTGCTCCCCTTCGACAGCGGTTTACAACCCGAAGGCCTTCATCCCGCACGCGGCGTCGCTCCGTCAGGGTTTCCCCCATTGCGGAAGATTCTCGACTGCAGCCACCCGTAGGTGTCTGGGCAGTGTCTCAGTCCCAGTGATGCGGGTCGTGCTCTCACACCCGCTACCCATCTTCGGCTTGGTGAGCCTTTACCTCACCAACTACCTAATAGGACGCAGACCGATCCAAGGGCAATAAATCTTTGGTCCGGAGACATTATTCGGTATTACCGGCAGTTTCCCGCCGCTATCCCGAACCCCTGGGTACGTGATCTACGTATTACTATCCCTTTCGCCGCTTTCATCCCCGAACATCGACCGAAGTTTCAATTCAAGGAATCGCGCTCGACTTGCATGCCTAATCCACGCCGCCAACGTTCATTCTGAGCCAGAATCAAACCCTTCAATTTGTATGCATGCCGCACCGACAGGTCTCGCAACCCACCCGCGCGGACGACTAGCCAATTGAAAGTAAAGTTTGACCAACGCAAACATCGATTGTCGCCAACCGACATCTGCCTGGTTCGCATGTTCTTGTTTTGGCTAAAACCAATTTCCAAAGAAAATTGGTTTCCAAGAGATCACTACTAAATTGTCAAAGAGCGAAAAAAATCGGACAGCAAGCTGAAAACAGTTCGCTGTCCGTGGGTGACAATTCTAGGCAATCGACATCGGCTGTCAATGGCTCGCGAAAAATTTTCTGAAATTTTCCCTACCCCCCGCTTTCGCCTCGCGTCCAGCTGAAAAACACGCCGAAATCCGCTATTTGACGACCAGTGGCGGATCCGGAAAACGTCGATGACATTGACGGCAGTTCTGGTCGATTCGCTGCACAATCCCGTCGAAAACAGGTCCGCTAGCCGCGTCTCCGTCCGGGGATCCTGACCTCAAGGCAGCCTCCAATTCCCCAACGCGCTCGCGACCGGACTGTAACAAGCTGCCAAAATCAGCCTCCCAGCCGATTTCTTCATGCAATCTCGCCAACTCCGTGTAGTGTTCACCCAGCGCCAACGCCTCTTGCAATGGAGTCGCTGTGGTTCCAGCCGGAGCTTGCCACCCGTTGCGCGCTATCCGCAGCAAGCGTGTAAAAACCTGGTCGATTTCCACCATCGTATCGGACAGCGGTGGAAGCGGATAAAACGGTTCAAAACGCACTTCCAATTTGGACAACTCGCTCCGATCGATCGGCTTCGCTTCCGCAACCGTCCGATACAGACCCGGATAATCGGGGCTGGTCCCCGCTTGCTTCAAAAACTGCACGCCATCGTCCGGAGTCATCCATCCCAATCCGACACAAACCGTTGCGGAAGCAGCCGGGCTGCGATGTTTACCATGATGACAGTGCAAGTAAATCGGTCCGGGCAATTCGGCCACTGCCTTGGCCAATTCTCTCTGTCGCGAGTCCAATATCCCACTGTAACCGTGAGGCAAATGAACGTAGGTCATGCCGTACTTCTCCGCCAGCGCTTGGTCGGGCCGCGCACCATCCACACTAATGACGGTTTTCACACCCAGCCGCGCCAGCGACGCAAATGCTTCATCCCCCTCCGGATGACCTCCCGAAATCAACTTGTCCCCCAGCCGCCACGCATTGGGCAAGTGCGGCTCGTCGAGCTTGATTACGTCGAATCGAATTGACACTTCGGATTGGGGCGAACGGGGTTTGCTGGAAGCGTCGTCCTCAGGATTTTTGCATCCACAACAGCAAACTGCTGCGGCGATACATGCCATCCCAAAAAGCTTCCGACTTGCGCACATGGATATCGGTAATGACGACTTTTTTTACAGTTCTATTCAGTCCTCCAACATAGCAAATCGGACCTGAGTACGAAACAAACTTTTACAGTTGAGTAACAATAACGATAGCGCTCAAAACACACACCGAATTGCTGGGCTTCCGCGTGTCCAGGCACGATTTGCTGCTGCGCAATCGGTAACCTGATTGACGAAATCCAGCAAAATGCTCGGAGGTGGGCCATTCCGCTTACCCGCGCAAGCAATTGAAAAACCGCGAGGCGCGGAACGCCTCGCGGTTGCCGATGCCAGAATCACTTTGTCAAAAATACCTTCAAACCTTTGGAATGCGGTGGGGTCTAACGCACGCGTCGGCGCAGCAAACCAGCCAATCCCAACAGTCCAAGAACGCACAGCGACGATGGCTCGGGAATCACGGGGATCAAGTCGCCCGAAACCGTGACCATGTCGAAACGCCACGTTCCGCCCGTAGTGAACGTGCCATTCGTTCCCGTAAAGGTGTTGACTGTATTGGGATCAAAGGCTGAAAGCACTTGAAATCCAAACAAAGGATTATTGGCCACACCGACAATCGACGACAAATTGACGGACCGTTGATTGTGAAACCGATCGCCACTACCTCCTACGAACAGACCACTGGGATCAACAGAATCCGGACCGGGATTCGGAGTTCCCGACAGGGTGCCAGCCGTCAACAAGGCGGAGTTGGTAACCTGTGTCCAGTTTATTCCGTCCAGAGTGTACCGGAACGCCACATACTTGCTGGATGAATTGCTGTGCCGCTGATCCCAACTGACGACGATGTTTTGGTAACCGGCTGTCGAAACATTCCCTTGAAGACCACTGACAAGCTGCGTCGTTGACGAAAAATTCGTCAGGTTCCAAGCGGAGTTGTCCGGACCCTGGTTCGGGTCCGTCGATTGACTTGGTGTCAGGGTTCCACCCGCAAAGGTGGTAGTTGTTCCACCAATGTTGCTGATCGTCCCAGCCCCCAGACTTGGCGCCGTCGTGCCAGTTGCGGAGTTGGCATCATTGCCAAAATTGAAATCCCATTGAGTAATCACATCACTCATTGCCACCGCGGGCAAAGCCAAAACCACAGCCAATGCGGCCACAAAAAATCGCTTCATGTTGTCTATTCCTCGATTTAGAAACCAGAATTCTGTCCGTCGCCGCTGACAGCAGCGAAACGCGAAAGCTCTCGATATCGTGCGGAATGTTTCAGCGGAATCCGAGTGCTGTCTTTCCGTCCGACCTGTCGGCTTTCGACGCGGTGTCATTAGAGGCAGGGCAAATTAAGATAAGCAGACGCGCCCCATGAAGAAACAATAAATTTCCGCGCAAGATTTCTTCAGAATCTGGCGCTTGTTGACAAAAACACCAACAGTTGGGGATTTTTCAATGCCCCAACCGTTGGCGTTTGTTCGTTCGGTGGACGTGCTGTCCCTGCTGCGGGGCTATGGTTCCCGTGACCGGTAACCAGCCTATTGGCCGTTGGTCACCCGCACCATTTCCAAAGTGAACCCGGCCATGCTGTAGTCGAGGAACAGCGTCTCGCCTCGGAATTCAAACGGTACACGTTCTTCACCTAGATTCGTCCGCATCTCCAACACGTTGCCGTTAATCCGCCACGTCCCTTGGCCGTTCATGTTCACTTGGCCTTGGGGTGTACCGATCTGCATGTCGATTCGCAGGCTGCCGTCGGCCCCGAAAGTCGCCCGGATGTACACGTCGCTCCCTTCCAGGTTCCCTTGGCAGTGCCAGTTGCCAACGATCGTCGGTTGAGCGTTCGGGCGTGGGTTGGTCTGTCCATTGGGCGGCGTTGGTTGTCTTTGCTGCCCGTCCACCCGATTGAACTCCAATTGTCTCAGTTGACTCTCCAGGTGGAATTGCACAACCAGGCGGTTGCCAGAAACTTGGTAATCATAGAGACCTTTTTCTCCGGCCTCGCTGGAAGTAGCCAGTTGTTTGGCGTCGGCGGCCCAGCCTCCCTTTTCCCGAATCTCGGAACGCTGTCCATTTTGGAACATCACAATTACTTGCTCATAGCCGCCATCGCCGGCCATGACCCACACGATTTCGACGCCATTCGTTCGGTCGCCACCCTGCATGTGCCACATGCCGACTAATGCGGCTGGATGCACGTTCGCTTCTGGTGCCGGTTGTGAATTCGCCGGTGGAATCGATTGCGAAACCGGTTGTACGTTGGGCCTGTTTGTCATCGGCCGCGATTGGGCTTTGTTTCCATCCATCCGCCCGGCAAATTGACCAAAGGCCTGGCCGCTGGATGCCACGCCCAAGGCGATGGCACAGGCGACGATGATACGCGAAATCAGATTGACGAGTTGTGTAACAGTCCGAGTCATTTCAATTTCCCCTTGCGTTGATCGATGTTCTTGCGATTGTTCACTGCGACGGCCTCCGCTTCGATTTCTGGCGGAAGGCAGGAGCCACGCCTTTCGCGGTACCCAACTCCTTTACAAGCCGAACCAGCTGGCGTGACATGAATTCTGTGGATCGGCAACGGGTGGGGTTCCCCGCCGGGATCGTGATTACCAAGTCCGGAAGTACGCAGCCCATCTGGCATCCCCGGCTGACGGACTTCATGGCAGAATCGGAATGAGCATCAATTTTGGCTGCCGGGCAGGTGCGCCGACGGTTATTGGGAGGCGATTTCGGCTTTTTTATTATGCGGTGGCTTGATAACCTGGAAGCCTACGGCCCGTAAAAATTGTCACACTGGCCGAACAAGTGTATGTAGCGAATATGTGGCGCATGACCGACTGTGGCGAACCCCGAGTCTATGTCGCCGGGCATCGCGGGATGGTCGGTAGCGCGGTCGTCCGCCGTTTGCGATCCATGAGTTCGTATCAAATCCTGGTTCGCGAACGGATGGAATTGGACTTGCTCGACCAACGCGCCGTGGCGGGATTCTTTTCCAACGAACGCCCCGATTGTGTCCTATTCGCCGCGGCGCGCGTGGGGGGAATTCATGCCAATAAGTCCTATCCCGCGCAGTTCATGTACGACAACCTGATCATGGCCGCGAATGCCATTCACGCCGCCTATCAATTTGGCACTCGACGGTTTCTGTTTCTGGGAAGCACTTGCATTTACCCTCGATTGGCGCTGCAACCGATGGCGGAAGATTGCCTGTTGACAGGTCCTTTGGAATCCACGAATGAAGCGTATGCATTGGCCAAGATCGCGGGTTTAAAACTCTGCCAATTTTACCGGCGTCAGTACGGTGTGACATACCACAGCGCGATGCCTACGAATCTGTATGGCCCCGGCGATAATTATCATCCCGAAAACAGCCACGTCTTACCGGCCCTCATCCGCCGATTTCACGAGGCTCATCTTCTCGGAAAAGACCAAGTCACGATTTGGGGAACGGGCCGGCCGCGCCGAGAATTCCTCTATGTGGACGATCTGGCGGACGCCCTCGTCCATCTCCTAGAACTGGATGATCCACCGGATTGGGTAAATGTCGGCACCGGTTCCGACGTGACGATCGCCGAGTTGGCTCAATTGGTGGCTGAAGTTGTCGGTTACCGCGGCCGCATCGTCTTTGACCCCAATAAACCCGACGGCACGCCCGTTAAGCGAACAAACATCGATTTGATACAATCGACCGGGTGGCGACCGAAAACGGATTTGCGAACGGGTGTGGAACGGACCTACCAGGCATTCTTGAACGAATCGCTGCACGGCGAATTACGTGAAGTGGAAATGAATTGAATCGGCAGTCGTGTATGAGCAAACATCGCATTTCGAAGATCTGTTGTATCGGGGCGGGCTATGTCGGGGGACCGACGATGGCCATGATCGCCAAGCAATGTCCGCATATCGAGGTAGAAGTAGTCGATGTCAATGCCGACCGGATAGCGCGCTGGAATTCCGACGAGCTGCCGGTGTACGAGCCGGGGCTGTCCGACATCGTGACCGCGTGCCGGGGCCGCAATTTACGGTTCAGCACGGACTTGGACGATGCGATCCGCTCCGCAGAAATGATCTTTATTTCAGTGAATACGCCGACCAAGAGTTTTGGCGTCGGGGCTGGTCGCGCGGCCAATTTGGAACACGTCGAACGCTGCGCCCGCAAAATTGCCGAAGTCTCGACGGGACACAAGATCGTCGTTGAAAAATCGACACTTCCCGTGCGCACTGCGGAGGCGGTCAAAACCATCCTTTCCAACTCCAACCACGGTGCGTCCTTTGACGTTCTTAGCAATCCCGAGTTCTTGGCGGAAGGCACAGCCATCGAAGACTTGCTCCATCCCGACCGAGTCCTGATCGGCGGCGAATGTTCTGCGGCGATCGATGCGCTGGTTGACGTTTATGCACATTGGATTCCGCGCGACCGCTTGTTGACGACGAACCTGTGGAGCAGCGAACTTTCCAAACTCACGGCCAATGCGTTCCTGGCGCAACGTGTTTCGTCAATCAACGCCATCTCGGCGCTGTGCGAAGCAACCGAAGCCGATGTGGACCAAGTGGCCCAGGCGATCGGCAGCGATTCGCGCATCGGCAAGAAATTCCTCAAAGCATCAGTCGGTTTCGGCGGGTCCTGCTTTCAAAAGGATATTCTCAACTTGGTGTATCTGTGCGAGTACTACAATTTGCCCGAGGTCGCGGCCTATTGGGAACAAGTCGTCAAAATGAATGACTTTCAAAAACGACGATTCGTACACCGTATGGTCCGCACGATGTTCAATACGGTCTCCAGCAAAAAAATTGCGATTTGGGGATTTGCCTTCAAAAAAGATACTAATGACACACGTGAATCGGCAGCAATCTATGTCTGTCGCGACCTCTTAGGAGAACGGGCCAAGTTGTCGATCTATGATCCGCGAGTCAGTGAATCGCAAATCCGCGCTGACCTGCGGGAAGTGCTCTTGGGTCCCGATGGGCGACTCGCTGAATCCGACCAATACTTGTTGGATCATCACGTCGAGGTTGTCAACAGCGCCGCCGCGTCCGCGCGTTCCGCGCACGCGGTCGCTGTCCTGACCGAATGGGACGAATTCGCGGCTGTCAACTTCGAATCCATATTCGAGTCGATGCAGAAACCGGCCTTCGTTTTCGACGGGCGAAACGTGTTGCGCAACGCCGACCTTGCCAACCTCGGCTTCCGCTACTTCGGCATCGGCTTCTAACCCCCTCCAAAAAAGGACAGGCATTATTGTTGATTGGCCGTTTTGCGGTATTTGCATGGCCCAAGTGGGATCGCTTGGGCGATTCCGCCCAGAATCTGCGAGCCCGTCCGATTCGCAGTTCCGCCTCGATAGAAAGCGACTTCCCGCGTTTCCCATTCGACCCAGACTGCCCGAGTCGCCTATCCCTCCTATTTTTCAAGTTTGTTGATAGTGCCTGTCCTTTTGTTGTCCTTTTGTGTTTTGTATTGACGGGGTGGGGGGGTTCGACTAGAGACTCGACATTTCTAAGGCGGATAGCGGAAACTTGTGGGGTCGGAGGTTTGAGGTGCCGGGTCTCGCGTGTAAGGCGGAGTTGCCGCAGCGGGGGCAATCGTGCTCCCTCGATCATGCGCGCCCGACAAACATCAGAATCCCGATTTGGTGTTTCGGGATCGTGATTGGGACGCTATTTCAGGTCGGCTGTGTCACGCTCGATCTGCAATTGGCCCGACGAACGGCAGAAATCGTCAGTTTGGGGACTAGTGATCGCATTGGGACTCGGGCTGTGCGTCGCGTGGACATGACGGGGCCTATCAAGAAGCAATTCTCCAAACCACTCAATCCCAGCGAACGAACCCAGCAGTTACTACGCCGATACGTGCTCGACACCGAGTACAAATTGCAGCCTGAAAAGACGATCGAAAAACTGCAACGCCTGGCTGAGCAGGCACCGACCTTGGAGCGTGTCCACGCGGTGGCGGAGCTGGCATATTTACAAGGAGAATGGGCCTCTCGAATGGGGCGCGCGGATGCGGCGGGGCGATACTATGTGACCGCATTGGACAATGCGCATCGATTCTTGTTCGACCAGGGACTCGATATTCAGCGCAACGCCTACGACCCGCAGTTTCGCAGTATTTGCGACATTTACAATCGCTCATTAGCTGCGATCATCCGTCGCATGATCAAGGACAAGTCGTTTCAGGTCGGCAGCCAACACACGTTGGCTGGTGTGGACCGCCACTTCGAGTTCACGATCGCGATTCAGGGACGTTGGCGGGATGAAGCTATCGAACGCTTCGAAATCGTTCAAGATTTCGAGCCGCGCGGCGTGCATAATCATTTTCGCACGTACGGCTTGGGAGTCCCGCTGATCGCTGTCCGCAAATCAGATGCCGATGATGACCCACTGGATCAGTACTATCCGCCCGGTTTGACCATGGCATTTACGGCATTTCTAGAAATCCCGTTGCAAGCCGGGGAGTATGTCGTCGGCGATATTGCGCGCGGCGAAGCGTCTGTCTTGAAACTTTATGATCCACTCGAGCACACAATTGCTCGAGAGGGCCGAGTGGCGTTTCCGCTAGAAAGCGACATTACGACGCCGGTCGCGTATTTCCTGGACAATCCCTTGTTGAGCACCAATGTCTT
>JACTND010000064.1 GCA_014584305.1 Planctomycetota bacterium | reverse complement strand
TAAGGCCGCGCCAGCGGAAGTCGTCAAATAATCCGCGATGCGAATCTCATCCGGGCCCCACAAATTGGCCAGAGTTTCGTGCGCAACATAAAGGCAGGCAACAATCCGGCCATGCAGCGTAATTGGAGCGCACATATACGAACCGGGCTTATCACCAGCGCTGGTCGGCGACGGGCCGCGCCGCCCCGAAATTGTCGTCTTGCCGGTCTGGACCATCTGGTCCAAAAGCACCTGGTTTGGTACGAAGTCTCCACCGGCAATCGGCGTCCAGGTGGCGCTCTCGGAGTCGGTGGCTCGTTCCAGAAGAAGTGTCCATTGTCCGCGCAACAAACGTTGAGCTGCTTGTTGCGTATTGGCAAAGATGTGGAGGCGAGAATTGGCGGAAACGATTTCTCGTCCGGCACTGAGCAAGGTATCGAACCGGTCGAGGAGTGCGATCGATTCTTGCCGCGCATCGCGGTGCACCGATTGCCGGAACTCACGAACTTGTCCCCGTCCGCGTTTCCCCACGTCGGCCGCATCGGTCCAGGCAAGTTCCCGGCCGATTTCGCCGTATATTTTCTCGGTCAGCGCCAACTCGAACGCGGCACCTTGGCGTTGCGCCACCGCCATCGATGAGCGCAGTGCGCGTTGTGCTCGTTTGTGCCAGCCGAACAGGGCGCAGACAGCGCCGTATTCGCGAAGGGCGTGGGGCAGGTCGTTCTGGAACCACCGCGACACCCGTAATGCCCGTTTTGCTGCGCGGCGCAGCCGATTCAAATCCCGTTTTCGCGCGCGGCCCGTTTGGGGTGGGCGTGTCAACAATTCTTGCCTCAGAGCAGTGACGAGCCAGGCGTAATTCGGAGTAATAAACGCATTGTTGACGCCGGCTCGCTCGGCAATGCCTATCGCCTGCGAGAAGCACTCACTGGCCTGGACATAATGTTCCTGAAAGAACATCGCCACGCCCTGTGCCAGTAATGCTTGGCATTCTCCTTGGCGATCTCGAATCGTGCGTACCTTTTCCGCCGCCAGTATTTCGTCCGGAATGTCGCCCATCGAGGCGCGCACCCAAACGTCCAGGATGTTACTGGTCGATTGATAGTCGCCAATTGCTAGGGCCGCCTCGTAGGTGCGTTGGGCGGCTTCCAAAGCCTCCTTGAGTTTGCCCTGGCGATACAGGGACGCGGCCAACTGGTAACGGGCGATGTTGACTTCCCAGAAATCCCCGGTGCGCAGGAGGATCGACTCCGCTTGCGTCGCCTGTTCAATGCACTTGTCGAATTGCGACGATGAATACAATAAAATGCTGTAGAAATTGCGCGATTGTCCCTGGCCCCAGACATCGTGCAGATCCTGGCGAATCTTTAAGGACTTCTGGGCGTATTGAATCCCCCGGGAGTGCCAAGGAATCAGACTCATCGCGGGGGCATGTTCGGAATACGCTTGAGCCATTTCTGGTGTCGGCAGGTAGCGTTCTGCCAAGTTCAGGTTGCGCAGATGCGTCCACATCGTGTGAAACTTGGTCCGGGTGTACCAATAGCCATAAGCCAAGCGGCTAAAAAGATGCCAAGTCAACCGCTCGCTTTCAGAAGGCAATCGCCGCCGGCGCGATACGAACCAACTGGGGAATAGGCAATGCAGAACCTGGACGGACAGTTCGCGTCCGAGTAGCCAAGCCAATTGCCAGTTATTTTTTGGAACGCGTTGTTTCAATTCCGCCAAGGCTTCACTGCACAATTGGACCGCCAGTTCCTTGTCGCCGCGCTTAAAGGCCAACTCGCCTCGCTTCAGGTTGAGGCGTGCCAAATCCGTTGCCGAACGCACCAAGTGCAGGGCGGTTTCAAACCACGCCTGAGATTCGTCATATTTGCCGGCCAACATCAAGACCTCAGCCAGTCCGGCGCCGATCTCCAATTGCACATCGGGAGCGGCAAATTCGCGACCATTCCAAGCAATGCGCAACAGTTCTTCAGCCCGATCCAGCGAATGCAGGCGACGGGCAGCTTCCGCTGCTTGGAGGGCGTAAGGCAAGGCCCGCGACATCGCACCGGCCGCATGAAAGTGGTGGGCCAACTCAAACGGATGCTCACCGCTGGACTGCTGCAAGAATTCGGCATACCGCAAGTGGTAATGTTGCCGTTCCTCAGCGTTCAGACGATCCAGTAGTGCTTCGCGGATTTTGTCGTGGACGAATGCCATTCGCCCATCGGGCATCGTCCAAATCAACCGTTGACTGCGGGCCAATTCTAACCCGTCCTTAGAATCCTGATAGGCTAATCCAGCCAACTCGGCAACCGTCTGTTCTTGGAACTCCTTACCAATAATGGCTGCGGCCGTCAATTGCCCCAAAACACTTGAGGGCAGTTGCTCCAGGCGGTTCAACAAAACCGAAGCGGCTGATGACGATGCTTGTAAGGTGGCCAGTTTGTTTGTATCGACGCGCCAGCCAGTCGAGTCGGTCACCAGCGCACCGGTTTCCACCAATCCGAATGTGACTGCTGAAGCCATGAAGGGGCTGCCCGCAGCCAATCGGACCACGGTTTCGATCGCCTCATCCGGCAGAGGGCCAGTCATCGATTCGACAAGCGCGCGGACTTCGTCGTCCGACAACGTTTGCAATAGAATTTGCTGGTCCAATCGGACACGGTCCAAGAACGCCTTAGTGACTCCTTCCGAGTCACGCATCGAGAACAGAAATACCGTGTGGCGCGCCGTCTGCTGGTTCAGAGCCTCCAACACGGCTAATGATTGGGCATCCAACCACTGGCAATCATCAATCCACACCAACGCGGGTTGATCGGGCTGTGCGAAATGCGCCAACAGACGGGCAAACACGGTTTGAATACGAGTGGCGCCGAGTTCTTCATGATTACCCGAGGAACAGTCGTTCCAACCCAAGGCAGCCACCAATTGAGGAAATAGGACGGCAACATCCGAGTGAATATCAGCGACGGCGCGCTGAATGGCTGCCCGGCACCTGGCGTCTTTCGCAACGCGGGCAGTCAATTGACTTATCAAGCTGATCAGAGGCGCAGCCGGTTGTTGGCTGGCATCATCCGCCGCCAAACTGCGATATATGTGAAAGCCTCGTCGAACGGCATCGCGGATCACCTCCAGAACAAACCGCGACTTTCCAATGCCACTGGGGCAAATGACGCCCATTCGTTCGCCAGCGCCGCGGGAAGCGCGGTCCAACGATTGTTGCAACAGGTGCAGCTCGGCCGTGCGGCCGACGAAAGCCGGTTCGACCAGCGACGCGCGTTGATCGTGACGGCCGATGGCAAACCATTCGATGGGACGATCTGCCTCGTGGTCGGCCAAAATGTGATCCAAGTCCGCCAAGACACCAGCCGCTGATTGGTATCGATCGCGCGGCTCCTTCCGCAGCAAGCGCGCAATCAGTTCCAACACGACCAACGGTATCTCGTCCCCCAATTCCTCCCAGCACGGCTCGGTGGCCACGTGTTGAAAGAGGATGGCACCCACCGTCTCGCCTTGAAACGGTGGCTTGCCTGCTAACAAGGTGAAAAGCACGGCGCCGACCGAGTACAAATCCGAGGCCGGGCCAATATCGTGATCGATGGATCCTGCCAGCTCCGGCGAGGCGTATTGGGCAAATTCCAAAACGTCGTCCGCCGAACGACTGGCGGTGTCTTGATAGGCCTCCGGAGGAGGGCAATCGAGGTAGGCGTGTTCCCCGTTGATCCAGACCGTGGTCGGCCCCACGTAGCGATGCGTGCATCGCGAGTCGTGAACGTGCTGCAGAGCCTCCACAATACAGCGGATCATCCGCAACGCGCGCGGCCAGGCCACATTCCCAGGAGCTGGCGCGTCGGTTGTACCGGTTGATCGTCGCAAACGGCTTTGCAAGAGCTGCCCCGGAGGTTCACGCCGAGTAATAAACAATGCCTCGTTCGCCTCGCCCCACTTCCAAGGATTCAGGAACCAGGAGCATTCGATGCGCGACAGGAGTTCGGATTCTGATTTGAATCGAAAGATGCCATCCGGCCTGAATCGCTCCGCCGGCGTTGAACGCGTCAACGACGGAGGAACGGCTGCCGTTTCGGCGGCCGTCGTAGGAGGCGCTGCGGGAGTTGCCGCGGCAGTATTTGCGGAGCTCACATTTCGCGGTCCCGTCAACGAGGCATTTCGCAGTCGTTTGATCATCGCGTCGTTTTTTCCTCATTTCTACAACGCGACTCGCGCACTCCGATCGGCGAGACGCAGACACGCAGCCGGCAATCCAACCGCCGAGGATGCCCCTCGGGTTGTGAGCCCTGCTGACTATGGAACCATAGGTTGTAGTAGTGCGACGACCAGATTCCGGCGCCGTGAAAGTCGGCGAAGCGCTCCGGTAGGTACGGACTACCGCCGACTGGATCGGTTATGACACTGCGTCAAACTCGCTGTGATTGTTGCAACCATCACAATCGACGGTCACTTTTCCGAAGCGATTTCCCGCACGCGAATATTGCGAAACCAGACTTGGTCGCCATGGTCCTGAAAGCAAATATGGCCGCGGGCATTTTGAGCGAACTTGGTCCATTGACTGAACTTGCTCTTGGCGACACGGTCGTTCCAATCGTCACTGCCGATGACGCACGACACGACCTTGACACCGTTCAACCAATGTTCAACCTGGTGGCCGACAACCACGATGCGCGCCTCGTTCCATGCACCCACGGGTTTTAAGGTTTTATTTTCCGGCGCGTACAGGGCATACAGCGACCCAGCGGATGTTGACGGATTGCGCCCGTCGGCATGATTGTCGTCATCGAGGATTTGGTACTCCGGTCCGGTCAAATAGGGGGCTTGGTCACCCAGCGAGACTCGATACATGACGCCGCTGTTGGCTCCGGACGCGACCCGCCACTCGAAAACCAGCTCAAAGTCGCCAAATTCGGACTTAGTGACAATGTCGCCTCCGCCTGATCCGTCAAAATGGAGTGCGCCATCGTCGATGCGCCAACCGCGACCGATTCGAGTTTGGCGATAACCTCGCCAAGCGTCTAGCGAGGAACCGTCAAACAATACTTGAAAATCATCGCTTTGTTTGTCGGTCGTTTCTTGTCCAGTGATCCAACCACCGCTGGACGACAACCAAACTGCTGCGGCGATTCCAATCCAATACCGATTCGCAATCGATTTCTTCATTAGTGATCCTCAGGTGAAATACCGAACCCGCTCCGATTGGGGTACGCTGGCCGAGGGGGCAACGTAAACCCGCGCCCATTTTCCAATTCTTCCAACATCCAGGCAATCGCTCGATCCAATTGGGGATCGCCCCCGTCGATCATCAGGGCTGGATCATCAATGACCTCCAGGTCGGGGTCGACGCCGTGGCCTTCAATCCCCCACGTACCGTTTAGGCGGTAGTAGGCAAACGTCGGCGGCGTGACACTTGAGCCGTCAATCATGGTCGGCCCACCGGAGATGCCAACCAATCCGCCCCAGGTACGCGTGCCAATCAGTTTACCCAATCCATTTTGGCGGAATAGGGCCGGGAACATGTCGCCTCCCGATCCCGCCATGCCGTTGATCAACATGCACTTGGGGCCTTGGTGGGAGTCCGGAGGCCACATCCAATCGATGGCATCGCGCCGCGCCCACATATTTGTCGCCGGGCGATTGAGCAACTCGATAAACCGCGTCGGGATTTGCCCGCCGCCGTTCCAGCGGTCGTCGATGATCAATGCTTCTTTATTCAATTGTCCATACAATTGCCGCACCAAGTCATTCTGACCAGGTATTCCGGTGTTAACGACATAAATGTAACCGACACGGCCCTGCGACAACTCCTCGACACGGCGCCGTTTGTTTTCGATCCAGCCGCGGAATCGCAAGTCAGCATCGCTGGCCGGCAATTTTACAGTGACGTGTCGAACCGCGTCGCTCCATTCGGCCGTTTCACTGACGGTTAGCGTTACGGTCATATTCGCCAGACGTTGCAGCGCGGCATAGGGACTGAGCGTCACGTCCAGGCGGACGCCGTTGACGGCCAACAGATATTCCCCCACGCGGACACCAGCAAGTTCCAACGGGTTCCGCGCATCCACGTCCCAAGCCGCACCGCGGTACAACTCGGTGATGCGGAAAGCCCCGTCCGCTAACTCCAATCGGCAACAGGGGAGTCCAGCTCCGGCCGATAGCCCCCGTTCGACATCCCCCTCACGGTAATACGCATGACCTACGTTCAATTCCGAGATCATCTCAGAAATCAGGAAGCTCACGTCGCGTCGCGAAACGCAGTCCTCCAACATCGCCGCGTATTGCGCATACACTCGCGGCCAATCGACGCCATGCATGGTGGGGTCGTAAAAGAAATCCCGCTGAATCCGCCAAGCCTCCCGCAGCACGTGCGCCCATTCCTCGCGGGGCTCGATCGTGACGTTCATCCCGGATTTGGGAACGGGGTCACTGAGCTTTTGATCAGCCGCCGCATCGATAATCCACATGTTCCGCATCTGCGTGACGAGCAGTTTCTTGCCGTCAGCAGAGATAGAAAATTGGGCGCGGTCATCGACGACCTTCTTTTCCTCGCGCTTTTTGTCAGTTAAATCAAACAGGTGGATGGCTGGCTTGTTGTCACTGCCGCGACCACTGGTGCGCGAATAAATCAACTGCCCCTTATCGTTGACAGCCAGTTGGCCAAAATTTCCGGCCGGGACGGGAATCAGAATCGCGCGTGCCTCGGCGCCATCGATGTCGATGGTCAATTGATCGGACGGATCAGACGGATCGGACGAATCAGACGGATCGGACGAATCAGACGGATCGGACGGATCGGACGGATCGGACGGATCGGACGGATCGGACGAATCCGTCGGATCGGTCGGTTTTTGCTCCGCGGGCTTCTCGCCCTTCCAGGTTTCTTCGTCCGATTCTTCCGCGAACGGATACGGTACGTCCTTGCGCAAGGGCAAGGCCACCAAAACTTGAGTTCCGGAATAGATGAACGTGGTCCCTAGATCCTCGTATTGTGGCGCTGTGAACGAGCGCGAACTTATAAAAAACAGATGATTGCCAGTGCGGTCAAACACCGGCGCGCGATCGCTGAAGAATCCGCTGGTCACCTGATGGAGTTCGCCGCTGCGCACGTTGTAAACGAATATGCAGGATGGCGGCGAGCGTAATTCCAACGCGCGGCTGTAGGTGATCCATTCGCTGTTGGCCGACCATTGAACGGTGGTGGGCCCTGCCGTCGGATTGCGATCGACTAACTTCGACTCCCCACTGGTCAGCGAATACCACCAAATCGCCCCCGTCTTGTCGGAAAATACGATCGACTTGGAGTCAGGCGACCAAGTCGGGCTATAACGATAACAGTTGCCATCGTGGGTCACGCGCTTCGCTTCCGCCAGACCATCACTTTGCAAGAGGTACAACTCGTATTCTCCCGTAGCGTCGGAAAAATAGGCGATCCATCGCCCATCGGGGCTCCAGGCCGGATCGCGTTCCGCGATGCCGCTGGTCCGCGTCAAATTGCGCGGCGGACCATTTTTTGCCGGCAGAGTCCAAATGTCGCCACGGGCTTCGACTACCACACGTTTTCCCGTGGGCGACAGTGCGGCCTCGGCAATGTACTCTGCGGCATCGACCGTCCGTGGCCGCAATTTGGGCCGATCGCCGGGGACCGTAATATCCACGGTTCGAGCCCCACCGTTGGCTAGGTTGACCAAATAAAGATGAGGCCCGTTTTGCAAAATGATCTCGCCAGCGCCATCCGCACCGGGGCCAATCGAAGGCCACTTGCAGTCGTAGTCGGTGAAATGCGTGACTTGTCGGCGCTGGCCGGATTGAGTTTCATACACCCAGATATTCAACCGATGTTCCGGACCAGCATCGCACAGGTAATACACCTTGTCTCCGTGCCACATGGGTAACGTATCGGTCCCCTCAAAATCGGTGATCCGTTTCGACTCCTTGGTTTCCAGGTTGAACAACCAGATGTCAGCCGCCATGCCGCCACGATATCGCTTCCACGTGCGATAGTCCGTATTGTTGGGGTTGTAAGCGAGCCACACGCCGTCCGGGCTGATCGCGCCATTGGTCCCGTATGGTACCGGTAGCTGGCGTTCTAAAGGCTCACCCGGTTTGATGACAAACAGTTGCGATTGCCGTTCCAATCCCGCATACCCATTCGATGAAAACAGCAACTCGCCTGCCGGAGTCCAACCACACAGCAGTTCCGCTGCTGGGTGATAGGTCACGCGCTGCGCTGGGCCGCCGCTAATGGGAATCGTATAAATATCCTGATTTCCGTCATAATTCCCGACGAAAGCCACGGTTTGCCCGTCCGGGCTGAAACGGGGCAGAGATTCTTCACCTGGCGGCGACGCCAACAGACTGGCGGTCCCTCCTGCGCGTGATACCAGCCAGAGGTCCTCGCCATAAACGAAGACGATATGCGTCGCGGAAACATCCGGAAAACGCATCATGCCAGCATTCGGACGAATTTGTGATTGGGCCGCGAACCCGACGGCCAACCAGGTGAAAATTGCGCATCCAGCGATGCGCAGAGGCTGCAATAAACCAATCATGCGAAACTCGTGTTGTTGGAATCAACGGTGTCTAAAATACGCGAAGCCGCCGGCACTGTTTTCCCGTGAAAAAATGCCGTCCCCTTTCGACATACGAACCCTTCATTCTGATTGGTTCACTACGTAATCGCAACAGGCGAGGGACTGTCATGTATCCATCTGAGAGTTTTTTGGGTCGTTGGGCATCGCTTCGAAACGTGCAGAGGCGGTCAGCCGTGCAGGGAAGCAAAGCTGCGGATGATTATGCAGCTTTGGAAAATCGGGTGCTGTTGGCTGGGTTGCCGTCCATAATTGAAATCGCCCTGGGGGCCTTCTCATCCAATCCAGTCTCGTTTACCAACGTCAACAATACCGTGTTCTTCGCCGCCATTGACGGCGTCAACGGCATGAAGTTGTGGCGGAGCAAGGGCACATCGGGGGGGACGATTCTCATCAAGGATATCCATCCCGGCGCGGGCGGTTCAAATCCGAGACATACGACTTGCCGCCGCGGTGCCAGCGACGATAGGTACAGGCGATGAACACGCTCTCGCCTTCCACGCTGGTCCATATTCCTTTGGGCATTCCATTTCCCACCGGAGAATCTGTTGCCTCGCCGCCGCCGAGCAACTGTTCGACTTCGGCCTCTGCCATGCCAACGCGAATCGACTTGATGTGGAATTCGTTGGCATTCACACGAGGTACGGCGGCAGACTCCGAAGTGTCAAGTGCGATGGGAGCGGTACGATCGCCATGATTCACTGTGTCGAACGTAGATTGAGGAGGTTTGCCGCCAGATCCGGGCGGCGTTTCCGGATGCCGGCACCCAGACAATAGGAGCGCCGACACCGTAAGGGTCAAGGCCCACATTCTGCCAAGGGACCACCCAGGGAACCACGTTGTGCCAGTAGCTATCCAGCGGACGTGCATCATCATTTCCCCGGTTTATGATCAAGCCTTGCAAAGGCATCTCTGCCGTCGAATGAACTCGGTGCGGCATGCCCGTTACATGACAATCCGGAT
>JACTND010000108.1 GCA_014584305.1 Planctomycetota bacterium | reverse complement strand
CGCAACGCTCTCCAGGCCTCCCCGGGGGGCGAGGAGGTACAGACGATCCTCTCCTCGACCAAGCAGGAACTCCACATTCAAGTGCTGGACAGGGGCGAGGGTATCCCCCCCGGCTGACATCATGGCGAGCCGACCCAGACGGGTGTCATTGCTGATGAACTTTCCGTACACGAGGACGAAGGTGGCGCCCAATCCGACAGAGAAAAAACACTGTCCGAGCGCTGCAAACACCTCGGTAGGTCCGATTCGTGAAAAGTCCGGTCGCAGGAACTCGCGCACCGCGACATCAGCCCCGGGCAGGCTGAACGCGACATAAACCAGATAGAGCACTACCAGAAAGAAAAATGGCACGAAGACCTCGCTGGTGCGTTCTATGCCACTCTTCAACCCGCGCCAGATGACGAACATTCCAGCCCACAGTACCGCCACACCGACCGTGTATTGCAGGCCTGATCCGCCGAGACCCGTATTGAAATCGGCCAGATTGTCCGACCGGAATCCGTGCACCACAACGTACCATGCGCTGTAGAAGACATTGCCGACGACCAGGGTGTAGTACGAACCGGCACAGAGCACGCCGAGTATGATCACATACCCCAGGAACCTGCCGATGGAGCCAAAGCTTCTGTGCAATACCGTGATCGTCGCGCCGCGATAGGCTCTGGCCAGGGCCAGCTCACACATGAGTGCGGGTATGGCGACGAGACACATCAGCACGATGTACATCATCAGGAAGGCACTGCCACCGTAGGTTCCCATCATGTAGGGGAAACGCCAGACATTACCCAGCCCGACGGCTACCCCGAGCAGCGTCAGCAGCGTGGTCAGAAAGGAAGAGAAGACGGGAGTTTCATTATTGTCTTGGCTGACGGACATATCACCGAACCCCCATGAACTCCGGCCATTGTGGAACGAGCATCCGTTTCAGGACCGCACTCTGCATGAACGATACCTGTTTCGATTCCCCGGGATCACTTTTCTCCTTTCAGAAGTTGTACTTCAGGCGCAGACCGTAGGTGATCGGTTTCAGATAGAGCGCCGACTCCTGCTCCTGCTCATCGTGAAGATAATCGACGGTCTTGTGTTCATTCGTCAGGTTGTTCACGAAGAACGTCGTCGTCCAGTGCTCTGTGAGCAAAGCGACATTGAGACTGAGCACCCCGTAGGAGTCCAGACCGTGATAAAAGACATTGGTCCTGTTCACCTCTGAACCGCTCGACCCGCGATAGCTGTAATCAAGCCGCGCCCGCAACCGAATATCGGCATTCAGATCCCGGGTGTAGGTAGCCGCCGCGTAGCTCGTCCACTTCGGGACGTTGGGCAGACGATCGCCCTTGCGGCCAGGAAAGTCACCAGAAGCGGCTGGCTCATCCTCCTGCAGCTCGGTATCGACATACGCGCCGCCGAGACCATGGGATTGGAGGCCGAGGTGATCAATCGCGACGACTACGGACGATTGGCCGAATTCGACGCCTTGTTCATTCGCGACACAACTTTCATTAACAGTTATACCTATCGCTTTTCGCGCAGAGCGTTTCGCGAGGGGTTAATTGTGATCGATGACCCGCAGTCGATTGTTCGCTGCACGAACAAAGTCTATTTGGCCGAGCTACTGGCCCGCCACAAGATCCTGATGCCGCGCACGATTGTCGCCCACCGCGAGAACGCCGAACAACTGGCCACCGAACTCGGCTTTCCACTGATTCTGAAAAAGCCGGACAGTGCGTTCTCACAAGGGGTTGTCAAAGTGGATGATGCGGCGTCGCTGCATGTCAAAATGAAGGAACTCTTGGAGGATTCCGATCTGGTAGTCGCTCAAGAATTCCTGCCGACAACCTTTGATTGGCGAATCGGCGTCCTTGATCGGCAACCCCTGTTCGCGTGCAAATACTATATGGCCAATGGCCATTGGCAAATTATCAATCATGCGGAAGGCGCCCGCCATCGCTTTGGCCGCTGCAAAACGATTCCTGTCGAGGCGGCGCCGCGCCGCGCGGTCCGTTTGGCGCTCAAAGCGGCCAATTTGATTGGCGACGGCCTGTATGGTGTCGATGTCAAAGAATCCAATGGCCAATTCTATGTCATCGAAATCAACGACAATCCGAACATCGAAAGCGGCGTCGAGGACACCGTGCTTCGCGACGAACTCTACTTGCGGATTATGAGCGTCTTTTTGCGACGGATCGAACAGCGGAAAACGGCCTACTACTGATGCAACCCTTGGAATCTCCTCACCCTTGCCCAATGTCAGCGGCGCACCATTTGTTTGACGTTTTCGGCGTCGAATTGGAATATATGATCGTCGATGCCGACACGTACGCGGTGCGGCCGATTTGCGACGAACTGTTGCGGGCGGCGGCCGGCGAAATCGTGTCGGAAGTGGAACAGGGACGGCTGGCCTGGTCCAATGAACTCGCGCTGCACGTCGTCGAGTTGAAAACGAATGGGCCGCAATCGAGTTTGGACGGTCTGGCGACCGCGTTTCACGCCGACGTCGTGCGCATCAATGAATTGCTGGCTCCTTTTCATGCGCGGCTGATGCCCACGGCGATGCATCCCTGGATGAACCCTCATCGAGAAATGCACCTCTGGCCGCACGAGTACAATCCTGTTTACGAAGCGCTCAACCGCGTGTTTGATTGTCGCGGCCACGGCTGGGCTAATTTGCAAAGCGTGCACCTTAATTTGCCGTTTTGTGGTGATGATGAGTTCGGCCGATTGCACGCGGCTATCCGCCTGATCCTGCCAATTTTGCCGGCGTTGGCCGCCAGTTCGCCAGCCCAGGACGGGCAGTTCGGCAACTGGCTGGATGGCCGATTGGAGGTCTATCGCACCAATTCGTCCCGCATTCCCGAAATCACGGGCGCGGTAATCCCGGAACAAGTATTCACTGCCAGCGACTACCATCAGATTATTCTCGAACCCATGTATCGCGCGATCGCACCGCACGATCCGGAAGGGGTGTTGCAATTTGAATGGCTCAATGCCCGCGGAGCAATCGCTCGTTTCGATCGGATGGCGATCGAAATTCGCGTCGTCGATGTTCAAGAATGTCCCGCCGCCGACTTAGCCATTTGCCAAGCTGTGGTGGATGCCCTGAAATCACTGGTGGCCGAGCGGTGGACCGGCACACGGGAACAACGCGCGTTGACTGCCGAGGAACTGTCCGAAATCCTCATGGGTTGCATTCGCGATGCCCACCAACACCGTGTCACACATGAGCGCTACTTGCGGCAGTTCGGTATCGACCGTTCCAGCTGTAGCACAGGGGAAATCTGGCAAGCCATCGTACAGGGTCCAGCGCTCTCGCCAGAATTGCGGACGCTGTTGGAGGCTGGCCCATTAGCGAAGCGCATGGTGCAGGCGGTTCAATCGGGCCGCCATACGCTGCGCACGTTGGCTGCGGCGTTGTGCCAATCGTTGGAAAGAAACCAGATGTTCACCGTTGGGTAATAGTGCCACTGATGTCAACCAGTCGGCGACGATTAATAGTGACGTGTGAACACGCCAGTTGCCGCATTCCTGCAGCATTTGCCGAAGCCTTCGCCGACGCTTCCGATGTGTTGCGCAGCCACCGGGGCTGGGACCCCGGCGCGCTCGAGTTGGCGAAATACGTTAGTCGAAAAATGAACGCGCCGTTGTGGGCGACCCGCTGGACCCGTTTATTGGTGGAAGTCAATCGCTCCCTGAAGCATCCAAAACTATTTTCCGAATTCACAAAGAAGCTGCCGGCGCCGGTCCGCCAGACGATTATCGATCGGTATTACCAGCCACATCGCGACGCTGTAACCGAGTGGATTCATTCCCAAATTGACTCTGGTTGTGCCGTCTATCACATCGGCGTGCATTCGTTTACACCCGTGCTCAACGGTCAGCAGCGACGATGCCACGTGGGGTTGTTGTATGACCCGCGGCGCCACGGGGAGCGCAAGCTGTGCGCGCGGTGGCAGAAGCAACTCCAATCGCATGCCGAACAATGGACCATTCGTCTCAACTACCCTTATCGGGGAACCTCGGATGGATTTACCCGCGATCTGCGCCGAGAATTCGCGGCAGCCGACTATTGTGGTATCGAGCTGGAGGTCAATCAATCATTGGTTCAAGTCCGGTCCGAATTCAGGCGACTGTTACGTACAATTGCGGAAACGCTGCGATTGGCCTGGGATGACGATCGCAACCATCACCAGCGATAAACGGCGAGATGCTCGTGGAAAATGCGACCGACAGTGGAGCTTTGCTCCCGAACGCCAAGCGATTTTTCTATTGCGGATTTCTCGAAGACTACGATCCATCGGAGCGCGCTGAGACGATTTCGTGGTTGACCGACACGCGCCTGGCAGAATATTGGATGGGTGATGGAGCGCTGGCTGTCTGTCGGGCTGTTCCGCAGCGCGGTTGGGCTGTGGCGGGACTGTGTCAGGATGTGTCCGGACCGCATTCGCAGCACGCGACAATCCGGACGCATTCGCATGTCGCCGAAGATTCGTCACCCAACCAGAAGTCGATTGCTTGGCGCATCGGCCCTGCGATCGTCCGCCCCGTTTTTGATGTCCGCTACGAACAAACATTAGCGATCGTCGGCCAAGTCACTCAACCCGTGCAACGCGATGGGAACACCGAGTCAACCGCATCGGAGGATGGTGCAGCGTGCTGGCTCATCCAGCGACACGGCTCTCACGAAAGACATCAACCTCGATTCGCGATGTCAGCGATGGTTTCCAAGCTGTTCTGTTATGGCACACTCATGCAAGGCGAATGCCGGCATTCCAGTCTTCTCCGCTGGAACCCGATCCACATGGAGCAGGGGAGGGTGCCGGGGCAATTGGTCAATTTGGGGAATTATCCTGGGTTGTTGCCGCCAGATAGTGCAGGTTCGGAGGTCTCTGGAGAGCTGTACGCATTCGATACCAGTATGTCGCAGTGGGACCAAGCACTCGCATGCTGGGATCACATTGAGGGATTTCACGGCATTTCGTGTGCATCCAATCATTACATGCGATTGCTCACGCGAGTCCGGGTGGAATCGGGGCGCGACGAGATCGCTTGGGTCTATGTTTACGTTGGCCAACGGACAGGCGCGAAATTGATTCCTGGAAATTCTTGGCGTTGAGCGATTGCGACGATACCAGTTACTTCTTTCCTTTCGCGCGCTGCGCGCGAAAGAACTCGGTCAGTATCTCGCCACACGGCCGCCCCAACACGCCACTGATCACCTCTGCGCGATGGTTCAGACGAGGATCGCTGAGCATTTGGTACAGAGACTCCACTGCACCAGCCTTGGGGTCAGTCGCTCCGTAAACCACCAGGGGAATCCGCGCTTGCACGATCGCCCCCGCGCACATCGGGCACGGTTCCAACGTCACGTACAACGAACACCCGTCCAACCGCCACGAACCCAATGCTTCGGCGGCTTGAGTGATGGCCACCATTTCCGCATGTGCCGTGGGGTCGCGAAGCCGTTCACGCTGGTTACACGCCGAACCGATAATGCGACGCTCGTGGACAATGACGGCACCTACCGGCACTTCCTCCTGGTCTAATGCGGCCAGGGCTTGTTGGAGCGCCAGTGACATATAGTGTTCATGGGGCATCCAAAGCGATTCCGTAGTACCCCGCTCGTCCATTTCCGGATCGACCGAATTCATCACAATGGCTCCAACAGGCCTTCGTCCACTTCCATCGAGATGCCTTGGGCGATGAAGCGCACGGCCATTAACAGTCGTGTCTTTCCTTCTCTGCGCAGAATCGTTCCTTCGTAGCCCTTGAAGGGGCCGGACCGGACGCGCACCTCTTGCCCCGGTTCCAAGCGGGATTCGGGTGTCAATGGGGCTTTGTCCCGGATCGCCCGTTGAATCTGTCGCAGTTCGGCCACAAATTGGTCCGGCCACTCGACCGGAGTACATTTGGATACGCAATTGGTCGTCATCACTTGAAAGCGATCCGATGTGTCGCCGAGCACAAATACATAGTTCGGAAACAGCGGAATGTACGAGGTTCGCATCCGGCCATTTGGCGATCGCGACCGTTTGGAAATCAACGGCGCGTAAAACGCTATCCGCCACGTCAAGAGTTTTCGCATCAACTCTTTTTCGCGACGAGAACGCGTGTACATGGCCCACCATCGCCACTCCGGATTCGAGCGCGGGAAATCGACGTCGAGCAGATTCTCTGGGTAGCTGTCGCGTTGTTTCTGCAGTATGGGCATTGAAATCGATTCACCGTGAGTCGCCAGCGAACGGAGGTCGTCCAGTTCGGCCTGGTGCATTCGACCGACCGACGGCGGTGGATAATCTCGCATTTTATTTCGAGATGGGCAAGTCGAAATCGCTCGTTTCGGTATCAGATCCGACAATCGATGCCGATTCGCAAGCCGTGCCGGCCAAGCGGCTACGGGTGGGATGGGACCAGCTTCCAGATGCCCCCTTCGCGGACGAAATACAACCACACCTGTGCAGATTTTCCGTTGACGGTGCCCAAAACGGAAACCGTTGCTCGATCGCCGTCGATGGACTCCGAACCCACGAAATGCGATTCGGCGTCCAGTTTATCCAAGGCGCCAAGAATCGTCGCCGCCGCAATCGCCGCACCGTGTTTCCGGAACTCCTTGAATGCCGCACGGCCTTGTGTGATCGAGTTCAGATCGGCGGCCACCGTTTCCGTCGCCATTAATTGATGTAGGTCCGCTTGGTTCGACGAGTTCGCCACAGCTAACACCACTAACGCAACCTCACTCGGTGACGACGCAGCCGTGATGTGTACTGTTCGGCCGTCGCCCACTAGGTCAATCGAAATCGCTTTGTCACTGGTTTTTGATTGCGGCCTTCGACAACCTCCCAAGACAAAAGCCGCCAGTATCAGGCTAAACGTCAGGAATCTCAGACGGAGACATCGCCAGGAATGTCTATGGACATTCGCAAGTTGATTGAGGTCCATTGTATTTACGCAAGTGCGACAGAATTCAGCGCTTCGGATCTTCGGCCAAACCGGTCGCTGCTGCCGGTCAAACCGAGGACAACCACTCACAGGCTGGCCCTTTCCGGTATAAAATGCCCGATTGAAGTTCAAATGTTACGGATAATGTTTCCAAAGTCCGGCAGGTGATCATGCCCCCATCGATCGACAACGTCCCAAACCGCATCTCTGCTGCGCGTTTGATCTTGTCGCTTGTGGTCTTCGTCTTGATCTCGGTCGGCTGGTATTGGGCCGCGTTCGTTGGTTTCGTCATTGCCGCCGCGACCGATTGGGTCGACGGATGGTGGGCTCGGCGTTACAGCCAAGTAACACAACTTGGGCGAATCCTGGACCCCTTTTGCGATAAAATCCTGATCTGTGGCACCTACATCTTATTGGCTGTGGCGATGCACGATCGATTTCCTTGGTACGCCCAGATTTCGGGTTGGATGGCAGTGATCGTTGTTGCGCGTGAGTTGTTGGTGACAGCGCTGCGCAGTTTCATCGAACAAAGCGGCGGAGATTTTTCGGCTAAGATGGCGGGCAAGCTGAAAATGTGGTTCCAGTGTCTTGCCGTTGGGACGAGCCTAATGGCGCTGGCACAGCCCATCGATACGGAACTCCCCACGTGGCTGTGGATTACGTTGGTGGTCTCTGTTTGGCTGGCGTTGGCATCGACAATCCAATCGGGATGGGAGTACGTTCAGGCGACTTGGCAGCGGTTGGCCTTTCCCGGTTCAGTCGAATCCGACAGTAACGCCAACGGGGATTAAGGTCTGCTGATGGGTATCTGGTATGAAGTCGTCTTGTGGATGCTCTCCATAGCCAGCGCTGCGATTTGGATTGGCCGAGGTTTTAACGTCGCGCCCAACGGCCCAGCAAGACCGGATTTGCCCGACGAACGCAATTCCGATGCTTTTCAGCAATACCGCATGCAATGGGTTCCGTTGGGCTTATTCGATACGTTAATGGTTCTGGTGACATGGCTCGCCCTTTGCTACTTTGCGTTTACGATCATCGAACGGCAGATTCCCACACTCACGCCAAAACTCATCGCCGCCGCCGCTACCGCTGTCGGTTCCACGGTAGTTGTCCTGGTGTTTGCGACTCTCTGGCGGCGCGCGTATCCGGGAATCTTTGCCTGGTTCGGCCGCGATGGACAAACTATTGGCCAAATGACGGTCGATGGCTTGCGCCGAGTGGTTATGGTGTTACCGCCATTGTTATTGATTCATCGAGCGCTTTCGGAGTTGGTTCCTTATAGCCACGATACGATCGACGCTTTGGTTTCTAACGAGGGTTTCAGCGCGATCCTCATCCTGTGGTACAGCGCTGTCATTGCGGCGCCCTTGTTCGAAGAGTTTGTTTTCCGCGGGGTTTTACTGCATTGGCTAGGAAACCTAGCAAGAATTTCGCCAACCGCCATACATCGTGTTGTTTGGGGTCATTGGATTCGGTCCGACGAACGAAGTCCGAACGAGGCGAACGGGAGCGACGCGCGCTCACCTCTCTCTTCGTCGAAGGTGAGTTTGCCAAAGCAATGCCCCGCATCGCATGAACGTATGGGGACCAATCGACAACTGCCTTGGACCCTTGGCCCCCGGGATTGGTTTCCTGTTGTGACCAGTGCAGCGTTGTTCGGCGCCATGCATTGGTCGCAGGGACTGGCCGCGGTACCGTTGTTTGGTTTGGGCGTCTTTTTGGCTGTTTTGGCTCTTAAATCGCGATCGCTTTGGCCGTGTATCATCGTTCATGCGCTGTTCAACGCGTACTCGATGTTTTGGGGTACGCTGCAAGTGGTGTTGCTATCGGAGTAGTTTCATGCCGATTCGATTCGGAATTGTCGGTTGCGGAATGATCGCTCGTTTCCATGCGCGGGCCATCGCCGAAGTCAAAGGTACAAAATTGGCCGGTTGCGCCAGCAAAACGACGGCGTCAGCGGAAAAGTTCGCCTCGGAATTCCCCTGTCGCGTGTTTCGAAGCTGGCAGGAACTGGTTGCCTCATCGGATATTGACGCGGTCGTGGTATGTACCCCTAGCGGCGCGCATTTACCACCTGCAGTTGCCGCAGCCCGCGCAGGCAAGCACGTGATCGTCGAGAAACCGTTGGAAATCACAACCCGTCGCTGTGACCGGATCATCGACGAATGCCGCCGCGCTGGAGTGCTTCTGGCGACTGTTTTCCCATCGAGGTTCCAAACCTGCTGGCAGCCTGTGCGGAAAGCGCTCACAGCAGGGCGGTTTGGACGCCTAACGCTGATTAGCGGCTACGTAAAGTGGTATCGCTCACAGGCATACTATGACAGCGGCAATTGGCGCGGCACCTGGAAATTGGATGGCGGTGGAGCCTTGATGAATCAAGCGATCCACACGGTTGATTTACTCCTTTGGCTCGGCGGACCAGTTGTCAGTGCCAAAGCTCATCGCGCTCTATTGGCCCACACTGGGATTGAAGTTGAAGATGTCTTAACTGCTACCGTGCAGTACGCCAACGGCGCGTTGGGAGTTATCGAAGCAACAACGGCAGCCTACCCGGGGCAACCGCGTCGGATTGAAATTTGCGGCGACCGCGGAACCGTCGTAGTCGAAGATGAAACCATTCGCATTTGGCAGTTT
>JACTND010000278.1:6732-23028 GCA_014584305.1 Planctomycetota bacterium | reverse complement strand
TGTGTCCGAAAGGCTATGCTCTGCGGCGAAGGCTGCGAACACCGCAAACAGTGGATCGAGGATCGCTTGGAAGTCCTCGCCAATCACTTCGCGATCTCTGTCTGCGGATTCTCGGTGATGGATAACCATTTGCACGTCTTGGTCCGGCTCGATCCAGATAACGCCCGGTTGTGGGGGGCCGAGGAGGTCGTCCGCCGCTGGATAGCTGTCTATCCTCCCAAAGGCCTCGATCGGGAGGATTCCAGCGCGGTCGAGAAGTGGGTCAAGCACCAAGCCAAAGACAAGAAACAAGTGGAAATCTGGCGGGAACGCCTGCAGAATCTGGGCTGGTTCATGAAGGCGCTCAAGGAACCGCTCTCGCGGATGGCCAACCACGAAGACGACTGCACGGGGACGTTCTGGGAAAGCCGCTACAAGTCGATCGCGATCCTGGACGAAGAGTCGTTGTTGGCGACCTGCGTGTACATCGATTTGAACCCCGTGGCGGCCGGTCTGGACGTCTTGCCGGAGTCGAGCCCTTATACGAGTCTGCGGCAGCGAGTGCGGCACGCGCAGGCGAAGGGGAAGCTGGAGGCTTTGAAGAAAGCATCCCAGGGCGCCTATTCCGCGAGCAGATCATCGGGTCGGTTTGAAGACACGCACTGGCTATGTCCGCTGGACGACGGCCGCCGGAAGGGATCCGCGCGTGAAGGGCTGCTGGAGGGATTTTCGCTGGGGAGCGATTGGGGACCAGCGCGGAGATTTGGGGCGCACGACTGCGGAAGTTAATGGGCAGTGCGCGGCTCAACGGAAATCACTTTTCCTCCACGCGCGATCGGCTCCGAGACCTAGCGCATCAAAAGGGCGTCCATCATCTCGACAACGTGGTGCCGCTGCCATCGTCGGTATAAATCCTACGAGTGTTGTACACGCTAGTTCTTACGAGCTGACTCATCTATTTAGTACACTAGCTCTTATCCTGCTCCTCCCGCACTGTTGCCCCGCCTTAGGGAGCCCGCTGCGTTCAACTTGAACTTCAATTTGTTTGATTTTGTCGTGTCGTACCTGATGCCAATCCCTAATAGCGGGTTCGCTCGCAACCGATCACTTGCCATCGCAATGTCAAACGTACAGTTAATAATTATGCCTGTCCTTTATTGTTGTTTGTGGTTAGGTGTGTAGGGAGCGGCGGGAGAGGTTCAGGGCGGCTTCCATGATGAGCTCGGAAAGGGTGGGGTGGGCGTGGCAGGTGCGGGCCAGGTCTTCGCTGGTCGCGCCGAAGTTGATGGCCACTGCGGCTTCCGCGATTAGATCGCCGGCGCGTGATCCTATCGCGTGAACTCCCAGAATTCTATCCGTTTTTTGGTCGGCGAGTATTTTTACTTTGCCGTCCGTACAACCCAACGTATGCGCGCGGCCATTGGCGCCGAAAGGACAAACGCCCCGCGCATAGGAGACCCCCTCGGCTCGCAATTGTTCCTCGGTTTTGCCGACCATGGCAATTTCCGGATGTGTATAGACGACTGCTGGAATGGCGTTGTAATTAACATGCCCATAGCCGGTGGCAATCCATTCAACGCACGCGATCCCTTCTTCGGATGCCTTATGTGCCAACATGGCTCCGCCAATGGCGTCGCCGATGGCGAATACGTCAGGAACATTGGTTTGGAAATGCTGATCAACGATGATATGGCCGCGGCGATCCGTATTGATCGCCAGGTTCTCCAGTCCCATACTCCGCGTATTGGGCACGCGACCAGCACAAACTAACACTCGATCGGACTGGATCGACTCCATGCCGCGTACGGCGACCGAGCAACCTTCTCCCAGGCGCCGAACGCTTTCTACCCAAGCGTTGGTGTGAAAGGCCAAACCCTGTTTTTGGAAAACACGTAGCGCGTGATCGGCGATTTCCACATCGACACCGGACAGTATCCGATCCAGTGCTTCCAGTACAATTACGTCGGAGCCCAAGCGAGACCAGACCGATCCCAGTTCCAAACCAATGTAGCCGCCCCCAATTACTACCAACCGTTTGGGTACATCCGGGTAACTCAGCGCCGCGGTACTATCGCCGATTCGGTCACCGTCGTATTCGATGTTGGGCAATTTTTGAGGCAAGCTACCAGGTGCCAACAGGATATGACGGCCAGTGATTTCAACGTTATTGTTGCCCGAAACGCGGATCGTCCGTTCGGGAGTCAACATGCCCCGCCCGACAACTGTATGCACGCCGTTTCTTTTCAGAAGCATGTTAATGCCGCCGGTTAGCGTATCGACCACTTTATCTTTACGCCGCATCATCGCCGACAAATCGAGGCTGACCTGCGATGTCTGGATCCCATGACCGCTGAGGTTGTGCAAGGTCTCGTACAACAAATGGCTGGACTCCAGCAGGGCTTTGCTGGGAATACAGCCAACACGAAGGCACGTGCCGCCCATACGTTGGTTTTCGTCGATCAGAGCGACGCGCATCCCCAGTTGTGCGCCGCGTATAGCAGCTACGTAACCGCCTGGGCCGCCGCCCAAGATCACGACATCATAGACGTCAGCAGACATTATTAGACTTCCAAGAACAGGCGAGCAGGTTCTTCCAGAACTTCCTTGATTGCTTTCAGGAAGCCGACCGCCTCACGCCCATCGATAATTCGATGGTCATACGTGAGGGCAACGTACATCATGGGACGAATCACCACCTGGCCATGCACGGCAATAGGTCGATCCTGAATGGCATGCAAGCCCAAGATGCCGCTTTGCGGTGGATTAACAATTGGCGTACTCAGAAGCGAGCCGTAAACTCCACCGTTGCTGATCGTAAACGTCCCGCCTTCCAAATCGGAAGGTTTGAGGCGATTATTCTTGGCCAATTCTGCAAACTCGCCGATGCGGCGCTCGACTTCGGCAAATCCTAGACGTTCGACGTTGCGCAACACGGGCACAACCAATCCCTTTCCGCCGCCGATGGCGATACCGATATCGTGGAAATTGCGATAGACGATATCATGTCCACGCACTTCCGCATTGACCGCAGGGAATCGTTTCAGCGCTTCAACCGTCGCTTTGGCAAAAAACGACATGAAACCCAGCTTGACACCGTGTTTCTGTTGGAACGCATCCTTGTACTTGGCCCGCAATTCCATGACGGGGTGCATATCGATCTCATTAAACGTCGTCAACAACGCCGCCTGCTGTTGGGCCTCGACCAATCGAGCGGCGATGGTCCGGCGGAGCATACTCATCGGCCGGACATCTTCGTGGCGAGAGAACCCTAGCTCGGCCCACAATTGGCGATCGGCGTCAGCACCGGATGTCGCAGTCATCGGGGCCACTGGTTGACTAGTTGGTTCCGCCCGTTGCCCGGCAGCAGGTTCCGCGGACTGCGTTTGCACCGTCCCCTCTCGTTCTAAGAATTGCAGCACGTCGTCCTTCGTGATGCGGCTCTCTTTAGTGGGAATTTGGCTGGCAGCAAGTCCACGTTCCGCGATCAAGCGCTGCGCCGACGGCATTATAGGACGAGACTCTGAGCTGATGGATGCGCCAGTCGTCGGGGTGCTACCGCGACCCACTGCCGCCGCTGATGTCTGGCCAGCGTGCGCGGAATCCGCACCGCCATTCGGTTTCTCGGGCCCCAGCACGGCGATCACATCGCCGACTTTAGCGAAGGCCCCAGTTGGCGCTTTTATTTCGAGTAGGACACCCGATTCCGGTGATGGGAATGCCTGCGTGGCTTTCTCCGACTCTAACTCAACCAGATCTTCGTCGCGGTTGACCCATTGGCCCACTGCTTTGAGCCAATGCGCTACTTGAACTTCCTGAATCGATTCCCCGAACGCCGGGACTCTGATTTCGGTCATGGGTTCTGCAATTTCGTGCTAACGGGCGAACGGGGCGATTCGGTGCCTCCACATGGCAACGATTCCGACGCTCTGTCCTGGACCTGCGCAAATTGTGGGCGCGGGCTCATTCTATCGAAAAGAAATCAAAACAAAAACGGCCCGTAGTGATTACAGGCCGTTTGCCAAGTCTGATTCGTAAAGGCAGTGTTTCGACGCGATTGACTCCGAGAAAACTAAAAGAGCCCACCGCCCAGGCCACCACCACCGAGGCCGCCTCCGAGGCCACCGCCGCCTAGGCCACCGCCTAGACCGCCACCTAGGCCGCCACCACCCAAGCCACCGCCCAGGCCACCACCCAAGCCCGTCGAATTGTTAGCGCCACCCAAGAAATTAAACGTAAAGATATCTCGAATCGCGCTAAAGGACGGCGCCAAACTGATCACCACATGCATCCGATCCGATGTCACCGCATAGTTTACTGTTGGAAACGTACCAACCGGAATCGGTTGCACAATCGGCTGGTAACCGACCGCATTGGGATTCAATCCCAAACGAGCTCGAACGCGAGGATCAATCATCCACGGCGGCAGGTCGCGTCCTGCCCCGAGGCGAGAATCAAAATAGTTCTGAGCACCACCGTAGTAATTTCCTTCCTCCAATCGCTGAGCAACAATTTCGCGGTTCATGAACGCCTGCCGGTTAGCGATTGTTTGCACCTGACTTTGGTTCAAGCTCTCGATACGCCGCCCCTGTTCCAAGTTGAACACAACCAAAATCGGTTCGTCTCCAATTGGCAACTGTCTAGTTTCAGAAGTCGCCACATCCGAGTTGAACTGACGATGTACGGTAACGGTCACGCGATTGCCTGTGACTTGCCCATAAATCTTTTTCAACATCACACGGTACTCGCCCGAGAAACCTTGGGGCACGACGTAGTACTCAGCCATTTCCCCGGTGTCGCGATTGCGTGCTCCGAACGCGTCCCCCATCCACACGCCACCGGCAGTCGTCCGCGGGAGCAACCGCGAACAAATCGTCCCACCTGGTTCTTCCACGTACAGATCGATGTCCGCTTCGCCGGTCCAAACGACTTCGATCACGCAGTCGCGTTTCAAGGCCCGGTCCATGCTATTGGCAAATTCCGCCAACTTATCTGTCTGTTGCGCTTTCTCCCAGCGAGTCTTCAAAGCCAGTGCTGCGGTTGCCGCTTCCTTAACGACTTCCCGGTGATCGGGCCAAGCATGGCTGCAAATGCCGACTACCGCCCACGCGATCCCATCGTCATCGCCAACTTGTTGAGCCACGCGCAGGCCCAACACATAGGCATCCGCCATTTCCGGGTGGGAGTAGGCCACATCTTGAATCAACCGCAGGGCTCGAGGGGCCATTCCATTTTTTGACAAATAGTCCGCGACGATCAACACGTCGAGAGGACTGTCAGCAAAATCGACGGCAGACAACAATGCCCGCTCAATTTCCAACTGCGGCGCGTTATTCAGTTGCATCGCCAGTCCCAACGCTTCGTACATCCACGACTGTGTTTGATTATTGGCGATCGCCGCCATGATCACTCGCGTAATTTCGTCGTATTGTTGGCGGTCCATCAGGGCACGGACATTTCCGCGGACTTCTTCGGGAGGGACAATACCTTGGGCGAATTGATCGACCAAGGATATCTCACGCGGTGCATCGGCGGCGTCATCTTGACGGATGGCGTCCACGGAGTCCTGAATACAGAACAAACCACCTCCGCCGCCAAAGCCGCCGCCACCTAGGCCGCCGCCGCCGAAGCCGCCACCACCGAGGCCACCGCCACCCATGCCGCCGCCGAAGCCGCCGCCGAAGCCGCCGCCACCCAAGCCGCCGCCGAAGCCGCCAAAATTGCGGCGTGGGGCCACGATATCGCCGACGCTGTACAAATACGCCTTTTGGGCGCCTGTTTCACTGGCACGGTTGGTACTAATGATCGTCAACGCCTCATCCTTGACCACAAATGTACAGTTCTTGTCTTCCAACAAGCGGGTCAAATACGTTTTCAAACGGACGCCACGAATCGCGGGTCGTGAAATCAAAGTAGATTCTTGCAATTGTTCATCGTCCCGAGCCGACTTGTCCAACTCGATATTGATCCGATAGATTCGGCGGATTTCGTCGAGAACATCGCCGAGCGGAATATTGTCGTAGGGGGGCAGATCGACAGGCTGATTCAGCGTCATCGTAATGTACTCTTCCATTTCGCTGGCTGTCGGATTGATCCGCATTTCCCGATATTTTGCGCGAATCCGTTTGTTGCGATGCCAGGTTTCGGCATCGGGGAAAACCAGTGGCGGCTCAGCCGTGAACGGCGTCGCGGCCCGGTCCGACTGGTATAACGACTCGACAAACGCGACTTCGCGGCGCCGGGTCAATTCCTCGTGCAAGCGGGCATTGTAAATGATCCGCCCCGAGATATAGGCCAAGTTTGTTTCCGGCGAATCAGGGATAGTCTGATAGGCGTCAAACGCTACATCTTCTGCAATCAAGTGATTGCCTTCCCTGAGCAATGCATCAAAGCGATTGATCAATGCCGCCACACGCTCCTCGCGACGTTGTAGCTCGTCCATCAAACGGACTTGTTCGCTTCGCCGCGCTTCGACCTTTTGTGCCTCGGCCACGCGCGCATCAAACTCCAGCTTCCGCTGCTGGGCCGTTTTCAAGGAAGTTTCCAGGCGGTTGCGCAAGCGCGCGACTTGGTCAGCTCGACTGTCACCTGCGATCGAATTCGTTCGTTGATAAACCGAATCCGCTCATCTTCCGATTGCGAGAGGTTTTGCCCAACATCGCGCGAATCGCGAATCAACCGGTCCATTTCCTGATTTTGAGTCTCTTCGCCAATCAATTGAATGCGGTCTTGCTGGCCGTCGATCAATTGTCCGCGGTCACGGTTCTCGTCTTGTACCGGAGGATTCTCGTCTTGCGGGGAGGCAACTTCCGCGGCCGGATCGCGTTGCAGGGCTGACTGCAAAATCTTGACGTCCGTACTCAACGGATCCAACGCTTGTGCTTCCTCAGCCAAGGTTCGGGCGGAGTCCAAATCACCGATTAAGACGGCCTGCGCGCCCAATTGCGACAGGGTCCGGGCATTGATGGACAGGACGCGCGCGGTTTCCAACAATCCAGCCGAACCGACTGTCGGCAAAGTCAATCCGTCATTGCGTCGCGCCATGTCGATCAACTTGGGCAAGAACGCAAAGTCTTCATTCGAAGCTTCTGTGGCGACCGACCAGCGGAACGTCGTTTCGCGGCGATTGAGTTCACCGACCACTTCCAAGTCAACTTGTCCTCTTTTATTCAGCTCGCCAATGACAATCGTATCGCGGTCCGAACGCAATGGCGGAAACTTTTTCGGGTAGATTTCAGCAATCGCATCCGGCAAACGAACGGTTTGTGGCCAGAACACCTGCCCGCGGCACGACGAGGCCAACCCTTGAGCTCCTTGTTCGACAGCGCTCGCGTCATCCGAATCCAAGTACAAATTGCCACCCAACAGGTTGGCGAGTGCAGCCAAGGTCTCGACGTCACGCTGTGGGCCGATCGCGTACGACGAGAATGCGGCGCGGGTTTGTGTCAATTGCCCGATCGCCGATGAAAACCGCTGATCGTTCAGCAGCGTCCCGCGGCTCACGCCGTCACCGATATAAACGATGTTGCGGTTGCGTCCCGCCGCGGTTCCGGCAAACAACTGGTTTGCCGTCTGCAGCATGGCCAACATATCAGTCGTACCCAAGGGAGCACGGCCACTGAGTTTTTCCAGGGCCGCGGCAACCGACGAATCGTGAGGCGCTGCCCATCCATCCATCAATGCGACGGGATCGATATCGACGGCAAAAATACGGACGCGGTCGTTGCTGTTGAGTCCGGCTAACAATCGTTCGGCCACCGCCAGCGAATCGCGTTTGTACAAACCTGATTGGCTGGCCGACGTGTCCACGAAAATGATGACGTCACACGACGAGCTGACATTAGCATCCCATTGACCCATCAAGCTCATGGCAAAGGACGTTTGACCTGTGGAACTTTCGTACGTCGCGACGCGGGCAACCGTACCGCTCAACCAATCGTGGTGTTTGGCCAGCAAGTCGCTCCCCAGGGCCGCCGACAGGACGGCGCCGAACACTGCGCTGAAAACGATGCGCCACGAACTGCTAAGGTTCATAACAGATTACTCCACTCCGAATTTTGCCATGCATAAAGAGAATGCCGATTCGAACGACATATCCCTTGCCTTGCCTAATCAATCCCGAAAAGTCTTCGGGTCGTTGTAATTTCTCTATCTTATTTTGACCAGTTTGTTTCCGCCACCGCAAAAATCAGGAAAATCCCCACGAATCCAAGGGCATCGCCAGGACGTTACCGTCGCGACCGCCGAGAAACGGTGTGCGGCGCCAAAACCCTGATGGGGGACAAATGCTTGCGACGAAGCAGCGAAAATAGCCAGAAAATGAGCCCATTTCGGGATCTAGAGCGCAATGCGAGGCGTTGCCCAGCGCCTCTCCTGAGATGTCTTATCATATCGGTTCCCCCCATCCCAAGTCAAATCGGTATTTCCCTTCACCGATCCAAAACCCCAGGTATGTCGGGCGATTTGCAACGGTCGTCCGGATGGTTCCAACCTTCCCCCCCAACGAATTCCAACATCCATGCGGCCGCGCGGCACCGTTCTGCGTACTATCCAATCGGATAGGATATAAGAAATACAATTTAGATTTCGGCTTTCAATGGGAATTCAAGGAATATGGTGCGTACATCTGCTTTGTGCCTGCTGTCAGCAATCGTCGGCGCCGCCGCAGTTGCCGTTAAGACCTTCGAAAACAATCCGAATAGCCGCGCCGAAGCAATTCCAGTTGTTGCGGCGACTCAGGACGATGATCTCTCACGTTTGACTCCTGAAGAACGGGTCAACATCCGGGTTTATGAATCGACCAACCGGGGAGTCGTCAATATCAACACGCGCGGAGTCCGCGTGGACAATTTCTTCCGCATGGCAATCCCCAGCGAGGGGTCCGGATCGGGCTGGGTTTATGACAAACTCGGCCATATTGTTACCAACTACCACGTGATTGCCGACAGCAACGCGATTGAAGTTACCTTGTTCGACGGCCGCTCGTTCTCAGCGCAAGTGGTCGGTACAGACCCACAAAACGACATCGCCGTGTTGCAAATCACTGCTTCCGGCGACGTTTTGTTTCCCGTTGCGATCGGCAACTCGGATAACCTGCGCGTCGGCCAGCGCGTCTTTGCCATCGGAAATCCGTTTGGCTTGGAACGCACACTAACAACCGGCGTCGTATCGAGCTTGAACCGAACACTGCCATCTAAAAATACGGAGCGGATGATCAATAACATCATTCAAGTCGATGCGGCATTGAATCAAGGCAACTCCGGCGGCCCGCTATTGGATAGCTCCGCCCAACTGATCGGAATGAACACCGCGATCGCTTCGCGCATCGGCGAGAATACGGGCGTGGGATTTGCCGTACCGGCCAACACGATTCGCCGCATCGTTCCCGAGTTGATCCGTTTCGGAAAAGTGCTGCGCGCCAGTTTGGGAGTCGAGATCTATATCGACACCCCCAACGGGCTGTTGGTGGGACAGGTGGCCTCGGACGGCGCGGCCCAACGAGCGGGACTGAGGGGTATCACTGTGGAAGAACGAACGGAACGACACGGAGCCGCCGTGATTCGCCGTCGCTATTTGAATCGCGAGTCGGCCGACACGATCCTGGCCGTCGATGACACGCCGATCAAAAACTCGGACGCGCTGTTCGCCCTGTTGGAAACCAAAAAACCTGGCGATCGGGTCGTGTTGACGATTCTCCGCCAAGGCCAACGCCAACGGATTCCCATCACGTTGCAACAAGAATAGGTTAAGGAATACCGGATGCCACAGTTCGCAGTGATTTTGGCGGCGGCCGGACAAAGCTCCCGATTTGGCGATCCGCACTATAAGAAGCCCTTCGCCTCCCTCAATAACAAGGCGGTGTGGCTGTATTCCGCCGAGAGATTCTTGAATCGATCGGATGTGAAACAGCTGCTGGTCGTGATAGCCGCCGAGGATCAGGAAGACTTTGCCTCGCGGTTCGGCGCCAACCGGGCCGTGTTGGGTTTTGACGTCGTCCTGGGCGGCGCGCAGCGCTGCCAATCCGTCGAGAACGCGCTGGCGCGCGTCCGCGACGACTGCCAATACGTCGTGGTTCACGATGCCGCGCGTCCGTGTTTGGCTGATGAATGGATCGACCGGGTGCTGACCGCTGGCGTCGAGTCGGGAGCGGCGATTTTGGCGACGCCGATCGAAGCCACGGTCAAACGCTCGCGCGACGGTCGCGTCGTTAACGAGACGGTTTCGCGCGAGGGACTATGGCTGGCGCAGACTCCGCAGGTGTTTCGCCGCCAGTTGTTGCAAGACGCATTTGCCGCGCGCGGCTCGTTCTTGCCAACGGACGAGGCCCAACTAGTCGAACACTTTGGGCACGCCGTCTCGATCGTGGTCGGTTCGCCACTCAATATCAAGATCACGACCAAAGCCGACTTGAGTCTAGCTGCGGCCTGTTTGAAATCCTTGCCAGCGCCGAAATTCAATGCGCCGATTCATCCGTTTGCCGATGACCAATTGTGGCGATGATACGCCAATGCGGCCGATGAGGAATTCCAACGCCGCCAGTTAGTCCCACCACCATGTGGCTGTCGCGCGGGGAGGCGCCCGCTCAGCGGTTGACGCTACCTCGCCGTGCGACGACGCGGCACTGGTCACCCACTCCAGATTGCGAACGATACGCCCGAAATCAGCCGCCACGCCGCCGCTGACCGCCGTCACAGTTTGGCGTTCGTTCCGCCCGATGGGAAAGGTCCGCTGCGTGACCACCGAAGCCACCTGCTTGGGGGCCAAGCCCTCGCGCAATCGATAGTGGGAACGGGACGTTTCCGCTTCGGGCCCCTTCATGAAATACGTGGCTTGCCAGCCGACGTGTTGGCCCAAGCCCTGGTGTTCGACCAATGCGCTGACCAGCGCTAAATCGAAAACGCCGCGCAAATGGGCAAAGGCTGGGTAACGCCGCGCCAACTTGTCGAAATGCGTCGTGAAATCCCGGGCGAATCCTTCCGTCGCTTCGTTAGCCTGACCGGTATGGACGCGGTTACCCGCACGGGACAAAAACTCCGTTTCACTGCTCAATTTGACACCTGTCCCTTGCAACTCGAACACCGAGCGATCCTCGTTCGTCACGAGCCGATCGAGATCGGCCGTAAACCACCAGCGAGCAATTTCCACCGGAGCGGAAACGTCGGCCGCCGCTTGCAATCGATCCAAGTAATTCGGCACCTCAACGATGGACGGCTCGACACCGACCGCCACCAATTTCATCAAGTAGTCGGCCTCGACAATCACCCGCGCCGCTTGGCATGTCGTCGGCAATCCAAACACAACCACATCTTGCATGCCAAGTTGCTGGGCCAATTGATCGCGCAGCGACTGACCGCGGGCTTTCGTTGTTTCCACGAACCGCTGGGTGGCAACCAAGTTCTCCTGGCGGGGCTCGATGGAACATCCGAATTTGCCACCGTCAAAGCGCGCATTGCGCCAACAGGCGATCAAGTCATCCAGCTGCAATGTGGGCAACCCAGTTGCCACGTGTATCGCTCGCCCTTCGGCGTCGCGTTGCCACGGACCAGCTGGACCCACAATCAACAAATCGCGGCCCTCGTGATCGACTAGGACATAGTTGATGCGGTACAAGCCCGCCAGGTTGGTCAACAACTCAGGCAACGGCTCACCGCGCGCCGCATAAATCTGACATTCGCGCTCCAGGCGGATAAGCGACACGCACCGCGCGTCGCATTCCGTGACGTGCGCGGCATCGGATGAAATGCGCCCGGCCCGACGCCGCAGCGCATCCAACCGGCCCGACGCATCGATGCGCGCCCGGCGCAGCGTTCCCGACTGATCAACAAAAACTCCGTTGGGAAACGGTTCGATCGCGCCATCACCGCCGTTTTCTTGCCAGGAATCGGGATCGATCGTGCGGCGGATCAAACGGATCAACTCTTGAAAATCGGCTTCGGTAATTCCTCCTTGTCCCGCGACATTCTCCCGATCGCGCGTCGTCCAGGAGTGCAACGTCTCGTCGCGCAGTTCCGGCGATTGGATCGCGCGAAACGTATCCCACGCAGCCGATGGCGCTCCGTGACTGCGCTGGGCCATCACCAACTCGCTGCGCCAACGATCCGCACTTTCGAACGGCAACTGTTCAATCCCCGTCACCGCTCGAGAAAACTCTCCGGACGCAATCGCCTGCCGGACTGCGTCGTCATCAGTTCCTTGTTGGCCGTTCAGCCACGTACTCGCAGACAAGCAAATGACCAGGCTCACTATGGCCAGAAGTGAAATATGAGGTAAAACGCCGACAGGGTACCTGTTCCAATTTCGCATTTCTCCGTCCCTTCCACGAGAAGCCGTCGCGCCTTGCCGATGGGAATTGTACCACGGCGGAATCGCCAAGCCAGATCGCCGGCGAGAGAAAAGGGGCCTACTCTCATCAACGGCCGTCAACATAGCAAAGCGGGTGACGAGATTCGAACTCGCGACATACAGCTTGGGAAGCTGTCACTCTACCAACTGAGTTACACCCGCGGTCAATACAATGACTGGACCGTATTTTAGCAAACGGAAATTCTAGAGTCCACCAGTTGCTGGACGTTCAAAACAATCGGCCCTGCCGCGGGGCGGTGGTCGGGACTCGGAAGTGCGACAGGTCGTAGGTTGGCAACGATCGATCCAAGCCGTGACGCGCGCGGAAAATTCGAAAGAGGCTGGCAATCTGTTCGGCGATCGGTCCGCTGCCGCGCATCCTACGTCCAAACGTGGAATCGCTCAGCGAACCGCCACGGGTTTGCGCAATGAGGCCGAGGACGTTTTCGGCACGCGCTGGATAGACACGCTCCAGCCATTCGCGAAATACGGGCAGAACGGTCAACGGCAATCGCAACAAAATATAACCGGCCGTTTGTGCGCCGTGGTCGGCTGCAGCCTCCAATACATGTGGCAACTCCGAATCATTGAGGCCCGGTATGATTGGAGCGCACATCACACCGACCGGAATCCCGGCGGCCGACAACGTACGAATGGCTCGCAACCGCGCGACGGGGATGCTGGTGCGCGGTTCCATCTCGCGCGCTAAGTCAGGTTGCAGCGTGGTCACGGAAATGTACACGTGGATGAGATTCATCGCCGCCAATTCCTGCAATACATCGAGGTCGCGCAGCACGGCGGCATTTTTGGTGACGATACTGACTGGTTGACCGAATTCAGCGGCGACGAGCATACAGGAGCGCGTCAATCGCTCGGTTCGCTCGATCGGTTGGTAACAATCGGTGACTCCAGAAAAGGCAATCGATTCCGGTTTCCATTTCGGCCGCGAAAGGAATTGCCGGAACAGCTCCGCCGCTCGCCGTTTGACGACGATTTTGGTTTCGAAATCGAGTCCGGCGTTGAAGCCCAAATACTCATGGCTATTGCGGGCGTAACAGTACGCACAGCCGTGCGCGCAGCCGCGATAGGGATTCAAACTGTAGCGAAACGGAATGTCCGGCGAGTCATTCTCGCTGACGATCGATTGGCTGTCGTCTTCCAAATAAACGATGGGACGGGAATCGTCAGTCGGCCGACTGTCGGCATCCCCGTCCCAATGCTCCCAATCCGGTTCACGATGCGTGGATTCAAATCGGTTGGGGGGATCGAAGCGCGAACCGTGGCGCATGCTATCAATCGTGCAAATGCGGCTCGTGCGCCGGAACGATCGCGAGGAAAACCTCATCGCCTCGTTTGAACTCGACACGAATACCCAGCGACATCGCTTGATGCAGTTCTTCGTCCTCTAAAGTGAACTCGGCGACTGTGCCATCGTCATTCTTGGGGCCCGCCTCCAGCGACCAACTTTTTCCATCGGACCGTGAGGTGCTGAAAATGGTCACGCTATCAATGTTCGTTGGCTTGGCTGCCTTACCTTCCGCGTCCAAGAACTCGACGCGAATCTTGTGATGTTTTGACGATTGATGCCATTGGGCCTTGAAGTCCTCGGCATCGACGTCCAAAACGTGCCCTCCGCCGGGCCCGTGTTCGGGATGATAGGCGGTCTGTTTCGAACCTCCGCCGGTCTTGGTCCCCCCGGTATTATCCGGCTTCTGGTTGCAACCGATAACGAGCGACAGTGCCAACGCGGGCACCAATAAATAATGTGACGTGGTCCGTTTCATTGCATTCTCCCCAATAGTTCGTTCCCATCAATCAGACAATCATGGTTTGTTCTACAAGACATCACCCTGTCACCTGACAGTGAATCAACTCGACAGCGCAACACATAGAAATCTTTCCACGAACTGTCCACACCCGACCGCAAGTGGCTGAGACCCTAACAATATCGCATGTTCCGGTTCAATTGAGTAGCGGATTGGCCGGCAAAACGCGCACGCCACAGAGCGCGCGCGCCGTGTGCCGACCGATGGTCAAGACCGATCGCTCCCACAAGAAACTGCAATCAGAAAAGACCATGGAGGCATCGCCGCCCAAGCAGTACCACATTCCGCGGAGCAATTCGCTCTCCAACTGTCCGGGGCGCCAACCAGCTATGCCAAAAAAGATGCGGTAGCGCGCATCTGCCTCGGCGACAACTTGGTGGATCGATTCGGCGGCGGTTGATAAAAACAACCCTTGATTCAATTCCATCTCACCCAAGTCCGGCAAAGCGTGGATGGCGAATACCGGCCCGCCAATGGGTCCGCCACACGAGAGGTGTTCTTGATCCGAAACCGTATCGCCAGATATCTGACGCCAAGCATCCAACAAACGCTGATCGGCCGGGCGGTTGAGGACCACTCCGAATATGCCGTCGGCATTGTGTTGCAATACGTACACGACGGCCCGCTCAAACGGCGTGCCATGCATCGCCGCGCTGGCAACCAACAACTGGCCTTGTAGCGACTCGGGAGATTCGTAACGAGAAACTCGGTTGGTCATAGTTTCCTTATGGATCGCAATCTTTTCCTGTTCGCTGAGTCAAAAATCTATTCCGCACACGGCAGCAGGCCACGGACTTTTTACCGCTGACCACTCCATCCGTGATGGATCGGTTCGCGCGGGGCCAACCGCCAACTATACCCCGCGATTGCAACTTGTATGCCGCGACGAATGCATGCATCGGGCGGCCATCAATCCTACGTCCTGGTACGCTCAAAAAGGAGTTTTTGTGCGAATTGACTCGGTTGTATTGGTTTTAAGGACTAATTGAGCAGGATGGAAAAATGGGTGTTGCGCATCGGTTTTGTGACATAATGTCACCTGATGCCTCAGTGCGATGGCCCATTTCTTGGACGGTTGTCGCGGTTTGAAACGGTAATACAGCGATTCGAACGCGATTACATGGAGGAGAAGTTCATCGTGCTTGGGCTCGCGATGACGGTGCACCCTGGGCCGGACACTTGGGATTGTTCCATGTATTGGCTAGAATTGAAGGCAAGCGAGGTCGCCACGACCGATGATTCCAGTAGGGGATACGCTATGTCGATTGCCAACATTTGCCGACCGCTGAGCAAGCTGGTTCATTTCCTAGACCAGCTCGAATCGCGCGCGCCATTAGGACAATTGCGCGAGCTGCTGGAATCCTTGGACGTCACCCGCGAGGACTTGGAGCCGTTCATTGAGTTCGGCGACGCGACGTACCGCCGCAATTTGATTTGCGAGGGGGAATGGTATGAGTTGCTGTGTATCTGTTGGCGCAGCGGGCAGCGCAGCCCGATCCACAACCACGCGGGATCGACTTGCGGATTGCGGATTATCGAAGGAGTGGCAACCGAAACGATTTTCGAATTCTCTCCGTCAGGCTTAATCAAACCCGTGCAAACGGCAGATGCAGGAATCGGGTTCGTGTGCACGACGCAGGACGAGGACATCCATCAAGTATCCAATTTGCAAGCCGATGGGGAGGAGCTGATTACGCTGCATATCTATTCGCCTCCCTTGCGCAGGATGGATAATTTTTCTTTATTTGACACGCAGCGCGGGTTGTATGAACCCAAGAATTTTCCGGTTTGCTGGGTAGGTGACTGTATCTAGTGGGGCGGGATAGCGCGTTGCACCATTGTCGAGGGTGGAGCCTGCGCCACTCAGGGTGCGGCGGCGGTTAGTTGAGGGAGAAACGCTGGCGGCGGCGACCAATTCTTGGGAAAATCCGTTAAGTTGCCATATTTCGGCCGGTATTTGAACCGCATGTGCGACTTTATGGTCGGCGGCCAAGGCTGATCTTTTACTCAGTACCGTCCGTAGCAATAATCGTCGCCAAAGGGTTCTACCATTATGATGCGCCGGCCAGCGGTGGCACTCTAGGGTTCTACTTGCGAATGACTCAACAAACAACAGATGAGAAACGAGCCGGTGCCGAAGGTGGGGCTGCCC
>JACTND010000278.1:0-6718 GCA_014584305.1 Planctomycetota bacterium | reverse complement strand
CCTCGGCGATTACATGATCCTTAGACGCTTGGGGCAAGGCGGGATGGCCGAGGTTTATCTTGCTGAGCAACTGACCCTGAAGCGTAAAGTAGCCATCAAGGTGCTGAAACCCGAGTTGGGTAACAACCCGGGTTATGTCGATCGGTTTGTGCGTGAGGCGCAAGCGGCGGCCGCTTTGGTTCAAGCGAATATCGTCCAGATTTACGAAATCTGCGAACGCCACGGCTATCACTTTATCGTGCAAGAATACATCCCCGGCCGCAATCTGAAGCAATACATCACGCGGAATGGCGCCGTGTCGATTCCCATGGTGATCAACATCTTGCGACAAACGGCCCTGGCATTGCAAAAAGCGGCTGAACAGGGCGTGATTCACCGCGATATCAAACCCGAAAATATCATGATCAGCACGTCGGGAGAAGTAAAAGTCACCGATTTCGGGTTGGCGCGGATCGTCAACGACACGCAACGGCTCGATTTGACTCAAGTCGGCGTGACGATGGGGACGCCGTTGTACATGAGTCCAGAACAAGTGCAGGGCCAAGCGGTCGATCCCCGGACGGATATCTACTCCTTGGGCGTCACCGCCTTTCACATGCTGGCCGGCCACCCACCGTTTTCCGGTGAGAACGCGCTGGCCGTCGCCATCCAACAGGTCAACTCGCCTCCTCCCGATTTGCGGTCCCTGCGCCCTGACGCGCCAGTAGAATTGATCGCTTTGATCGAACGAATGTTGGCCAAGTCGCCCGCAGATCGAATTCAAGACCCTGCCGAGTTACTGCGCGCTTTGCGCACGATCCAAGTAGATCAGCCAGACAATTGGGATCTAGTCATCGAGTCGATTGTCGCCATGGAAGGGAATGGGCACCGCGATCGTACCGCGGGACGGCTGGCTGCCACTCGAAAACTGCAACAAGTACTGAACGGCAATTTGCCGGCTAGCCGTTGGCAATGGCTAACCTATCTGGTGGTCGGATTGCTGAGCTTGACCGCAGCCGCTGCCGGTGTGGCACTAGCTGTATTACAGCCGATTCCCAATCCCCTGGAAGTCGCCGAATCTCCTATGGCGTTTATTCCCAAAAAGGACTCCGCCGAGGAACAGTATCGCGAAGCACAATGGATCGGATTGCCGGAGTTTTATCAGGCCGTGCTGGAGTACTTCCCGGCGGACCAAGCGGAGCCGTCCAAACGCAGTACGACACTACTCTACAACCGCTTGGCGATGCAACGGTTGGGTGAAATCTATTTGCGGCTGGCTGAACCCGATTACGAGCGAGCCTTTCCCTATTTTGACACGTTGTCTGATGTCGATGACGCCGCGCCAGAGTTTCAAGCCGCCGGATTTGTGGGGCTGGCCATCATCGCCCACCATTACGGCGACGAGTGGACCATGTTCACATGTATCATGGAAGCGCATAAGCATCGCGAATTGCTGAATGAGTTCTTGCGCGGCTGGTTCGACCGGTTGGTGGAAGAATTGCAAAAGCGACCGCGGCGGAACACCGAACGCAGTCTTTATCCCTGGCAACCACCCAAGCGCCAAGGATAGCCGTGAAAAGGGGACGCAGCTCGATTGGTTGCTCCGGAGCGGATTCCTTTCCGTCACCTGCGATGCAGTAACGCGTGAAATGGTCTGACTCATGAACAGACCTGTGAACAGTTCCTCGTCCTCTAACCACCAAATGTCTCGTTAAACCAGCGCCAAATGCGGGCACCCAAATTGCGGTAACCGATGTGGATGCGCGCTTGACCGTCCATGCCAATAAAATACTCGGGACGTGGGAAACTACTCGCCGTGGTCGTCTTCTCGGTGGGAGAAACGGATGTGCGCGCCCTGGTGGTATCTGGCGAGGAACGTGCGGGCAAGTCGGCCTTGGCCAGATATTGAATCGACGACTGATCGGCTTGGGGTACCAATTCCGCGAGCAGGTCGGGAACCCGAATCCGAGCTTGCATCGATTCGGGAGTATCTCCTCGCTTTTGCCGCTGAATCAGGCGGTCGGACACCCCCACGACCTTGATGGTGGAATCCACCACTTCGCCCGGAAACGCGTGCAACTTCACCTTGATCGCCTGTCCCGGTCGCACCCAATCGACGTTTGTTTCCGTCAACAGCACCACTGCTTGCCACTGGCTCCAATCGGCGATCTCGCAAAATCGCTGACCGGCTGGCAACAACAATTCATATTGGCCGCCGGTCAACAATGGCAAACGATCGACCAGCGGTGTTTCCTGCTCACCTGGGACCTGTTCGCGGAATGGCGGAGCGACGACATAGCCGGCGATGGGCGCTTTCAATTCCAGCAAATCGCTGCGCACGCGCAGCGTTGCCAAGACTCGTTCGTATTTGAGGATCTCGGCATCTAACGACGCCAACGGTTGGATGTATTCCAAGCGTTTCGCGATGGACGTCGCGCTGGCCTGCGCCAGGAAAGCCCGCTTGACCCGCGCTGCTTGCCAATCGCGCTCGGTTTCGGCAATTTCCTCGGCCAAACCCAAGTTCTCTAAGCGCGCGACTACCTGGCCGGCTTCCACCCACTGTCCAGCTTCGACCAGGATCTCGCGCAGCACGCCCGGCTCCCGCGCATAAACCGTTTCCATTCGTTCCGGCAACACGATCGCTCGGCCCCGTACGCGGTGTGGCCAAGGCGTCCCGAACACGGCGCCCAAGATCACCGCAGCAATTAACGTAACGACGGCGAATCGTTTGGGTTTGATCTGCATGATTCTCCCCGGTATAGAAAAAAAACGATACAAACGGTATGCGGGCCAACCCACGATACCCGCGGCGGCGATCCAGGCAATGGATTTGCCCACCGACTCCAGCCCATAAGGTTCCAACCAACGCGTCAAAAACAACAAGATCGAAAACAAGACAAACGCGCGATACAAATAGGATGCCACCACAAAACCGGCGAACGCCCACAATCGATTGCGCGGAAGCAACGGATCGTTGGGCATTTCCAGGCCCAACCAATGCCGACCCAACAATGTGTTCAGCGCCTGGCCGGAACGCTGGTGCAAATTGGGAATCTCCAACACGTCGCTCAAAATATAATAGCCGTCGAAGCGGAGCAGGGGATTACCGTTGAACAAGACCGTGCTGACCGAACAGATCAACATGATTTGCAAGCAAATATCCTGCACCATCCCCGGCTGCACGAACCACCAGGCAAAGGTGGCCGCCGTCGCCAACATCAACTCGACATACATCCCCGCCGCGCCAATTGCCGCGCGCTTCCATTTGTTGGTCAACCGCCAACTGTCCGACACGTTGCAATACAGACACGGCGTCAATACCAACAACATGAAACCAATTTCGTGGCATTCACCCCCGAAACGTTTGCACGAAATGCCGTGCCCAAACTCGTGTAGTATTTTCGTCCCGGCCAACACCAAGGCAAACAACCACCACCGCTGGGGCGAGAAAAAATCGTGAAATCCTGGCAAATTCGCACGGAACTCATTCCAATGAATCAACACGGACGACAGCGCAATCAATCCTAACAATCCAACGATAAGTGCCGCCGCTGGAGTGAACAACCAGCCGAACCAACGCTCTAAAGGATTGAGCATTCGATCTGGATCAACTCCTCGAAAGCGGAGCGCCAGAATATTGGAGAACTGCATTAGCCGTTCCATCCACCAAGTCTTCCAGCCGCGTTTGTATAACTCGATACCTTGATTGACAGCATCTCCTACGACCAGGTTGTCTTTGTGAAAACGCTGCACTAACTGCTGAAATTCTTCAGGTGTAATCCGTTTGGGCGCGTGGTCCCGATGGTAGTTATCCAAAATCTGCTGGACGCTGCGCTGGCCGTCCAATTGCTGCAAAAGATAGAAGACGTGCGGCGGAAACTGGTAGTATTTTTGGGATAGCGGCTCTTTAATGACCCAATATTCGACCCCCTGGTATTCTTGCCGGGTACAAATCAAGTCGCCCCGCTTGCGGAGCCGCACCGGTGGATGTTTCTGCTGCGGGGCTGCCAGGCCGATCGACATGCGGGCACGCTAAAACAAGATGCGGGTGCGGACGTAATCGATGATTTGATGGAACCAAACCAACCCCAAGGCGTGTCGGCCGCACGCGACGCGAACCGTGACACCAGCACCGGGCTGTTGCCGAATCAACTGGTCAGCTTCCAACGCGACAATCGCCCGAAACTCCACTTCGCCGTTTGGCCCCATCTCACCCCGCTCGGCTACTTGCACCAAACGACCCCGATAGCGGTGGTTGGGGTCCGTGGCCAAAATGAAATCCGCTGGCAACCAATCGGTTTGCTGGCGGCTCATCGCTCGTTTGATATAACCCAGTTTGCCCTGAGGAATCATCAATTCCAATTGCCATTGACCATCGACATCCGCCACGGTCAGGAGCGGCTGGTTGGCTTGCACGGGCAATTGTTCCAACCGGCGGGTGTCCCACGTCAACACAATGCCGTCGATGGGACTGAAAATACGCAAGGTTTCCATCTGGCGGTCAATCAATTCGATTTGTTTCTGCAAGCCCGCCCGCTGAATCGTGAGTTGTTCGATCGAACCGGCCAGCGTCAGCGCTTCTTCCGTTCCCGGGCGTGGCTTGATCGTGGCCACTTGCCGGTCCAAACTCTGGATTTGCTCGCCGATGGTCTCAATCTGCCCCATGATCTCGACGCGCTTCAGCCGCAAGGGGAGCGAGTCCATCTCCAACAATAACTCGCCCGCCCGGACGCGATCTTGTTGAGCGACATGCACTCGCTCGATGACACCATCCAATGGCGTGAACAGATTGCGCCGCAGTTCCGGCTGCGCCACACCATGAATCTTCAATTTCATGGTTGCCGGCCAAAAGCAGAGTGCCAGTATGATGCCGACAATCATTCCCGCAATCACGAGTGTTTTCTTGCGATGGTCGTCCCACAACCACCGCCAGGTTTTGCCCAGGCTCAACCACAGGGGCGCCAAAAAAATCTCGTCCGCTAGTCGGGCGTTGGCCAGCGCAGCGGCCGATTGCTCGACGACAAGGTCCAAGTCGTCACCGTACGTTTCCTGAGCGACATCGCGGGCGAAATGCTCAATGATCAGCGCTCCCAGTCGCGGCGGCGTGCGCGCCGCGCGCCTTTCCAATTCGCCATCGCGACGGCCGACCGGCTCCTCTAAGGGAATCACCGCCAGCGTGCGGCTATGCGATTCGTCGAGATAATCGTTCACGGCCCGATTCAGTTGCGGCGGCAAATCCGATGTTTGCCCATGCAACCACAATGGGGTGCGGGACTGAATGCACAACTGCGCCAAGTAACCCAACTTTTTGATGACGTTGGAGCGATTGTCAAACCTGTCCTGGCTGCTAATGGCTTTGATTTTGCTGGTTGCGCCGCGGGCAATCGCCACGCTAACTCGATCGCATTGCAATAAGCGCCGGGTGGCGTTCGCGATCGAGTACACCGTGTCACCCAGGCGAATCGATTGATGGATTTCGCGAACGTACTCCAACCGCGCGGTCATCTGTTGCGGAGTTCCCGCGCTGACCACGGGGGCCGATGTTTCCGAAACGGTGGGCGGGCGGGGCACTTCGCTCGTGGGCCCACGAGTGACTGAGGGTTCGGTGGTTCGACCGTCACCATTGCGGACCAGTGTGTAGGCCGGGGCCGGTTGTGCAGTAAACACCGGGGCGGGTTGAAATTTGGCGGCATGAAACTCCCACCAACGACTGAAAAGCCCCGCTACCTGCGACAAAAACTTCAGATATCCCTGCTGAACGGATTCGCTCAACTCCGCGCGTTGCAACAATTCAAACAACCCCCAACATTTGTCGGCGGTGACGATCGGCGCAATCATGAACAACAGGACGTGCGGCTCGCCATCTTGGTCAACGCTCGGCAGAGGAACGCCGGCAGCTAACTCCGGAAACGAGGTCGAAGCAACCGAACGTGGTAAACGCTTCCCACGGACATCGTCTAACAACTGGCGATGCGATTCCAGCTTCACCATCGCTTCCGCAGTGGCCGGGCCCGTGGCGAATACCATCTCCACTCGTTGATCATCCTCGACATGCCACACCACAGCGCCATGGGCCGCAGTCAAGGAGATGATTTGGCCGACGACCCGTTGACAAAAGTCACCAAAACCAATCTCAGACTGAGCCAATTCGCGCAGCGCCAGAATCGACTCGCGGATTTCTTGGCGCTTTTGTTCCGCCGCCGAGTCGCCTCCGTCCGCGCGCTGGCCGTCGGGACTGCTGGCGGAGTCGCCTTCATCGGTGGGGAGGCGTTTTCCTATTGACATGCCGCTCCGGCCCTCGCAATCGATATTCTATTCGGCCAAATGATCCAGGATGGGATCCAGTCCCATTTCACGTTGGGTCTTGACAATGTTTTTCTCATTATACATGAGCAAGCGCCGGGCTCGAAAGTGTCGTCGCTCCACTTTTCGTTGCGCGCTTCGAAACAACTGCACCCACCAAGTGGCTGCGCGGGTCGCGCCGACTTTGCGGAGTCGAGAAGCTCGGCGGACTCCGTAAGCTAGATCGATCAATTCGTCGTCCCAAGCGATGAATTGGCGAACCGAACCGGGGTCCCCTTGCCGCGCACATCGGCCGAATAATTGCCAGTCGATGCGACTCGATTCGTGCATCTCGGAACAGATCACATGTAGGCCACCCGCGTCGCGGACGCTCGGTTCGATCTGGATATCCGTACCGCGTCCGGCCATGTTCGTGGCAACTGTCACACGCCGCGCG
>JACTND010000046.1 GCA_014584305.1 Planctomycetota bacterium | reverse complement strand
GAAGTTACTGGAATTGATGGTGCCCGTAGCCTGCGAGTGACCGATGCATAGGATACCGTTTCTACATCGCCGTTGGCCCGCTGTGCTCAACTCGCCGGCGCCCAGGCCGACAAACCCAATACTCAATATACAGCGCTCGGATTGGGATTCCAACTTGCCCTGAACAAATTGCCCTGACTTACGGGTTGTCGGTTTCGCCCATTGTATTTGAAGTAGCGGTCGTATCGATTCCAACTACCTCTACTGGTCTGGCCCGTGCTAGTGGTCAGGCGGTCGCTTGCCGCAAGGTGGCCAACAACCCATCCACGGTTTTCTTGGCATCTCCAAACAACATCGACGTGTTCTCGCGATAGAAGAGCGGATTGTCCACGCCCGAATAGCCCGTTGCCATACTCCGTTTCAGAACGACGACCCGCTGAGCCTTCCACACCTGCAACACGGGCATGCCATAGATCGGACTGCCCGGATCATCTTCGGCACCGGGATTGACGATATCATTCGCTCCGATAATCAAAACGACATTTGTCTGCGGGAAATCTTCGTTGATCTCGTCCATTTCCAACACGATGTCATAGGGAACATTGGCCTCGGCCAACAAAACGTTCATGTGACCGGGCAATCGCCCAGCAACGGGATGAATGGCAAACCGGACACGAGTATTTCGGCGCTGCAACACCTCACAGATTTCGCGAATCGGATGTTGGGCTTGTGCGACCGCCATGCCATAGCCGGGGACAATGACCACCTCTGCCGCGTCCAACAACCACTCGCCGGTTTCTTCGATGCTGGTCGTGTTGTAGGTAAGATTCTGTTCCGCCTGACCGCTGGGACCAGCCACTTCTCCGCCAAAGCCGCCCAGAATCACGCTGACAAACGAACGATTCATGGCGCGGCACATGATGTAGGACAAAATCGCGCCACTGCTTCCGACAAGTGCGCCGGTGACAATCAGCAAATCGATCTCCAACATGAATCCAGTGGCAGCGGCCGCCCAACCGCTGTAACTGTTCAACATCGACACAACCACCGGCATATCGGCACCACCAATGGCCAATACTAGGTGCGCGCCGAGCACGAATGACACCAAAGTGATGAACAGCAACATGGTTAGGCCCACGTGGACTCCCGGCGCAACACAAAAAACGATGCTGGCCACCAGACATCCCAACAGCATTCCGGAATTGATGGCATGGCGGCTAGGAATCAATAGCGGCTTGCCGCTGATTCTCGCGTTCAGTTTGCCCCAGGCCACGATGCTGCCTGTGAATGTGACACCGCCAATAAAAATTCCCGCAGCGATTTCGATCAGATGCAGTAATGGTTGCCGCGGAGTAGTCGGTTTCCCCGTGACCGTGGCCAGAATATTGTGATCGTCCTCGCTGCCGACGATTATCTGAGCCCGATCGCCCGGTGCCAAATGGGGCAGGACCGGGTCCGATGCGTGTGCCAGAAAATTGCTGAGCCCAACGAGGACCGCCGCCAATCCGACAAAACTGTGAAGCATCGCCACCAGTTCCGGCATCGCCGTCATAGCGACCCGCGACGCAACCAATGCGCCAATGGCGCCGCCGATGGTCAAGCCGACGGCCAACAACCCCATCGCCTCCGCGCTCATCTCCGCATGATCACCAAAACGTTTCGATATCAACCACACAATCGTGGCGATGATCGCGGCCGCCATGCCAATCATCCCCAGCACATTCCCGCGGCGCGACGACTCGTGCTGGCTAAGCCCACCCAAGCTGAAAATGAAACAAACCCCAGCGGCCAACCAGGCCAAATAGACAAAGTTTTCCATCGCCAGGATCTATCTCCGAAACATCTGCAACATGCGTTGTGTCACCAAGAATCCACCAAACACGTTGATGGCTGCGACGGTGACAGCCACCAACGCCAACCATACCGGTGCACTATTCCAGCGCCCCAGCATCTGTAACATGCCGCCGATGATGATGATCCCGCTGATCGCATTGGTGACGCTCATCAAAGGCGTGTGCAAGGCCGGTGTGACATTCCAAATGACTTGCCAGCCGACAAAGCAAGCCAACACAAATATGGTCAGCCGAGCGACAAACCCTTCCGGTGCGGCCACAATAAGACCAACCAGCAACAACACGGCTGCCAATGCCGCCGCACCCCACACGGGTGGACTCCCCCACAACGAAACGTCTTCGACATTCGTCACCGGTTCGGCCGCAGCGGCTGGTTTGACCGCGGGTGCTGGAGCCGGCAACGGCGGGGGAGGGAACAACAACTCGCCAGCGTGCGCGGCCACCGATTGTTGGACCACAACATCGTCGCGATTCAACACAAGCTGACCATCGCGGCCGGGGGTCAAGTCATGCAGCAGGTTGACCAGGTTGTTCGCATACAAACTCGACGCTTGCGTGGGAAGCCGACTGGGCAAGTCCAAATATCCCAGGATCGTGACGCGATTGTCGGTGCAGAACTTCTCACCCGGTCGAGTGAGTTCGCAATTGCCCCCTTGTTCCGCAGCCAGATCGACAATCACGCTCCCCGGTTTCATCGACGCCACCATCTCGGCGGTGATCAGTTTTGGCGCCGGCTTTCCCGGTATCAACGCTGTCGTGACGATAATGTCAATTTCCTTGGCTTGTGCTGCGAACAGTTCCATCTCGGCCTGGATAAATTCCGGGCTCATGACTTTGGCGTATCCGCCAGCCCCTTCGCCTTCCTCATCGAAGCTCAATTCCAGGAACTCCGCTCCCATGCTTTTGACCTGGTCTTTGACTGCCAAGCGCGTGTCGAACGCGCGGACAATGGCTCCCAAACCCCGCGCGGCTCCGATGGCAGACAACCCGGCGACCCCCGCGCCGATCACCAGCACCTTCGCCGGCGGCACTTTGCCCGCCGCTGTCATTTGCCCCGTAAAAAAACTGCCGAATTCATTGGCTGCCTCCACAATCGCGCGATAACCCGCGATATTGGCCATGGAACTCAACGCATCCATTTTCTGCGCCCGGCTGATCCGCGGGATGCGATCCACACCCAGTAAGGTCACCCCGCGCTGGACGGCGATGTGCAAGAGTGATTCATTCTGCGCGGGCCACAGAAAGCTAATGACCACCGTACCGCGGCGCAATCGCGACAACTCGTCCGGCGTCGGTGGCTGCACCTTAAGTACAATCTCCGCCTCCGACCACAGATGATCGCGCTCGGCGGCAATCGTTGCGCCAGCGGACTGATACATGTCATCCGAAAAACAAGCCGCTTGACCGGCGCCCGATTCCACCACCACGCGGTAGCCAAGTTTGCTGAGTTTGCCAACGGAATGCGGTGTGGCAGCCACTCGGCGTTCTTCGGGCCGGGTTTCTCGGGGAATGGCGATCAACATGTTGGCAGTCGTCCTTTGGTCGCATGCGAAAAATACTGGGGTCTGATCGTAAACCGACAGGGAGATTCGATCAAGTAGATGTCCTACTTTCGAGCCCTGACCATAGTTAGCCGCAGGCATCGGCTGACGTTCGCGATGGGCTTTCGAAAAATTCCGCGTACGCCTACGGCCAACGGTTGAACGAAGAGTTCCCAGCGAACGGCGGCGCTTCGTGAACGTGACTGGCAATTGAAAACAGTCGCTATTCCGTTTGTTGCATCGATTCGTCGATCACGTCCTCCTCGACGAAGATGGGGAGCGGCGGATCGGAACAGACGGCCGTGGCAATCGCGTCGGAGGGGCGAGAATCGATATCGATAATTTCGCCGTCGCGCTTTACACGCAGCTTGGCGTAATAGGTTCCTTCCTTTAATTCGTGAATAATCACGCTGTCCAGTTCGGCGCCTAACGACTCGACAATATTGACGATCAAGTCATGCGTCAATGGTCGCGGGGGCCGCTCGTTGCGAACGCGCAAGTCGATGCGGCTGGCTTCAAACAAGCCGATCACCATGGCAAATTCCCGCGCCCCATCCACTTCGCGCAAATAGACGAACTGCCCATCGCTGATTTCGCTGATTACGATGCGCACCAAGCGCATTTCCACTGCCATGAGGTTCCTCACCAACTCTGCCGCCGGAGACACGTTATCCGCGCGGCTGATGATACTACTCGTTGTGCCAACGTGAATCTGCCAATCCTGACCTGTTCGCTGGATTCTCGCGAATGACCCGAAGTGGATTCCCGAATTTTCTGCTATTGTATGCGGATGCTCGTAGGTCTGGGGAGATAGCTGCATGATTCGAGTAGGAATTGCCGGCGTCGGATTCATGGGTTGGATCCATTGGCTGGCGTATCGCCAGACTCCAGGAATCGAAGTCGCCGCCGTTGCGTCCCGCGATCCGCTCAAGCGCGGCGGCGATTGGACGGGAATCCGCGGCAATTTCGGCCCGCCAGGAGAACATGTCGATTTGTCGGGGATCAAAGTCTATGACGATTGGCGCGCGATGGCAGCCGATGACACCTTGGATTTGATCGACGTCTGTTTGCCCCCCAATCAGCATCCACTGGCAGTTTGCACGGCGGCTTCAGCCGGTCGGCATGTGTTGTGCGAGAAGCCCTTGGCACTATCCGCGTCGCAATGCCGCGACGTTGTCGCCCATGTGAATCGCTGCCAGCGGCAACTGCTCGTCGGGCATGTTTTACCTTTCTTCCCCGAATATAGTTTCGCTTGGCAAGCGGCGTGCAGCGGCCAATTCGGATTGCCACGCGGTGGGCATTTTCGCCGCGTCATCTCGCGCCCCACATGGATTCCCGATTTTTTCAATCGCGACACCGTCGGTGGACCGCTACTCGATCTCCACGTCCACGACGCCCACTTCATCCGTCTCGTGTTTGGTATGCCGCGCGGTGTATTCAGTCAAGGCTGGTGCGAAAACGGAACCGTCAAGTTTGCGACGTCGTTGTTCGACTATGGCCCGGACCGCGCCATCTCCGCAACGATGGGTGTGATCGAGCAACCCGGTCGGCCATTCACCCATGGATTCGAGTTGCTTTTGGAACGGGCCACACTGCAATTTGAATACGCGGCCACCACTGCCGGCGATGAATCCATGGCGATCAAGTTGTTTGACGACCGCGGCGAAATCCACCGTGCTGTTGCGCCGCCCGGCGGGCCGCTGGCGGCGTTTGAGGCTGAGATTGCCGAAGTCGCCAGGTCCCTATCCACGGGAAAGATATCTCCTTTGCTCTCCGGAGACTTGGCGCGGGATGCAATTGCGCTCTGCGAAGCGCAACACGAGTCGATAACTACCGGAAAATATGCGGCCGTTCAACCGTAACGGTGGCGTTGTCCCTCGGTTCGTAATTGTCCGCGGACGTCTTGCGAACGTTGGTTTGCTGCGCTGTTGTGACCGTCGGCGCGGTCCTCCTCATGGTCGTGGTTCGCTCAGCGCGGTTTGTTGGGAGATTCGCTACGAAATTTGATCATGGTCAGCGCGCGGCCATGATCGGAGAACTCCGCCACATCCATAAAGGTGCGAATCAGGACTAGTCCCCGCCCAATGCCATCGCGAAATGACTCCGGATCGTTGGGAGTGGGGATCAACGAGGCGTCGAAACCAGGCCCTTGATCGCGAACGATGAAATGCGCCTTTTCGGGTGTCACTTGTACGGACAAGGCGACGCGCCGTTGGCGAAACTCGGTTTGCCGGGCGCGTTCCGCGACCAACTCGCGCGAGGCATACGGAAATTGTTCGCGAACAATCTCCAGATTTCCTCGGATCATGGCGTTGGACAAGGCCTGTTCCAGCGCTACGCCCACGCGCAAACGCGTTCCCGGGTCAAACAATTGTTGGCTATCCAACACCTGATGAACCAGATCGACCAACGGCGGTATCAGTTCGGGGTCGTTTTCCAACTGAAACTCGAACTCCGTCCGCGTGGCACAGCTAATAAGCCGACGATACCGGGCATCCGTTTCCGTCATGTGCAAGATGTGCCGCACAGTATCGACTAGGCTGTCCGCCAAATCGGACTTGGGGACATAACTTGCGGCGCCACTCGCCAGCGCTTGAGCGGCAATGTTCTCGCTGCCATGTGCGGTCATCAACACGACGGGAACGTCGGGATATTTCTCGGAAATGGACGTCACCAGTTGCAGACCATCCAGATCGGGCATCTGCAAATCGGTGACGACTAAATCCGGCAAGAAGTCGCCGATCTTCAACAAGGCATCTTGCCCGCTTTCGGCATAGCAGACATTCATCTCCGGAGCTTTCTCCAACAAGCCACCGGCCAAGCGACGATCCACTGCGGTGTCATCGACTACCAGTATCGTGGGCATATTCGACTCCTTTGTTTTTCGTCCGCTACCTACGCCAGCCAATCGTACTGCCCGATCGACTTGACGGCTGCCAACTCAGTTTGTTGTAAACCTCTCCATTTCTGTTGTCAATTCGCCCAATTCCGTTTGCATCCGGTCCCAAGTCTCGGCAATCGCATCTGCCGCTTCCGACTGGGCCAGGTTTTCCAATTGTCCGGCTATTTCGGCCGCAGCCGTGGCTCCTAAGTGGTTGAGTGCGCCGCGCAGCGAATGTGCCGAACGGCGCAACAGCCGCCAGTCCTGTTCGGCGATGGCCTTGTGGATGTCCGTCGCCACCTGGGCCCGCTCGCGGAGAAAAACCTCGATCAGTTCGACCAGCAACTCCCGATCGCCTGCCACCGTCTCGAAGGCGCGCTGCCAATCGATTTTTCGACTCGACAAATCGCTCGCCGCGCTGGCGGGGAGATGGGCGCGAATGCCCGTTAGGTTCTCGATGACCAAAGCCAATTTGTCGCGCCGCACGGGTTTGGTTACGTAGTCGTCCATGCCGGCCGCCAAACATAATTGGCGAAAGTCCTCGGTGGCGTGCGCGGACAATCCCACAATCGGCGTGTGTGCAGCCCCCTTTTCCAAGCGGCGAATCTCTTGCGTCGCCTGCAATCCGTCTTTCACCGGCATCTGCATGTCCATCAAGATCAAGTCAAAGCGGTGGTGCCGGAAAGCCTCGACGGCGTCAGCACCATTTCTCGCAATTACTGGCCGGTGTCCCATTTTGCGCAGCAAGGCCATCATCAACCGTTGATTGATCTCGTTGTCTTCAGCAACCAAGATGGTCAAGGTCCTGGCCCGCGGCGCCACCGGCGACGCCGATTCCTGCTCCTTCGTTTCAATCCCTAATATCGCGGCCAAAGTTTCCAACAGATCTGAGGGCTTGACCGGCTTTAAAATGCGATCGACGTCCAAACCGCGCACCGCTCGTTCGTTCAAATGCCCGGAAGTCAATATCACCACGCGCAACCCCGCCCAGGTTTCCTGCTTGCGAATCCAGCGAATCAAGCCCAGGCTGGTGTCGCCGTCCAGCGTGGCATCGATGAACGCAATTTTCAGATTCGATGGTTGACGGGCTGCTTGATTCAAGATGTATCGCGCTTGCTCACCCGTTGTTGCATAATCCACAGGTACGCCCCAGTGCTCAAACCAACGGCGATGCGCCTGCATGGCTGCCACGTGATTTTCGACGATCAAGATGCGACTGTTCCGCAACTCCGCGAACAAGGCGCCGGAGTTGGGCGCGGAATCGTCGCTGAAAGGCAATTCCAATTCGAAATGAAATTGGCTCCCAAAGCCGAGTTGGCTTGTGACCTGCAAGGCACCCCCCATGAGTTCAACCAACCGCCGTGTGATGGGCAGCCCCAGCCCCGTCCCCCCATACTGTCGCGAAGTCGTCGATTCTGCTTGCTCGAACTCATGAAAGATCGACTCCAATCGATGTTGGGGAATGCCGATGCCGCTGTCGATGACGTCAAACGTCAGATGCGCTGCATCCTCCGACCGGCGGGGGCACTCGACACGGACGATCACTTCGCCCGTGTCGGTGAACTTGATGGCATTGCTCACCAGGTTCACCATCACCTGGCGAATGCGATTGATATCTCCCAGTAACGTGCGAGGAATATTCGGATCGAAATCTAGGACCAATTCCAGGTCTTTGGCATGGGCCCGCGCGGCCAAGGCGCGGAGCGTGTCCCCCAGTTTCTCCCGCAAATCGAAGGGCAGGCGCTCCAGCTCCAGTTTGCCGGCCTCGATTTTGCTGAAGTCCAAAATGTCGTTTAAGAGCGAAATCAGATTCTCCCCAGACTGCTGGATCATCGACAAATACTCGCGTTGTTGTTTGTCGCGACACCCGTCGAGCAGCAGTTCGCTGATGCCGATGATGGCGTTCATGGGCGTGCGAATCTCGTGACTCACGTTGGCCAGGAAATCCCCTTTGGCCTTGCTGGCGGCCTGGGCAATGTCGCGCGAACGCTGTAGCTCTTGTTCGGCCAATACGCGCGAAGTGACATCCCAAAACATTCCTTGAATGCCGACACGCCGACCGCGCGAGTCAACGACCGGCGCTTTGAGGACCTCTACATAAGAAATGCTGCCGTCCGGACCCGGATGCTGTTCAATGGCGTGCAGGGGCTCTCCAGTGGCCATCACGCGCGCATCGTCCGCGACGTACTTGTCGGCTAATTCAGCCGGAAACAGATCGTGGTCGGACTTGCCGACCAGCTCTTCTAATGGCATTCGCAAGGCGTCGCAGTACAACTGATTGCAAAATACGAGTCGTCCGGTCCGGTCTTTGCGGAACACCTTGATTGGCAGGTTCTGCACCAACGTTTCGTAAATCGCCCGCGCTTCGTCCAACTCGCGCTCCGCGTGCAACCGGCTGGTAATATCCTTGGCAACGACACCGATCAATGACTCGTCAGTGTGACCGTCGGGCAGCAATTGAAATTGAGCGTCCAACCAAATTTCGCGACCTCGGGCGTTCAGCGCGCGAAAGCGATGGGCAAACGCTGGCAACTCGTCCAGCCGTTTCAGATTTTCCTGGATGATTAGTTTGTCTTGAGGATGGATCGCGCCCAGCCAGAGCCCCGGCCGCTTAGCTAACTCGGCTTGAGCAGAACCATACACGCTGGCGGCGGCGGCATTCATATACAACAGCCGTTGTCCATCGCCGCTCAATAGCCAGACGAGGTCATTCACCAGGTCGATTAAATGGGCAAATGTTTGCCCCGTTACCGTTAACCCGGCGGATGTTTCTGCCGAACTCGACGTGGTCGCCATGACCGCGCTCCGGCTGAGTGTAATGGACGCGCACTATGCGACTTGTGCCACGGCGGACAACGCCGCATCGTAGTTGGGTTCCTGAGCGATCTCGGGAACCAACTCGGTATAAACGACTTGCCCGGCGCCGTTCACGACGACAATTGCGCGCCCTAACAGTCCTCGCAATGGACCGTCCACCATCTCGATCCCGTAGTCCTGGCCAAATTGCGGCGCGCGGAACGCCGACAGATTCTTGACGTGATTCAACCCCTCGCTATCGCAAAAACGCTTTTGTGCGAACGGCAAATCCTTGGAAATATTGACGATGACCGCGTCGTCCAATTCCGCGGCTGCTTCGTTGAAACGACGCACGGACTTGGCGCAGATGCCGGTGTCGAAACTGGGAACAATGTTGATGATCACGTTTTTGCCGCTGAAGTCCGCTAACCGGACCTCGCTTAAATCGCCGGCGACCAGTTGAAACTCCGGCGCCGTGCTCCCCATCGTGGGCAAGTTGCCGCTGGTGTGTATCGGATTCCCTTTGAATGTGATCTGGGCCATTTTCTATTCCCCTGCTTGTGGTGGTCATACCCGTTCATTCGGCGATGCGATCCGTACGCGCGGAACTGCTTCGCTGATGGCAAAACCTATGATACCGCATGACCTTTGAATGATAAACCGCCGGTTCGAGGTTTGTTCACCAGGTGCGGCGGCACACCTGGCGATACGCGGCTGGCGCGCGGGCGTTCCCTTGACATGGTCCTCAGTGCTCGGTAGATTTTTCGCAGCCTTCTGAGGGTAAGTCGCTGCAACGCCTGTGCTGGTGACAATGGGGCCGTAGCTCAGTTGGGAGAGCGTTTGAATGGCATTCAAAAG
>JACTND010000062.1 GCA_014584305.1 Planctomycetota bacterium | reverse complement strand
ATAATCGGATTGCCGTTCGAGAATCCATACCGTCTCCCTACCGCCAATCGATTACACGGGCGCCGCGATGTGCGATAAGATGCGCAATATGATCTCTTCCGCCTCCTGACGCATCCCTGCTTGGAAGAAACCCTTGAGCTGGACGCGATGGGCGTGGACGCTGACGGCCAACCCCTTGGCATCGTCAGGGATAGCGTAATCGCGCCCTTGCAAAAACGCCCAAGCCTGGCTGGCCCGATACCAAAGCAATCCGCCGCGCGTGGAAATACCAAACGCGAGCTCCGACGACTCGCGCGTGGCGTGGACGACATCCAAAATGTATTCGCTGATCGAGTCGTCAACGCGGACGCCGCGCACGGCGCGCTGGATAGCAATCAGCTCGTCCGTCGAGCAGACGGCGGCCAGCGCTTCTACGGGCTCGCCTTCGCGATGTGTTTCCAGGATTTGACGCTCGTAATCGCGGGGTGGATAACCCATCGAAATCCGCATCAAGAACCGGTCCATTTGGCTTTCCGGCAAGACGTAGGTCCCCTCGAATTCGTATGGGTTTTGCGTGGCGATCACCATGAAGGGCGCTGGCAAGGGATGTGTGATACCGTCCACGCTAACGTGGCGATCACTCATGGCTTCCAACAACGCGCTTTGCGTGCGAGGCGGCGCGCGATTGATTTCATCGGCCAACACAAAATGACTGAAGACCGGCCCCTCGTTAAAGACGAACTCCGACGTGTTCGTCTTGTAAAGCGAACTGCCGACGATATCGCTGGGCAACAAATCCGGCGTGAATTGGATCCGTCGGAAAACGCCGTTGATGCTGCGGGCCAAAGCCTTGCCCATCAGCGTTTTTCCCACGCCGGGGACATCTTCCAACAAGATATGTTCGCCGGACAACAAGGCAACCAGACACTGCTCCGCCACATCGCGTTTGCCAAGTACGACGCGCGTAACATTGTCGAGAATCCGGTTCACCAACTCGTGCATCCGCTCCCGCGATAATGTGGCTGCCGTGCCATCAGTTATATTCAATCGTTCACCCCCGATCTCCCCATCGCCCCGCTATGTTCGCTTGGCATGGAGCCTGTTTTCCCTGGATTCTAAAAGGGTTCATCCTCTTTTTCAAACTCCCAGCGCGATAAATTGGCGTGATTCGACCCGTTCCCGCTTTTCTCGAACCGCCAGGGCCTTTATCATAATGCACATGTCGTTGCTCGGTATAGGCTGCGCTTCGGAATTTCAGAGCAGAGAACGATGACGGATAACGCGCAAACTCCACCCCACTACGACTGCATCCAATTGCGGCACGACCAGGGCGTGACGATCGTCAATTTTGTGGACGAGCGGATCGCTGACCCAGGTCGTATCGAACAGCTCGGCCAAGAACTCTTGACATTGAGCAATGGACAACGCCCGCAGGTCGTGATTGATTTTTCTCGCGTGAGGTTTGTCTCAAGTCTGGCCATTAACAAGCTGCTGGTACTGGAAAAACGCATTCGCCAACGGGGAGGACAACTGCGACTGGCAGAGTTGGAACCGGAGGTGCAAGAAGTCTTTGGCATTACGCGGCTCAATGACGTGTTCCAAATCCACGAAGCCCGGCAGGACGCAGTCGCTGGACTTCAATCGCCGCAACCGTGACTACGGGACCGACCTGATGACAGACGCTCCGTGGGAACTCGATGTAATCATCCCCAGTGAATCGGAGTACGGATTTCAAATCATCCGCCAAGTCACTGACCAATTGGCGTCTCTCGCTTGGTCGGAACCCGAGGTATTCGGCATTCATCTGGCCTTGGAGGAAGCCCTCATCAACGCCATCAAACACGGCAACGAGTGCCAGAGCAACAAGACCGTGCATGTCAACATTGTCCTGACTCACGACGAATTTCGCGGTTCGGTAACCGACCAAGGCTCCGGCTTCGATCCAGAGGCGGTCCCCGATCCCACTTGCGAGAACAATGTCTGCCGCGATTGCGGGCGTGGCATCGCTTTGATGCGCGAATTCATGGACGAGGTCCGCTTTGTCGGCTGCGGCAATCGAGTAGAGATGTCGCGCCAACGCCGACAGTAAACCGATGAGGTCGGGACTGGCCAAAAGCGGGCCGCGATGTGCGATTCAGAACCCGAAGCGCACAGAGACCTCTTGCCATGATGTATCTCGTACTCGTACTCAGCCCTTGGCGGTACTGGAAACATACTGGTCGAGTAGGCGTACTATTCTGGGGCGGATAGGCGCAACTTCAGAAATTGTCCGCGCGGGATTCCAAGCTTCCTCTCACGGCGGATACGGGTGACGATTGCCGCGCAGAGCATGTCCGTCGTGTCGATTGCCCAAAGCTCGAAATTATGGGACGGCGCGGCCGAGTTCTTCGTCTGAGTGCTTTTGTCCTGCGGGAAGCGCGGCAGCGCGGCGCGTGGATCCCGAGTCCGTGCCCGGAACGACGCAGGGTCCTGGCGAGTTTTCTTCCACAATCCGTTTCAATTGTTCGGAATCCACCGACTCGGTCTCGATCAGTTGCCTGGTCAAGGCTTCTAATGCCGCGCGGCGCAACTCCAAGATGTGCCGCACCTTTTCCACCGACTCGTCGATGATCCGTTTGACCTCGTCGTCGATTTGTTGCGCCGTACGTTCACTGAAGCTACGACTGACTTCTTCGGCCGGGGCGCTCGCCAAAAACGGATTCGTGCGCGCTTGCCGGTAATTGATCCGGCCCAAGCGACTCATGCCGAACTGCATGACCATGGCCCGCACGATGTCCGTCACGCGTTCCAAGTCGTTTTGGGCACCCGTGGAAATATCTTGGTAAACCATTTCTTCGGCGATCGTGCCGGCCAACAGGACTTGCAATTGGCTTTCCAACTCGCTCTGGGTCATCAAATAACGGTCATCTTCGGGGCGCTGCATCGTATAACCGAGCGCCGCCAAGCCGCGGGGAATGATCGAAACCTTGTGTACCGGGTCCGTGTTAGGGAGACTGTACGCGACCAGGGCGTGGCCGCTTTCGTGATAGGCCACGCGCTGTTTTTCGTCGGCGCTCATGACCCGTTTTTTCTTTTCGAGTCCTGCCGTGACCCGCTCGACGCCTTCATTGAACTCCTGCATGCCAACGGCAAGTTTGTCCTTGCGGGCGGCCAGCAGCGCCGCTTCGTTGACTAGATTGGCAAGATCCGCACCGGCAAATCCGGGACTGATCGCGGCAATCTTGCGCAAGTCAACCGTATCGTCGAGTTTGACGTTGCGCACGTGAACCTTGAGAATCTCCTCGCGGCCCCGTACGTCCGGGCGATCGACCAAGACGTGCCGATCAAAGCGACCGGGGCGGAGCAGCGCGGCATCCAACGTTTCCGGACGGTTGGTCGCCGCAATCACGATGACCCCACTGTTCGAATCGAAGCCGTCCATTTCGACGAGCAAGGCATTGAGCGTTTGCTCGCGTTCGTCATGACCGCCGATTAGACCGGCGCCGCGCGTTTTACCCAAGGCATCCAATTCGTCGATGAAGATAATACAAGGGGCTTTCGCCACCGCCTGTTGAAACATATCGCGGACGCGCGCGGCACCGACGCCGACAAACATTTCGACGAAGTCGCTGCCGGACAAACTGAAAAACGGTACGCCCGCCTCGCCCGCGATCGCTTTGGCCAATAAGGTCTTGCCTGTCCCAGGCGGACCGACCAACAACACACCGCGCGGAATACGGCCGCCCAGTCGTTGATACTTCTCGGGCTGTTTGAGAAAATCGACGATCTCGCGCACCTCTTCCACAGCTTCATCGATTCCGGCCACATCGCCGAACGAAATTGCCAGGTCTTCTTCGGCATACAACCGACCGCGACTCCTTCCAAATTGCATGGGACCGGCCGATCCGGTCAAACGCCGCATCATGAATAGAAACAGGACAAGCACCAACGCGCTGAATACCAACAGCGACCCATAGCGGTCGAAAAAACTGGGGCCGCGCGAATAGCTCCACCGCACGTTGCTGCGATTCAGTATCTCACGCAGTTGCGCATTCACCGTGTCGGTATTGTTTTTGTTGACGCTGAAACGGGTTTTCTCACGCTTGACCTCGCCGTCTTCTCCAGACAGCCATCGAAAATGCACGGTGCCCGTGATGGTTTGATCGGCGACGACAATATCGTTCGGATCGCTGAACTCGGCGGACTTGTTGGTCCCCGCATGATTCCGGACGGTGATCGATCCTTTGGAGTTGGGCGCAAGTTGGTCGGAGCCTTTCTCTAGGTATCTCGTGTTCCGCATCAATTCTTCAAAGTCGCTGATCGCAATCCGCTGTTCGGATTGAGAAAACAGCAGCCAACCGACTAACATCACCGTGGAGACGATGATCACGGCAAACCACAGGAACGAGGAATTGCCTTGTTTGTCGGCTGGTTTGCGCGCGGGATCAGAATTCGAAGTCATAGAGTCCTGTTATCGCTATCGTCGGCTTGTTCAGTTGCAATCTAACGCCAAGACGGATCGCCACGCCAGTTTGCCTTGGAATGGCGAATAACAAAGTTCCGCCACCTTCAACTACCCGTGGCCCAAAGGCCAACGACTGCAAGGCTCGCGCCGAATGGTCCTGGCGTCTTTGGAATTGATACTCGATCCCACGAAAAGGTCAACCGCATCCATTCCTTTGTGATCACGACCGTCCCAGTTTTGGCAGCGATATTGCCTCACAATTTCCGTTGAACTCACGTGACGGCGCCGGTTATTTGCCTTGTTGATCCGCCGCCGTGCGTTTACAATAATGGCGATTTTGGCGATAGTAGAGCGTCCCAAACCGTGTTGACATTTGGAAACAACCGTCGAATTTCTCCAACCTCCAGTGGCCGATAAGCGCACTGCGGTTGTCAGCGAACAGGAACGCCTGAACCGATCCCATGACACGAGTTGTGTTCGCCCGTGATTGACCCTATGCCTCGCCACAAAAGCATTGCCATTCTTGGGGCCACGGGGAGCATCGGTCGCAACGCCGTAACCGTCGCCATGGGTTTACCCACAGCCCACGTGTGGTGCTTGTCCGGGTCTTCCAATTTGGAGTTGCTGTGCTGTCAGGCCGACCAGTGCCGACCGGAATACTTGATTGCCGCTGACCCGGAGGCGGCGGAGCAATTCGAGTTCCCAGAAAAGTGGCGACCACGTGTCCGTGTAGGCGAGGATGCCTTGGTTTGGGCGGCGTCTCATGAGGACGTGGACACTATTCTGGCCGCCATCGTCGGTTGCGCGGGATTGGCCAGCACGGCGGCGGCCATCGACGCCGGCAAAACGGTCGCATTGGCCAACAAAGAAGCCCTGGTCGTGGCCGGACAAGTTTTATTGCCCCGAGCGCGAGAGACCGGCGCGCAATTGATACCCGTGGACAGCGAACATAGCGCCATTTGGCAGGCAGCCCTGGCTGGTCGCAAGGAGGAAATCGAACGGGTCGTCCTCACTGCCAGCGGCGGACCCTTTCGCGACTGGACCCGCGACGCAATGCGTCAGGCGACGCGGGATCAAGCGCTGGCCCATCCCACTTGGGAAATGGGGCCCAAGATTACCATCGATTCGGCCACGATGATGAACAAGGCCTTGGAGATCATCGAAGCCCGTTGGCTGTTTGATTTGCATCCCGAACAGATCGTCGTCATGATTCATCCGCAGTCGATCATCCATTCCCTGGTGGAGTTTCGCGACGGGTCGGTATTGGCGCAGTTGAGCCCGCCCGATATGAAGTTGCCCATTCAATATGCCTTGAGTTATCCTGACCGCCTCCCCGGTTGCGCCGCGCGACTCGATTGGTCGCAAATGTGGACCTTGCAGTTGTCACCGGCGGACCGCGCGCGATTCCCTGCCTTGGATTTGGGCTATGCCGCGGCGCGGCGCGGGGGGACTGCGGGCGCCGTGCTGAGCGCCGCCAATGAGTGCGCCGTCCAAGCGTTTTTGGACGGTGAACTGGGATTCTTGGAAATAGTAGAGTCTTGTCGAGAAGTTTTAGAACAACACCATTTCATCGAGCAACCGACGTTGGACGACTTGTTCGCCGCCGATGCGTGGGCTCGAGAGGAGATAGCCAAGTGGATATGTGCTTGATCGCCCAATCGTTTTCCTGGTTCAGCCTGTCGAGTTGGTGGGCGATTGCGCAGGTCGTCATCGGATTGGGATTTGTGATCTTCGTCCATGAATTGGGGCATTTTCTGGTCGCCAAGGCGTGCGGCGTCAAGTGCGAAAAGTTTTATGTTGGCTTTGACGCCTTTGATTTGAAACTCTTCGGCCGCGTGATCCTGCCCCGCGCGTTGTGGAAAATGCAATGGGGCGAAACAGAATACGGGATCGGAATCGTTCCCTTGGGAGGGTACGTCAAGATGCTCGGGCAAGACGACAACCCGGCCAATTTCGAGGCGGAACAACAGCGCGCGCGCGCCGAACGCGAAGCCGCGAACCGCGCGCGCGATGCGGAGCCGTCGCCGACGGCCACCACCGCCGTCGATCCGCTCAATCGCACGCAATACGATCCGCGCAGCTATTTGGCGAAATCCGTGCCGCAGCGGATGGCCATCATCTCCGCCGATACCCCCGAGGCTCTCCACCGCAACCTCGCCGCCCTCTGCGGCCCCCTCGTCCTGAATCTCCCCGAGCGGAACGAAAAGGAGCAAGCTCTCCAAGTCGAAGCCGCCCTCCGCTGGCTGAAGCTGAAACGATCTGATGGAATCGCCTCCGCGGCCTCCGCGGGTGCTATGCATCTTGACAGATCGAGATTCGGCAAAGTAAATGCAACATGCCGGTCACCGCCCTTTACATCGAACTACTCATAAGCGGCCTCTTGGTCTCAATTTGGCTGGCGATGCTTTGCTTCAGGCTGGGACTCATCCACCCTGAACATCTCGCGGCGATCTCAAGCGCATTCCAGGCGTTCTCCACCCCAACAAGTATCGCAGTGCTGTCGGTTCCAGTGCTGGGAATTCTTTACCTTCTTGGTGCCTACATGAACACAGCAAGCTATCGGCCTTTCGAGTTCCTGATTGGCAATAGGCTAAAGAAGAAACACATCCTTTCGGCTGCGACTTCGAATCAACACATGATTGCGGTGGTTTACACCGAGTGTTCGGGTGAGGTCGTGCGCTACATTGAGACCCACCTAATGTTCATGAGGATGTATCGAGGATCGTTCTTCAACTTTTTGTTCATTGGCATTCAGTGCATCGCATTTTATCCCGCATACAGGAACGCTGGAGTGTTCCTTGTTCTTCTTTCGGCTGGATGCGTTCACACATACAAAGAAGTCGCAGTGCTATACTACCGAGCCATCAGAGAAGCCTTCGATCTTTACAAGTTCGACGGGCCGATGAGAGCTAAAGAATCTGCTCCTGCGGTGATTGCGAATGAATCATATCGAGCACCACTCAAAGCCCCCGTGGTCGTCGCCCATGTTGAAAAGGCCCAAGTAAGCGCTGGAAGAAGTCGCCAAAAGGGGAAGAACAAACGGCGTTAGATCTGTGGCGTTCGTTGATTCCTCAAATTCGCTCAAGAAGGGAGCGAAGAAGACGCCAGAAATTTGCCACCGACTTTATGCTGGTGTGTTCATTTGGCGTGTGAACCTCCCATATGTTCGGACCAAATGAGATCATCTTTAGATTTGGATAGTGCTGTCCAATCAACCCGCACTCTAGGCCTGCATGAATTGCGACGATCTTGATGGGGCTACCAAATACCTGCGAGTGAGTTTGCTTCACGAGGTTGACGAGATCACTTTCAGGCGCGGGTTGCCAACCTGGGTATTCATTTCCTTCACTGACCACGAAACCGTGCTGAGTGAGCACGTCCTTAATCTTGACTCCGAGATGGCCTTTGTTCGCGTCAATCGCGCTGCGTGACAATATCTCAATCTCGATCTCGCTGCCGCTAGCTTTCACTACAGCCAAGTTGGTGGACGTTTCCACTAAACCTGGAACGGCACCGCTCATCGCTTCGACGCCATGAGGGAGATCATTCAAGACGCCCACAAGAGCACATCCATCTGCTTCGCTCATCACCGAGTCTAAACCCTGCCCCCGCAGACAAGAAACCGTCAAACCCTCATTCACTGGTGGTAGCGCACTCCGTTGAGAGGCTGCGCATCTCTCGACAATATCCATAATTCGCTTCTCGTCCGCCGTGTCGCACAAGAAGTCAGCCGACGCATTTGCGGGGATTGCGTTCCGTTTGCTACCGCCGCTGATATCCGAGATTTCGATTACGGCTTGCGACATGATTTCGCTCATGATGCGAGAGAGTATCTTCAGGGCATTAGCGCGTCCTTCGGCAATCTCTAAACCAGAATGCCCGCCAGGAAGTCCACCGATTTCTATCCGAAGATGTGACCGACCAGATCGGATATGTGACCTTTCAATTTTTCGTTTTGCCAGCGTTTCCAACGCACCTGCACAGGAAATTGTGGCTTCACCTTCAACCTCAGAGTCGAGATTGAGCAAGTATGTCGCTTTTAACCACCCTGGTTTGAGTTCTCTCACACCGGTCATTCCCGATTCTTCATCAACTGTGATAAGCACCTCGATTGGTCCGTGTTCGAGAGTCGTGTCAGCTAAGGTGGCAAGTGCCGCACACACGCCAATTCCGTTGTCAGCTCCGAGCGTCGTGCCATTTGCTCTGACTCGATCTCCTTCAAAAACCAACTCAATCGGATCACACTCAAAATCATGCTGCGATCCTTCGGATTTCACTGCCACCATGTCTATGTGGGCTTGTAGAGCGGTAACCGGCCTCCCGACACGCCCTGGAGTCGCCGTCTTTCGCAGTAAAACGTTTGCGAAGTGTGGCCTGTCGGCTGGTCCAACGCGTTCGAGTTCTACGTCACACCCCAGAGCTTGGCCCACGCCGACGACCCACTCGACCGCTTTGTCCTCGTTCTTTGATTCTCTTGGGATTTGAGAGAGTTCACGAAAGAAATTCCACAGCAATGAGGGCTCGGGGGTGTCAGCAAAAGTCGTCATATAGTTCGATTATTCCCTGGAAGCCCCTGGGTGCAAGCCATCATCCATGAACTGTGTGAAGTTCCTGAGACACTGAGCCATCCGCCGTCCACTCCCAGCAAGGAGGTAAAGTAGCAGGGAATCCGCAGCAGCCCCAAACTGAGAGCATGGTCTGCATAGTGGGGCTACTATGGTGCAGATGCATCGTGGTCCATGGGCCTTTTTGCTTCGAGCGCCAATAAGCACTCCTCAAGGAGAGCCTGAGCAGCCTGCAAATGGGGGGACCGCAGCGTCTTGAAGAGTTCAACTGCCCGATATGCATAGCGATGTGCTTCGTCGGGCCGATCCAGACGCAACAGAGCGAAGCCAAGGCGACGACAATTCAGTCCAATTATTTCCTGGCTGGATAGATCTTCGGCAAGTGCCAAAGCTTCGCGGGCCAGTTGCTCAGCCTGGAGCCAGTTTCCACCATCCAATTCCATGGCGGCCAAGTTTGAAGTGTAGAACGCTATTCCCTCGTTATGGCCAACCGCTCTGGCGATGCGCAATGCCTCGCAAAAATTGGGCACAGCTGCTGAGTAATCGCCAGATTCTCGCTGGATTTCAGCGAGATCGTTCAGCAGTTTTGCCATATCGTTACTCTCTGACGCGATGCCTCTGCAAAGGTCCAAAGCCTCTTGATACGCGGCGATGCCAAGTTTGTGGTCTCGCATGAGGCGATGCTGATGTCCTCTCAACCTGAGCCCGTAAGTCTGTTCGCGACGCCCTGCTTTAGCGAGTCTCCAGTGCGACTCAGCTCGATTGGCGCACAATGAAACTTCCGAAGCTTGCTTCCGCAGATAGTATATCCATCCCCCGCGATACGCTCTCCAGCCTGCATTGATGAAATCGTTCTGGGACACTGCGACAATCTCAGCAGCCTGTTCAAGCTCTAGCCGCTCATCCCAGCGGCCACTAAACTCCATGAATACGCAAAGAGCATTGCACACAGTTTGAAGACGCCCATTGTCGCCTTCGAGAAACAACGCTGTCGCT
>JACTND010000266.1 GCA_014584305.1 Planctomycetota bacterium | reverse complement strand
CGATTCGCCGGATCCATCGGGCGCGATGGCGGCCATGAAACGTAGGCTCCGCCGACCACGCGCGAACGCCCGCAAAGGCATCCCGCTGACCACGCGCGAATTGCAGGTCTTAAGCCACGTGGCCATTGGCATGTCCAATCGCCAGATTGGATGTGCACTGGGAATCAGCACGGAAACGGCCAAAGAACACGTGCAGAACATCCTGCGCAAGCTGAACGTCAACGACCGCACCCATGCGGCAATGTGGGCGGCGCAACACGATTTGTTGACCTAGGGTGACTTGTGGCGTCGGCCTGCCGCCCGATTTGCCAGGCCACGTCAACGACTCAGGCAACGACCTGTGCCGTTTATTCGTCCGATAAGCGCAACAATTCGACGCGCCGAAAATCAATGGGATGGCTTTCGGACTGCAGGGAGATCGTGCCGCTACTCAATTGCACCACACCATTCACGATCAACGTGTTGGCGGTCACGTCTTGAGGATCCAATTGCGGCCGGGAGTATTCGAGCACAACCTTCCCATTCACTAGATGCCGGATGACCTGGTTGCCGCGCACCTCCAGTTCGACGACGACCCATTGATCGCCGTGAAACGTGGGGGCGGTCGCGTTCGTGCAATGCTGCGTAATCAACTTCCCATCCATGACAATATGTGTTCCTGGCGTACAGACGTTCAGGGTTGGTCGCTCGCGGCGGCCATCGCCTCCCAACAATTGGGCTTCCACGGAAACAGGAAAATCCTGATCGATGGCCATGGATTCCGGTGATTGGCCGTGAAGCATGACGCCGCTGTTGCGCCAGGCCCAGGACGGTCCACCTGGCACTTGTTCGCCCACGAACCTGTATTCAATCCGCAGACGGTAGTGCGACAATGGTTCGCGATAGAACAAATGTCCGAAACGCCCGCCAAACTCGCCATAGGCGTCGTAGCGAACCTGAAGTAATCCATCCACGACGCGGAAGGTGTCGCCGAAATTATCGCCGAGTTCGTAACCGGTGATTTTCGGCGTCCAGCCATCCAAATCGCGCCCGTTGAACAGCGGCTCCCAGTCTTGTTCTACTGGTTGCGGCAACGCCCAGGCCATCAGAACCACAAACGCGAAATAAGCCATCATGCGGTGCCTCCAATAACATCAACTCGAGATTTGGTTTGTCGCCATATCCGCATTCAGTCCGTCGGTATGTGATCCGCTTTGCCAACGACGACAATTCCTTGATCGGAAATCGTAAAACCACGGCGTCGATCGTGCTCCAGGTCAAAGCCGATGCGCACGCCTTCCGGCACGCGCACGTCCTTATCGACAATGGCGCGTCGGAGTTGCGCGCGCCGACCGACTTCCACGCGATCGAGTAAGATGCAGTCCGAAACGCTGGCGAAACTGTTGACTCGCACTTGTGATCCCACCACGGAACGTTCGACCAGACCACCGGAGATGATCGATCCGGAACAGACAATGCTATCGACGGCGCAGCCCACGCGCTGTTGATCCGAGCACCGATCAGCGAAGACGAATTTTGGCGGCGGCAGGTTGGGTTGAAACGTGCGAATCGGCCATTGCCGATCATAGAGGTTCAACAACGGCTCCACTTGCACCAGGTCCATATTTGCCTCGAAGTAAGCATCCAGCGTCCCGACATCTCGCCAATACGCTTGTGACTTCCGATTCTCATCGCGGAAATGAAACGCCGATACATGATGCGAACCAATGATCGACGGAATGATATCCTTGCCGAAATCATGGTTGCTGTCGGGTTGATTGGCATCCGCCAGCAACAATTCGAACAGCAGCCGCGCCGAAAAAATATAAATCCCCATGCTGGCCAAGCAATGGGTCGGATCATCGGGCAATGGCGCTGGCGTGGCTGGTTTTTCTTGAAACCCGATCACGCGGTTGTGCGGATCGACTTGCATCACGCCAAATTGGCGACCTTCGTCCAACGGTACGGGCAAAGCGGCAATCGTCAAATCGGCTGCCGAGCTTTCGTGGAACTCCAACATCTGGCCGTAGTTCATTTTGTAAATATGATCGCCCGCCAAAACCAAGATTTGACGTGGCCGCGTTTTTTCAATCGCATAGATGTTCTGGTAAACGGCGTCAGCGGTCCCCTGGTACCAGTGTTCATCGATGCGCTGTTGCGGCGGCAAAATATCGATGAACTCGCCCAACTCGCGGCAAAAATAATGTCGCCAAGCCAGATCGACGTGGCGATCCAAGCTGAGTGCTTTGTATTGCGTCAACAACAGGATTTGTCGCAGTCCACTGTTCAAGCAATTCGACAAGGCAAAGTCGATGATGCGGAACAGGCCGCCAAAGGGAACCGCTGGTTTGGCGCGATCGCGCGTCAAGGGTTCCAAACGCGAACCTTTGCCCCCCGCCAGGATTACCGTTAACATGCCATTCATACTCGTCACCAGTAGCTGGGTTGTGGCTGGCATTCTAGCAACCTGCGGCGGCCTCGAATAGAAGTTGCGATGAAGTACGCAATACGCAATGGATGATATCGATTTGCATCAGGCTGAGCCGCAGCCGATTCGATCACCGCGATTGTGCCGGAAGCCGATAAATGGAACATCGACTCCACGCAACGGACTTCAGCTTTCGGTGCAAACGTCATTGTCAACCAGATCCCGCGCAAACGGGAATTAACCGGTGTGAATGGCACACACCTCAACAGAATTGCTCAACCGAGTTTTGACGTCTTGACATCCGCGTGCGATTGGCGAGTGACGTCAGAAGTGAGCCAGAACGCGCATTGAGTGCGTTGATCCCCAACAATTCACTGAAAATTCGCGCCACGCGCCGGCTGGGATGGCAGCTTAACTGATAAAATCGGTACTGCTGTCAGGCCGAAACTTGAGCATTCGCGGACAACAAGCTATACTGTCTCGTAGCCGCCGTTGTCCGATCGGGACGTCTGTGGCTTGTGGAGGCGACAACTTGGTGAGACTGACTTTGGAACGAGGCCGCAAGGTCGGCAACGATGCCGACCAAGCGTCACGGAATCGTGCGGGTTGCCGCCGCGCAAGGCACGTTCTGTGCAGCGTTGCGTGGTGCGCTCTTTTCGCCCTCCTCGTTACGGATTCTCGGTTTGCCAACGGCGATGAGATCATTATCGATAGTCGCATGAGCGAGCCCATCGAGATAGGCGGCATTTCTTGGTCGCCGAAATTCGGATTCTCAGGCTCGTTGTTGGAATTGCATTCATCCACGAACGGTTCCTTAGCCCATCAATCATGCGAGCTGAATGCTGGTGAACTGTATAAATTCTTCCGAGATCAGGGCATCCAATCGGTCGATCAACTGGTCGTTGTCTTAACTATTCCGAATTCCACCGCGGGCGATCGCTTCGTTTTGGAGGGATTGCAGCTAGCCGTTAACGATAGCGACAATCTTGGGGCCACCACGACGATCCTGGCCGATTCCAGCCAAGAACATCGCGTGGTCATTCCGGGCGGGCAATCGATCAGTGGGCGCGCAGAAGCTAAGCTGCTGATCCCGCTGGGATTTGATTTCATGGAACGTTATTCGGAAGACAGCACGGAACGCTTAGTATTGAATTACAAAGTCGAAGGTTCGTCCTTGGCCGAATCCCCCGTATTCATGGTGGAAGGTCAGGCCGCTTGGTCGCGAACGCCGACCTATGCTTGGGTCGGTGTATTTGTGGGCTTTTGGCTGGTGTTGTTTTGGCTGCTCCGCGTCATTACATTTGTACGACCTAAAAAAACAACTGCCGCCCATACAACGACGAGCGTTCCAGAGCCGGCTGCCGCACTGGCGCAGAGTAACGGTCACGCATCGCTCAAGAATGAACCCGCTTCGCAACCGACAAACGGTTTCGCAGCAGTCGGCGATTCCGTTGAGCGCGAGCCTTCCATTCGCAAACCTAGCCCACCACTGGTCAATTCACTGAGTTGATCTGCCGAATTGAGAATCGCTCGATTCGGTGTCCATCACAGTCGAAGACCCACGGCGCGCATGTTGGAATGCGGATGAGCCAGGCTGAGGTACCGCGATTAACCAGTGGCTTGCGAATGGCTGTACGACCATTCCAGCGCCAAATGTGCGAAAAAGCGCGCGGCGGCGATCAGTCCTCGATCATCCACGTCAAAGTTGGGGGTATGCAGCGGAGGAGCGCCGACGTCATCCGACGACGAACCGACACGAATGAGTGCCCCAGGGATTCGTTCCAAATAGAACGCGAAATCCTCGGCGCCCATACTGGGCAGTTCAATGGTAGCCACATTGCTCTCGCCGACCACACGGCGCGCAACACGATCGGCAATGACCATCAACTTCTCGTCGTTAAATACCTGGGGCACGCCCCCGGAAAATTCAACTTGGATTTCGGTATCGGTCGCGGTAGCAACACCTTGACATATCGCGCGAATGCATCGGATCCACTCGTCGCGAGTTTCCAGGTCCATTGTGCGCAGCGTCCCACCCAACTTTGCGTCCACTGGAATTACATTGTTGCTAGACCCCGCATGGACTTGGCAAAGGCTGAACACGCTCGCGCGGCGACTATCGATCGAACGGGGGCCAATCCCATACAATGCCTGGCCCAATTGAAAAGCAGCCGCGACCGGATCGCGACTTTGGTGCGGTCGCGCACCATGCGCCCCACGGCCTCGAATCGTGATCTCCACTAAATCGCAGGCGGCCATCAAGACGCCGGTCTTCAGCCCCAACGTCCCGGCAGTCAGTGTCGGTTCCACGTGAACACAGTAGATCGCTTCCACGCCGTCCAATGCTCCGTGATGAATCATCTCGCGAGCGCCTTCGGCCACTTCCTCGGCTGGTTGGAATAGAAATCGCCAATCGATTGGACATTCTAAATGGTATTCGTTTAATAACTGATGCAACGCAACCAACGCCCCCCACAAAGCGGCGGAATGGACGTCGTGCCCGCAAGCGTGCATGACGCGTTCCACCTGGCTTTGATACGCTCGGTTTTTCTTGCCATCTTGAATCGGCAAAGCATCCATGTCGGCGCGAAAAGCCACGCGGCGCGCCGGCCCTCGTCCGTTGAGCAGGTTAACAACCAAGCCCCGGCGCGTGGGCATTACCTGGTGGCCGATTCCTTCATCGCCCAACAAATCCGCCAAATGGCTGGTGGTTTTGAATTCTTGTCGCGACAACTCCGGATGGCGGTGCAAATAATGGCGCAAATCGACGATTTGGACCTTTCGGTCGTCTAAAATAGCGTCCAGACGCTGCAACGCTTCCAGGTGACTCATCATTGAAACTGTGGGCACGGGACTCGCTCGAGGATGAACCAATTCACTCATTCCGTGCCCCATTTTAACGATCGAAACGCAATAAATACAGGCCGATCATGGCAGCCGGGGGTGTGGCGGCGCTATGACACTGTACGTACTTAGCGACTATAATCGGGCGCCGTTCGTGCCCCTGACGGCGATTGGTAGTTTTACAGTGAGTTTGTATGAGGCATCGCGATGCGACAGCTTGTTTTTTGGTTGGTGTTGGCGGGAGTGAGTTTTGTGGCGAATTGGTCGAGCGGCCAATCCACGGTGCGAATGACTCCGGAGACGCTGTGGAAGCTGGGGCGTTTGGGAAGCGCGACGATTGACCCGTCTGGTGAGCGCATTGCGTTCGCGGTTCGCCGGTTTGATCTAGCGGAGAACAACGGCCGCAGCGAACTGCATGTCATCGATCTGCGCGCTGGCACCGAACGCGTGGCTTTGGACGGCTGGTCGGTGATTGATTCGATCCAGTTTGTCTCTCGACCAGAAGGATTGCGACTATTTTTCATTGGGATGCCGGGTGGTTCGAGCGAAACGGTCCCGCAAGTCTGGTCGTTAAACCTGGAAAATTGGCAGGTCTCCAAGGTCACTACATTTGACGGGGGCGCGGGAAACTTGAAGGTCGCGACAAACGGTAAACGCCTGGCATATACGCGACAAGTCAAGCTGGACCCGACGGTCAATGACTTATACACCGACTTGCCCAAAGCGAACGCGCGTATTATCGACAACTTGATGTATCGCCATTGGGATGCTTGGCACGATTTTTCCTATTCCCACGTCTTTGTCGCGGACCTCGGCGAGGATGGCACGGCCAAGACGGAACGCGATCTGATGGAAGGACGACGAGTGGATTGTCCAGTGCCTCCGTTCGGCGGCGCAGAGCAGTTTGATTGGTCTCCCGACGGGAACCAACTGGCGCTCACGGTGAAAATAGTTGATCAGCCCGCGCGCTCGACGGACACAAACGTCTATTTGCTGAACTTGGATCAGCCGTCCGAATGGCAACTCATTTCTCCGGAAATGCCGGGTTACGACAACGACCCCATCTATTCGCCAGACGGGCGTTTTGTGGTTTTTCATTCGATGGAACGCCCGGGCTTCGAGGCCGACCGAAATCGACTGATTCTGTATTCGCGGGACGATGGGACGGTGCGCGAGTTGACCGAGAACCTCGACGCCAATGCCAATCACGCCACGTGGCTTCCCGATTCATCGGGACTGGTCTTCGTCAGCGAATCGCGCGGCACCGAACAGATTTTCCGACTCAAGTTGGATGACGGAAGAATCGAGCCCCTGACGGAGGGGCGTTACAACTGGAACCTGGTAGGAATTGTCGGATCTGGGAAACAACTGTTGGTCTCTCGACAAGACATGCTTCGCCCCGCCGAGTTATTCGTGTTGACGGTCCAAGATCGCGCGGTGCAGCGCGTATCGACGATTAACGACGAACTCTATGCGACCCTGGAGCTGCCGGTCGTCGAAGAGCGCTGGGTCGAAGCGACGGATGGCGCAAAGATTCATTGCTGGGTGGTTCATCCCCCGGATTTCGATGGCCAAGCGGGACAACATTGGCCGATGATTTTGTTTTGTCAGGGTGGTCCGCAAAGCCAGGTCAGCCAAGCTTTTTCGTACCGATGGAACTTTCATTTGATGGCCGCGCGCGGATACGTCGTTGTCGCCCCCAACCGCCGTGGCTTGCCAGGTTTCGGCCAAGCTTGGAACGACCAAATTAGTCGTGATTGGGGCGGGCAGGCCATGCGGGACTTGTTGTCCGTGGCTGACAACATGGCGACGGAATCCTATATCGATCGCAGGCGTTTGGCGGCCGTCGGTGCCAGCTTTGGCGGGTACAGCGTCTATTGGTTAATGGGCAACCATGCGGGGCGATTTTGTACCATGATCGCCCACTGCGGCGTTTTCAATCTGGAGTCGATGTATGGCTCGACCGAGGAACTCTTTTTTGTGGACTGGGACTTGGGGGGCCCTTACTGGGCCAGCGATCAAATCGCCCGCGACTATCAACGGTTCTCGCCCCACCGGTTTGTTCAGCGGTGGCAGACTCCGTTGTTAGTCATTCATGGCGAACGCGATTTCCGCGTGCCCGTGACTCAAGGCATGGAGGCGTTTACAGCCGCGCAGGTCCAAGGCGTGCCATCGCGTTTCCTCTATTTTCCCGACGAAGGCCATTGGGTCGTGCGGCCGCAAAACAGCGTCTTGTGGCAACGAGTATTCTTTGATTGGCTGGATCGCCATTGTAAATCCAATGACAACGCGGCGCCAGATTCGCCGCGTTCCGCCAGCCAATCATCTGCAGGCGGCCGGCCTGGAACCCAATGACCGATACGACACACGGTAAAAGGGACCGTGTAACCATTCCCGACGATTCGCCCGGGCGCATCTGGTTGCCGCGCTGGGTGGTGTACGCGCAAGCGATCCTGTTGGGAGTGGCCACGATCGCAGCCTTTGTGTTCGGCCTGATGGTTGGCCAACTGACGGCGCCGCTCGATTCTCAGAAACCAACCGGTACGTGTGCGGTAACCGGGACCGTATGGGCGAACGACCAAGCGCAGCAGCCCGACCCGGAGGCCGTGGTGATATTCCTACCAATAGATACGACCGTGCATGTTCGATTCGATCCGGAACCGATCGCGCCCCTGAGCTTTCGCCCGCTGCAAAATCCCGTGATCGATCAAATCTCTGCCTGGGGCGGCGGCGTCGTGCGGACGGACGAACGCGGACAGTTCCATGTGCCGCTGGATGCCGGTCGCCGATATTGGTTGGTCATTGTTTCAAAAAACAAAGAGCGAGGCGGACCACTGCAACTTAACCGCCAAGAAATGGCAGCCGTGGCCAAATACTTCTTGCCGATCGAAGCGCTGTTTCGCGACCGAGCGTTCGTTATTCGGATGGTAGAACCGCGTGGCGAAACGATGGAAATTCCGCATGTGCGTTGGAACTAAAAATCCCGCGCTTCAAAAATGAAAAATGGACAGGCATTATCATCGCGCCATAAGCAAGCGTTAATTTGGGAAGCATAGTAAAGACGGGATGATTAGGGCTGGCTTTACAAAAGTGCCTGTCCTTTTTGGTGACCTTTTTGGGTTCGCTTGTACGACACCCCGGACTGCCCCCCCCCTCCACCTGCTTGCCTGGTGGGTGCCCAGGTTTATTGGCTAAAAGAGCCGCCATGGACCAAAATCCTTGCCTCTCACCAGCTCGCCAGGTGGGAAACCAAGTTTGACGGCTTAAGGCCCAGTACTGAACAGACACATTGAAAAAGAACCAGCATCAGCAACGTAGTTTTCGCAGGCATTAACCTGGGAAACATGGAGAAATTGGGCGCCTGACGCCTAAATCTATAAAAGTGCCTGTCCTTTTTGTTCTTTTTGTTCTTAGGTGGTGTATTCGGCGTTTAGCTTGACGTAGGCGGCTGTCAGGTCGCTGGTCCAATGGACGGCTCGGCCGGTACCCGCGCCGACCTCCAGTTCAATTAACGTCCGATGCGCATCCGCAATCGATCGACTGACGACCCGCGCGTCGAACGATGCCGGCTCGCCGTGGGCGAAAACCGATAGACCGTTAATGCTGAGACCAACGTCGCGCGGGTTAAATGGTACGCCCGCGTACCCGGCAGCCGATACGATGCGGCCCCAGTTGGGATCGGCCCCCGCCACGGCGGTTTTCACGAGATTGCTGAGGGCAATCGTCCGCGCGATCCGGTCGGCTTCGTCGTCCGACGAAGTTCCCGCGACACGAATTTCAATTAGGTGGGTGGCACCTTCTCCGTCGGTCGGGATTTGTAGAGCCAACTCCAAAAAGACTTCGTCCAGGGTCTGTTGGAAGGTGTACAAGTCGCGATCTCGGCTACGATGGTCGATATTTGCGGCAGCCGGGATCCGCGGCGCCAAGAGCAAGGCACAATCGTTTGTGCTCGTATGACCTTCGACAGAAATCCGATTAAACGATTGATCGGCCGCGTGACGCAAACACATGTCGGCCTCTGCCGAGGTCATGTGCCAATCGCTCAGCACGATAGCCAACATCGTGGCCATGTTGGGGCCAATCATTCCGGCACCTTTGCACATGCCGAAAATGCGATACTCCTGACCGCCGGCCTCCCAACGGCGACTGGCGGTTTTGGCATGGTGATCAGTAGTCCGGATGGCGTTGGCTGCGTCGGCAAATCCGGTGCGGGCTTCGGTCACCTGTTGAATCGCCCGAGGAATTCCGCTCAACACTTTTTCCATTGGCAACTGAACGCCGATAACGCCGGTAGAAAGGACAAGCACTTGCTCGGGCAAAACTCTTGCATCCGCGGTGCTCAAGCCTTGTGCCACGGCCGAAGCCATCGCCAATGTGTCGCGGAACCCGCGTTCGCCCGTGCAGGCATTGGCATTCCCCGAGTTGACGACGACCGCGCGAATGCGATCGCTGGGTGTTTGATCGCGATTCCAATCGATGCACGCCGCGCGTACCAGGTTTTGTGTATAGACGCCCGCGGCCGACACAGGCGCGGCGCTCACCACCAGCGCCAAGTCCAGTGCCGATGCCTTGATCCCGCAGTGCAAACCGGCTGCCGAGAATCCCCGAGGGATGTACCACTCGGTATCGGACTTTTTCGCCATGTGGCGTTGATTCTCGCTCACAACAATCCCGCGGTTTCCGGAAATCCAAACATGATATTCATATTCTGCACAGCGGCTCCCGAGGCACCTTTCAACAAGTTATCGATGGCTGCGACGATTACCAACCGGTCGTT
>JACTND010000214.1:1724-11765 GCA_014584305.1 Planctomycetota bacterium | reverse complement strand
AGCTTCAATGTGCTGCTCCAGTCTTTGCGCATGTTACCACGGGCTGAGCTTGTGTCAAGCAAGTTACGGGTTCCTCTTCTCTGTTCCGGTGTTCTTGCTCAAGGAACGTTGGCAGTTTGAGGTGAAGTCGTTCGGCGAGGTCGAGGGCGGCGTCGTTGGGAGAGAGCGAATGGGCGGCGCACCACAAGTCCAGCGCGTTGCCGTGTCGTCCGCATTTGAAACAATGGAAGGCATTCTTTTCGACATTGACCGAGAAGGATCGTGCGGCGCTTTCTGTCGCAGCGTGCAGCGGACAGGCGCCGCGCTATTGCGATCCAGTTTTGGAACGTGGCTGAAAGCCGAGCAGTTGGAGAACTTGTGCGATGTCGATGAGCGACCGCAAGGCGGCGAAGTCAATAGCGGGCGTCGCACGGCGAAACTCCGCCGAAGGCGCTTACTCATTTGGAATACTTTTCCGGCACCATACTTATGTCAACGATCCTCGCTACCGTTTTTCCGGTTGGGCTACGGAGGAAAATGGTAGTTGTTCTTACTCAGACCGTGAAATTGGGCCGATTGGGTTGTGTAGGCGGACAGAAAAGGGCGTAGATTTCGCAAAGAGCGTGTCCCAAACAGGATTATTTCGCTAATCGTCGACCATGAGCTGGATGAGTGCAATCTGAGCGAAGGCATGATCGCTTTCCGTTGTGCGCTCGTAAGCCGGACAATCTCCAAGCGACCGGGATCGGCCAAGCGGCAGATAACCAGGAACTTGAAAACGGGTTTCAGCGGCTAACATCGAGTTATTGCGCAGTAACCCAAGTTGCGGGTTGCACAACTCGTGGCCCACTGAGTGACCGGCATGGGCAGATCGCTGGTCTTTTCATGGTAGGATAGCGGCCGGCTGGGTTGCCGCCGGTTTGTGGACGGCGATACAAGATTTTGTTTTCGCGGGGCATGCCGCGTTCGGTCATCCGTTGCGTCCAAACGGGTTGGTCAATTGTTCCAACATCAGATCGATGTTGGCTGGGACGTGCTTCGGTTTTGGACCGAGTAGACGATCGAGTTCGGCGCGCTGCTCGACATCGAAGACGCTTCTCAATTCGTTTTCGATGCGTTCTTCCCATTCGAGCGCGCGGCGTTCGATCGATTGAACGATTTCTTCCGCCAACTCTAGAATGCGGTCCTTTTGCCGGGCCGTGATTTCCAGTCGTTGGCCCAACTGGCCATACAGAAGAGCGATCGGGAACCCCATGCGAATCAGTTCGGCCATCTCCGCAATGCGTTGCAGGAGGAGCACCTGATGGGGCATGAGGATTTCCGAGAGGCGGTCCAGGCAGGCTCTCGCGTGTTGCGCCGTTGCAAGGTGCATTTGTTCGGTTGCCGTACGCCGTGCGTCCCCAGAGAGGTCCCCATACTGCTCCATCGCTTCCGAGCGCATCTGATTCAGCCCGTCAAACATCGCCGTGATTTCTGCTTGCTGTGCCTCGGAGATTTGGAGTTCATCCCGGAGCCACGATTGCGTAAGCAGGGCGTGGAACTCGGAGAAATGCGTAACCGGTGCCAGTCGGCTGATTAGATCACGTTGGCGCGGTGTCAACGTGGGATTGAAGGGGGCCAAGCGACCGTCGAACCCGATCGTAAAGGTTACGCCCGCGGTCAGTCCAACGTAGGGCAGTTCTTCGAAAGGCTGAATTTGTTCGCGAATGAATTCGACGTTTTGTAGTTGCCGGGCAATTGCTTCCAAGGGCGGCAAGCGGCGTTCGAGGAAGTCCTCTCCGAGTGGCGCGAAGGTTGCTTGTTGCTGCGGGGACAACAAGGCGATGAACTTCTGACCATACTCGCGCCGCGCTTGATCGACCTCCGGCCGAATGCGCAATGCGATCTCGCCGGCCGCCTTCGAGAACGCACTCCTTTGTTCCGGTGTCAAGTCGAGTTTGTTGCCCAGTTCACCGGTGAGTATTTCGCGGACCCATCCAAATTTCCGCACGTGGAGCCTCAGCAGGAGTTGCTCTAAGGCGGTTTGCTGGTGCGGAAAGAAAATGGCGTTCAGCTCGTCGCGAAACTTGTTTGTCTCCTCAGCCAGCGCGCGCCCCACGTCGGGATGCTGTTCGCCCAAGAACGCCACGCCCTGTGTGACGTTTTTCATGGCCTCGCGTGTTCCTTTGACAAGGATCCCCAGTTGTTCCGTTTGTGCGGCCGTCAGTTCCAACTGCCGGTGGATTGCCTCATCGGAGAGAAAGTCCAACACCTCGCTGTTGTCGTTCCACGCCCCGAGGCCGATCGTTACGAATTCAAATTGGCCATCTTCGAGGCGAATGTAGATGCCGATAAGTTTCTTTTCGGTCTTTGCCGGTGGATCGTCCGGTCCACGCGTTGTCTGCCACGGGTTGGCTGTGGCATAGAGCGAGCGCTGCACGGCATTGCTTGCTGTGAACAATACAAGAACGACGATCCCCAACTTCAGTACGGTTGCCATGAGGAAACACCCCCTCGAAAGCCTCGAAACTCGCCTCGTTCGTATTTTACAATCGCTGGCACCTGCGTGACGATCTCGTAGCGCTCGTCGTCCACACGAAGGCAAACCAGGCCCACACGCGCCAGTTCCGAATCGTGGTTGAGGGTCGAGATCTTAGCGGTGGTCGCAGACAACTTCAAGATGGCAGCCTGGTAGCGGTGTGATCGTTCGACGTCGCGAATCAACCCGTCCAGCACCCTGTCGTACGATGGCAGTTCGCGCAAAATCACTGCCGAAATGGACCCCGCAGAATTCGAGGAGATGCTCTACCCGATGCGTGACAAATGAAGGAATGGGGAAACCAAATCCACGTGGTTGGCTAGGCAGTACCTGTGAAGTGCGGCATCCCACGTTTCACGGCGTTGTAATTCATCCTGAGTGTTTGTGATCAAGCGCAGCCAGCATTGTGCTGCCTTCATTCCGCAGCCGGTCAACAATGGGTAATTGCCGTCGTCGCTCAACTCTGATGCAGCCGCGCCTGAGGCCTCAAATCAGTTGACCGTCACCAAAATGTGCAAACCAGGAATCTAAGTCATGAACCAAAGTGACCGGTAATGTTGTTGGGGTGGAACGCCGAACAACCAAGAATTGGTCGAACAGGTTTTTCGGCGACACCTCGGAAGTTACCAGTTGAGTTGCCTTGTGATGAGTCTCGTCCAGCCCAAGACTCTCCACCATACGGCGTTCAGGCGGCCATGTGGAAAATGACGTCCACAGCGATTCGCCAGCGTCGATGCGGGACCAGAAGTCATGCACCAGGAGTCCCTTCAACGTGCGATGGTGATTGGGCCAGTGTGAAGCAACGGCCAATCTGGTCAAGTTGTCGTAGACGTTATTACTCTGCATTGGGAAGGCCAACCCGGACTCCGGCATCGCCGGTGCCAGCGGGTTGTTCAGCGTCCACAATTCGTTTCCGTTAACACCGTCGTTGGCCGCGAAAAACAGCGTGGTCACGGCGCCGGTCATGAAGCTCGGGTTGGAATTCCCGCCGCCAGAGCTGAGATCGGCCACTTGCGCTGTGCTGGGACCAAAACCGGTACTGCGCCACAACTCGCGGCCGCTGCTTCCATTGTGCGCCGAAAAATACAGGAGACCGTTGTGGTTCATCAGGTGCTGCGGAACCGAGCCAATCGCGCCGGGGCGAATATCCTTGACACGAACCGTCCCTATTTCGCGTCCATTGCTCCTCCACAACTCGACGCCGCTGTTGCCATCGGTCGCCGTGAACAACAGGACGCCGTTGAGGTTGGTCAGATACTTGGGGTTCGAACTCCCGTTGCCAAGGTTGATGTCGCGGACGAAGACCGTACCGGCCACGGATCCGTTGCTCCGCCACAATTCGATGCCATCCGTTCCGTTATGCGCCGCGAAGAAGACGTTTCCTTTGACATTCGTGATGTACTGTGGATTGGCGCTGGCCGCGCCGCTCCGGATATTCTGAACGAGAAGGGTGTTGGCGGTGGTCCCCGTGCTCTTCCACAATTCGATACCATTTGTCCCGTCATGCGCGGCAAAGAATAAGACACCTTTGGCGTTGACCAGGGATTGCGGGTTAGACCCTTGCGCACCGGGTCGAATGTCCTTGACGAGCAGCGTGGTGCCACTGGTGCCAGCGCTGCGCCACAATTCCGTACCATGGGTGCCGTCGTTGGCGGCAAACAGGACGAGGCCTTTGAGATTCGTGAGGTGGCTAGGATTGGAACTGCCGGAACCGGGCTGGATGTCGAGGACCAGTACGGTGCCCGCCGTGGTGCCGTCGCTTTTCCACAGCTCGCGCCCCGTGTTGGGAGTGGTGGCTGTGAAAAACAACGTTCCATTAATGTTGGTCAAGTCCGAGGGAGATGAGCTGGACGTACCGGAGTGGATATCCTTGACCAATAATGTTCCTCCACTGGTCCCATCGCTGGTCCACAATTCATACCCGAAAGTAATGGTGAACGCAGAGAAGTACAATCGGCCGTTGGCATTCACCATGTTTTGTATGAATGAGTCGCCGCCGCCTGCAAAAATGTCTTTGACCAATATGGTTCCGGCAGAAGTACCATCACTGCGGAACAACTCCCGACCGACGTCTTGGCGAAACGCAGTAAAGAACATCGTCCCGTTGACATTCGTGAATTGTTGCGGGTCGGAAGCCCCCGCGCCGGCTACGATATCGATCAAGGCCAGCTCGAAAGGTGGGGCCGGTGCTTTGATGCCGACACCCGCCACGCCCGCGCCGGGTAATCCGGCACCGGGCACGCCCACACCGGTTACACCCGGCAGCGTCACGCCCAAGTCTGTAACGTGCGGCCCTCTGACCTGCGGTTCAGCACCGCCGTCCATGATCCAGAGTTCGAGTCCATTGCTCGAATCGTTGGCTCGGAAGAATAAGTGCCCATTGATATTAACCAATTGGTTCGGTAATGACCCGCTGGCTCCGGGGGCGAGTTTTTCCACCAGCGACGTGCCATCACTGGTCCCGTCGCTCTTCCACAATTCGTTCCCGCTCACGCCATCGTTGGCTCGAAAAAACAAAGTGCCATTGACATTGGTGAGATGTCCCGGTGCTGAAGTCGGCCCACCCGCCCGGATGTCCTTGACCATTTGCGTACCGTCGTGCGTGCCATCGCTTCGCCAGAGTTCCATCCCATGTGTTCCATTGTTGGCAGTGAAAAACAGCGTGCCATTGACATTCGTCAGCCCCAATGGTTCCGAAGAGTCAGGTCCAACAAGAATGTCCTTAACCAGAACGGTCCCCGATTCCTCACCGTTGCTTTTCCAGAGTTCGGTCCCTTCCGCAAAAGGTGTCCGCGCTTGAAAAAACAACGTCCCATTCACATTTGTCAGTTGACTGGGGTACGATGCTCCCATTCCGGGCATCACGTCTTTGACCATCACGGTTCCGGCGGCGGTGCCGTTGCTGCGCCACAGTTCGAAATTCCATGACACTCCACCGAACGCCGCAAAGAACAGCGTGCCGTTCACGTTGGTTAACGAACTTAGAAATGAACTGTTTGGACCGGCGTTGATGTCCTTGACCAGCAGGGTTCCTGCTGACGTCCCATCGCTGCGCCACAATTCCGTGCCGTTCGCGCCGTCATCAGCTCGAAAGAACAACGTGCCATTGACATTCACCAATTCCTCTGGATGTGAACTGCTGGCGCCGGGCCCGATGTTCTTGACCATCACGGTTCCGGCAGTGGTTCCATCGCTTTTCCAGAGCTCGACGCCATTGGCGCCGTCGTCAGCCGCAAAAAAGAGTGTGCCGTTGATGTTGGTTAAATATTCCGGAAAGGAGCTATTGGTTCCAGGTCGAATGTCGAGAACGCGGAATGTTCCCGCAGTGGTCCCGTTGCTCCGCCACAACTCGATTCCCCCTCCGGCATCACTAGCTGTAAAGAACAGTGTGCCATTGACGTTGACAAGATTGTTCGGATATGAACTGGCGGTACCTGTGTTGATATCGCGCACAAGAAACGTACCGGTCTCGGTCCCGTCGCTCTTCCACAACTCCATACCATTGATTCCATCGTCTGCGGCGAAGAACACGGAATTGTTGACGTTGGTAAACTGCGAAGCATTCGACCCTGCAACACCGGGGAGCAAGTCGAACAACACGGGCAAGCCCGCCAACAACGCGCGCGGCTCTAACATTTGAAACCCAAGGGGGGCGGCGACGACCATTTGCCGGCGACGAATTGCTGTGCGGCAATGGAGCCTGGGATGTTTCGAGATTCGAGTCGCGCACTTCATCGAAGTCTCTCCTAGGTTGGATTACTCACGATAGTCGTCGCGCGACGATTAACCCATTGACGGCCTCCCGCGCGTGGCCTATCACCGACTCATCCTAATTCCGTCCATCCCTACCCGCAACCAACAATGCATGTGGGTACGACTCGAAAGTCTGGCCTGACCGACTATTCCGGCGTGAATATCCATCTCAACCGCATTCCGGAAAGGGAACGTACCGCCAAGGGTGGCGGGAGTCTGTTTTCAGGTCCTAGCAGGACTTAGCCCCACAGAGGTGACTTGCCCGACCTGAAAAAGACCTCTGACCCTTTACAGCCGAAGGATTGGCTGCATTGTGCTTGAGATGGACGCCCACCATCAAAAAGCGGAAGTGCTTTCCGACCCCGCCTCGTAAATGCAGGACATAGCTTGACGGTGATTGCTGTGCAATAAACAGTCCATTGTTTAGGTCCAGGCCGCAAATACGGCATCGTGCTGCAAGCTTTCATTATCACCGAAGTTGGAATTCAACGTCTGCCTCGCGAAGTGATGGTATCTCCCCAAGGCCTTACGGATTGACTGGAATTGTTCACCGTTGCTTGGCATCAGTTCGTGCTCACGCGACGTGACCAATGGGAGCGCAGGAACTGTCTGAAATAAGGTTGCACCGAGATCTTGGATTTGTCGGACCGATTGACTTTTCAATTGCAATTTGATTGACCGTCGCGAACTTTCAAAACCGACTGACGCCAACGGGGACCATCGGCTTCCGTCGTCCGTATCTGCCAACGGCGACGCTTCCGGTGCCGGGCTGCTTTCGGGATTGGACAAGACCCACAATTCGTTGCCGTTCGTCCCATTATTGGCGGCGAAAAAGATCGCGACACCATTGCTGGCGATCCAACTCGGATAGGAATGGGCATTCCCAGGATTGATGTTGGCGACCAGCATCGTTTCAGGACCAAATCCTGTGCTGCGCCACAACTCGTGCCCGGCCGGTCCATTGTTGGCGCTGAAATATAGCAAGCCGTTGTGATTCATCAGGTTGGCCGGATCGGAGCCCAGCGCTCCAACACGAATGTCGCGGACGCGGACAGTACCCTGCGCGCGGCCATTGCTGCGCCAAACTTCGTTTCCCGAAATCCCATCATCGGCGACGAAGATCAGGAACCCATTGAGATTTAAGAGTTGGTTTGGATAGGAACTCGGTTGATCACTGCGAATGTCTTTGACCAGCACTGTTCCGGCGCTGGAGCCGTTACTGCGCCACAATTCGACCCCATCGGAACCGTCGTTGGCGCCGAAGAAGACGTTTCCTTTCACGTTGGTCAAATAGCGGAGGTTAGAACTTTCGGCGCCGGGGCGAATATCGCGCACCAATACCGTATTAGCCAATGTCCCGGTGCTTTTCCAGAGTTCCTCGCCATGCGTTCCATCATTGGCGCCGAAGAAGACGATCCCTTTGACGTTTTCCAGAAAGGATGGATTGGAGCTGGCCGCGCCGGGGTTGATGTCTTTTACCAAGGTCGTCCCGCCGCTGTTGCCGTTGCTGCGCCACAATTCGAATCCCGATGTCCCGTCGTTTGCCGAAAAGAACAGAATACCTTTGGCGTTTGTCAATTGAGACGGGCCCGAGCTTGGTGCGCCCGGGTGGATGTCTTTGACCAGCACAGTCCCCGCCGTCGTGCCATTGCTTTTCCACAACTCGCGCCCATGTTCCACAGTGAATGCAGAGAAGAACAGGACGCCGTTGACATTAGTTAGATCCAAAGGGTACGACCCTTCATTACCCACTCGAATGTCTTTGACCAACACCGTACCGGCCGGAGTTCCGTCGGATTTCCACAATTCGCGGCCGTGGGTTCCATTGATGGCCGTGAAGAACAGCGTTCCATTGATGTTCGTCAACTGGAGCGGAAAGGAACTATCAAGACCTGCCCGAATGTCGGCGACCAGGTGAGTTCCCGCCAGCGTGCCATCCGAGACGAATAGTTCCCGCCCCACATCGGGCCGGAACGCAGAGAAAAACACCTTGCCGTTGACGTTGGTCAAGTGTTCCGGATGCGAGGCGGCGATTCCCGAAGCGATTTCGATCATGGTCAGTACACTGGGCGGGGACGCAGGCCGCACGCCGACGCCGGCCACCCCCACGCCCGCGATACCTGCACCCGGCACGCCCACGCCTAGAACACCGGGCCCAGCGATGCCCGGCCCAGCGACCTTTGGACCTGCCACTGGAGATTGGTCTCCACCATCCAACAACCACAGTTCGTTCCCGGCGGTTCCATCATCCGCTCGGAAGAAGAGTGTGCCATTCACGTTGAACAATTCTGATGGGTTGGCTGCCGACGTTCCTGGCCGAATGTCCAATACCAGTGCCGTACCGGCCGCCGTTCCATCACTCTTCCACAGCTCGTAACCCTTTTCTCCGTCGTTGGCGGCGAAAAACAACGTGCCTTGGACATTGGTGAGAAAACGGGGTTCCGCATGCCCGGGTCCGACATGAATGTCTTTCACCAACACCGTGCCGGCCTCGGTCCCATCACTTTTCCATAGCTCGTATCCGCTGGAACCGTCCGTCGCGTTGAAAAACAGGACGCCATTGATGTTCGTGAGGAAAAATGCACTTGACCCCTGTGGTCCCAGGCGGATGTCTTTCACCAAAACGGTACCCACTTCCGTGCCATTACTTTTCCACAACTCGCTCCCATGAGTCCCATCATTTGCGACAAAAAAGAGCACACCATTGACGTTGGTAAGCTGGCCAAGTCCCGACGCGTCGGCGCCTGGTCGAATGTCCTTGACCATGACGGTACCCACTTCCGTGCCATCACTCTTCCAAAGCTCGTAACCATGCACGCCGTCTGTGGTCACGAAGAAGAGTGTGCCGCTGACATTGGTTAGACCAAATGGGGCGAAAGGGCTGAAAGCGGCAGGATTGATATCTTTCACCAACACGGTTCCCGCTTCTGATCCATCGCTCTTCCACAGTTCGCGACCGTGAATGCCGTCGTTTGCCGCAAAAAACAAAGTGCCATTGACATTGGTGAAATTCGATGGCTCGGACGCCAGATAGGGGTCTGACCTGATGTCACGTACCATGGTCGTGCCCGCGGTCGTTCCATCGCTCTTCCAAAGTTCGTTTCCGTGTGTGATATCGGTAGCAACAAAAAACAAGGTGCCATTCACATTCGTCAAACTGCTTTGGGCGCCGTTATACGGCCCAACAGCGATATCTTTGACCAGTACAGTTCCCGCGGCGGTCCCGTCGCTTTTCCACAGCTCGTGCCCGTGCGTGCCGTCGTTCGCCATAAAGAACAAGGTGCCATTGACATTCGTTAGACTGAGTGGTACCGAACCAGCGGCACCGGGCCGAATGTCCGCGACGCGCGTGGTTCCAGCTAGCGTCCCATCGGTCTTCCACAACTCGCGGCCATGATCGGGAGTGTCCGCTGTGAAGAACAGTGTATTGTTGACATTGGTAAGCGCGATGGGTACCGACGCACCCGCGCCGGTCACGATATCGATCAGCGTCGGCAGGCCAGCCAACAAGGCGCGTGGTTCCAGGACTTCCAGTTTACAAAGCCCCAGTGTGGTGGGCCGACGCCGACGACGATTCTCACGGCGTGTGATGCGGTGACCTGGTTTCCCAACCTTAAGGCGATCCATCAGGGGACCTCATTTTCTTAACGAATTGATGAATGGCGAAGCCACGAGCCACACAGGACCGGTGTGTCCGTTTAGGTGATGCTGGCGGCTCTGTTTCGGTGAATGAAGGAAAGTTAGCAACTTTCTGCCAATCGAACAATAGACATCGTGCCATCCGTCGCAAA
>JACTND010000214.1:0-1697 GCA_014584305.1 Planctomycetota bacterium | reverse complement strand
CAGAAGACAAGGGGTTTGCTCCGGTCGCAAGAGCTCCAGAAGTGGGGACCAGGCCGGTCCTGACGATTCCCTAACCCGAAGCGCGAGCGAGGGAAAACATCTCGCCTCTCACTGACGTTTCGGGTTACGACTTCGCCAGCAGTCTCGATTGGCTCATCCGATTCGTCAGGCCAGGCCAGGCCTGCTCTACTACTCTAGATCCGAAATGCGCTTTTGAACCTGCCAGAAAACCCAAATTTCATGTTGCGATTGAAATAAACAGGTGATAGGAAATTTGATTTCCAGATTGCGTACCAGGGAGCATGATCAACTCAAAGGGTGGGCGTTTTTGGAGGCGGTAAGCCAATTGGCCGCCTGTCGGAGTGCAACAAGCACGTCGATGTCAGCAAAATACGCCTGAATCACACAACTCGGGCGCATCGTCCCCATGCCGACACGAGTTAGGGATTATAGAAGGCTCGCCAGGAAGGTGTCGATGTCGACGCAGGTCAGCGCCTGGGACTCGTCGGCTTCAACTGGTGGATCAAACGGGTGGCCTGAGTCGTCGGCGTCCAGTTCGAACACCAATTCATGCACCTCCGGTGGCTCTCGCGGTGACCGAGACTGCCACAAAGCGGGGCTTATAAATGTTTTTGTGTCAGCAGTCTTTTTGTCAGGCTTTGGATATTCGTTCTTCGAACATGATGGCGAAGTGATTTAGGGCGGCCTTCGAGTGAGGGATCGGCGTCGTCCATGGCTTGGAGGCTTCGTGGATCGCCATGTAAATCAACTTCAAGGCACGGTCTTGATGCGGATACTGTTTTCGATTCCGAGTGAACTTGCGCATCACGCTGTTGATCGACTCGATGGCGTTGATTGTGTCGATCGCTTTGCGGATCGCCGCCGGGAATGCAAACATCGAATCAAGTACAAGTACCGTTTCACTGAGTAGAAGTACGAACAACAAATGCAAAGTGATGGCGATCAGCGAAAAGTTGCGTTATTTGTCGGTTTTCCTAGCAGCACCTTTCTCCCCAGTCGCCTCGGTCTGATCGGTCGTGTCAGTCTCCCTCCCTCGCCGCCGTAGATTTGGCGGTTGAGTCGATCAGTACCATCAAAGTCCAACTCGCCAAATCTACTCTGGCTGCGGGTTAAACGAGTCAAACAGTCACCCCCTGGTCGCCGCCGCCGACCATTGCTTAGAGTCCGCCTCTGGCTGCGGGTTAAACGAGTCAAACTGTCGCCCCAATTCAGTCATTGTCTACCGTGCGGTGAACCAAGACACCATGTTCTGTATTCGAACAAAATCGATCATGGAACATGGATGTACGGGATGGACAGGGTGACTGCAATTCAGTGTTTTGTGGATAGCTGTAACTCGATTCTTCCGGCATCCTGTGCATCCAGTCTATCCATGTTTGTTTCGTCGTTCGTTGCACCAGATGCCTATTCCAGTTTACTTAAGTACAAGTGCCCATATTCAGTGAAACGGTGCTCCTCATCTTACTCCTACTCCTACTCGTACTCGAACGATGCGCGAAATCCGAGTACGAGTACGAGTACCGCCGATGGCTGAGTACGTTAGAGTAGAGAAATCCCGCCGACTCGCTCGGCGGATCGTTCGGCTTCTCGCTACAAAGGGCTGATCACGCGCGCCCAAATCCCGCCGACTCGCTCGGCGGATCGTTCGGCTTCTCGCTGATGCGGTGGTGGAAAAG
>JACTND010000243.1 GCA_014584305.1 Planctomycetota bacterium | reverse complement strand
TGAACTGCAGGCAGCAACATCCCCACGAGGATGCCGATGATGGCAATCACCACCAACAGTTCGATCAGGGTAAAACCCTTCCGACGAGATACGTTCATAAAAACCTCTCCTGAACCAAAAACCAAGGAATAAATGCCTCGACCGACGTCGGCCGAAACCCGTGTCGCCAACCACAGAGCTTGGCTAAGATCGCCGTGAAAGATGCTTGAAACCGTTGGTTCGTCGGTACCCCGCAAGTGGGCTCAACCATCATGAAGGTTGAGCCCGGATCACCGACCGGAATCAATGCCGCACGCTATCCATCGTCACCGGATCTCGTTTTTGGCGGCGGGAAATAGAAAACGGGGGCTAACCCCAGCAACTAGATCACTGCCGCCCCCGCGTAATGGTAAATTTACGCTGCCAAACGTCCCCTGTCAAGTGTCCGCAATGGCCAGTTCTTAGCCGTAAGGTATGTGGAAGACCGCTGGCGAACACGACATGAACCATCTAAATCGCGAGCGAATTGTGAAACACGGAGTGGAAAACGAGTTTCCAAGTACATACCGTTGTCTCGCGCGGATCTTGACGGCTGGAGTTCAAGCTCGAAGGATTATCGCTTGTTGTAGGAATAGCCGTTTCCCGGAAACTGACCACGAAGCCGCTGAAAACTGCGATGAATACTCCCAACGAGAGCGACCTAATCGACGAGGCGTTGTTTCCCACCGGCATTTGGACCGGTTTTTTTACGGAGCCGCACCACACACGCCGCGGCTGGATGCACCTGTATTTGACCTTCGAAAACGGCCAAATCCGCGGTGAAGGGACCGACTACGTCGGGCCCTGGAAGATCCAAGGCGAGTTCGACCGAGCCCAATCCGCTTGCCAATGGACGAAACACTACCTGGGACGGCATCGGGTAATCTACCGCGGTGTCTGTGGCAGCAACGGAATAGTCGGCCGTTGGTCGATTAACGAAGGACTCACCGGCGACTTTCACATCTGGCCGGCCGCCAACTCCGAAGTTCACGAAATGTATGCCGACGAGTTCTGATCGGTCCGGTCATCGTTCGCAAAAATGGCGATCTCCCCCTGGATTTCCACCCGTTGGCCCTTGGGGATCGCCGGCGACTTTGGTACAATCCGCGGTTCCAATTTTTGAACACGATTTCGGATGAGCGATCATGTCCGCCAAGATGAAAACCCATAAGGGTGTCAAAAAGCGTTTCCGGCTGTCGGCCGGCGGGAAAGCCAAACATCGTCCTTGCGGGACCAGTCACCGCAATGTGCGCGTCAGCCAAAAGCGGAAACGGCGGTTGCGCGGTACCAAGGTCGTGTCCGATACGATGGAAACGAAAATTCAGCTCGCGTTGGGCAAGTACAGCAGCTAGAGGCACATGGTTCCGTCGGCAGGCGGCAAACATCGAACGCTGTTCGAGGCCTGGCCGACCCAAATTGAATAGGGCATAAGCCATGAGAACGACCAAAGGGGCCGCGCGCACGCAGGCCAAAAAACGGCTTTTCGAACGAGCCAAAGGCTATCGCGGCGGGCGCCGCCGATTGTTCCGCACGGTCAAGGAATCGCTGGTTCGCGCCGGCGCCTATGCGTTCCGCGATCGCCGCACCAAAAAGCGAACCTATCGCCAATTGTGGATCATCCGCCTCAGCGCCGCCTGCCGTCAACGCGGCATTGCCTACAGCCAATTCATTGCCGGCCTGGCCTTGGCGCAGATCGAGTTGGACCGCAAAAGCCTTTCCGAAATCGCCGTCCGCGACTCGGCTGGGTTTGATGTGATCGTCCAACGCGTTCAGGAAGCGTTGGCCAAACGGTAAAGCCCTCGGCCATGTCCACGACTTCCGCCTTGTCGTTGGAACGCTTCGCGCAGGAATTGGAGGAGTTATCCAGCGCGGCCTGCGCGGCGTTCGCACAAGCGCCGGACGCCAACGCTTTGGAACACGCGCGAGTCGAATTTCTCGGCGCCAAAAGCGGACGTTTTAAATCCTTTCAGAAGCAGTTGAGCCACGTTCCCGCGACTGATAAGCCAGCCGCTGGCCAACAATTCAATTCGGCGAAAGAACGGATTCAATTGGCGTTCGAGCAAGCGCAAATCCGGTTGGCTTCCGACCGACCGGCCGCGGCGGACGCGACAGCGTTTGATCCGACAATTCCCGGCCAACCGAAACGGGTCGGCCGGTTGCACCCCATCACTCAAACGATCAACGAATTGACCGACATCATGGGGCGACTCGGTTTCACCGCCGCATATGGCCCAGAAGTCGAAGATGAATGGCATAACTTCGAAGCGCTTAATATCCCGGCCGCGCATCCAGCACGCGATCCGTTGGACAATTTCTATCTCCGTGTGGCCGGCCGCCAACACGCGGAGACATTGCTGTTGCGCAGCCAGACGAGCACGGTTCAAATCCGCGCGATGGAGCAAACGCCTCCCCCCTTGCGCATCATTTCCTTGGGGCGCGTTTATCGACCCGATACGGCCGACATGACACATTTTCCGATGTTCCACCAGATGGAGGGTCTGTATGTCGATCACCACGTCACCCTGGCCGATCTGAAAACCGTGCTGCGGCTGTTCGCCAGCAATTATTTGGGGAGCCAAGTCCCCGTCCGCATCCGACCGTCGTTCTTTCCGTTCACCGAGCCCAGCGTCGAAGCCGACTATTTTTGGAATGGGCGTTGGGTCGAGTTCGGCGGAGCCGGTGTTGTGGATCCCCATGTGTTACGCGCCGTCGGCATCGATCCCGAACAATGGTCCGGATTTGCCTTTGGATTGGGTGTCGAGCGGCTGTGCATGATCCGCCACGGTATCGTAGATATTCGCGACTTGTTTACGAACGATATCCGTTTCTTACGTCAATTTTAGTCGTGACGTACAAACATAAAGGCGTGGTAGGTGGCTGACCACCAACCACTCGTACCGAATATGAGGAACCGACCTCGATGTTAGTCTCCTGGAATTGGTTGAATGAGTATGTCCGGCTCACGATGCACCACGACGAACTCGTGGACCGTTTGACGATGTCTGGACTGAATCACGAATCGACGACGGCGGTCGGCGGCGACCGCTGTCTCGATGTGGAAGTGACTAGCAATCGCCCCGATTGTCTCGGTCACCTGGGTGTGGCCCGCGAAATCGCGGCCCTATTTCGAGTCCCCGTCACGATTCCGGTGCCGCATTTGGTCGAGTCGTCGAGCGCCGTCCACGACGTACTGCGCGTGGCGGTCGAAGCGCCCGACTTATGCCCGCGCTATACCGCCCGCGTGCTGCGCGGTGTTCGCATCGGGCCTAGCCCTGCCTGGCTGCGCGACCGATTGGCCACGATTGGTGTAGCCAGCGTCAACAACGTCGTCGATGCCACCAACTATGTCATGTTCGAGTGTGGCCAACCGCTCCATGCATTTGACTTGCATCATCTGCGCGGCGGCGCGATCACCGTCCGCCGCCCTCGAAACCAAGAGACGATCGAGGCTATTGACCATCGGACCTATCACTTGTTTGGCGACGATTGCGTTATCGCTGACGGCGAACGCGCGGTGGCGATCGGTGGCGTTATGGGAGGGGCCGAATCGGAAATTCATCCTCAAACGCGCGACATCGTGATCGAATCCGCCGTGTTCGCACCGCTGGCGATCCGCAATACAGCGCGGCGGTTGAACTTGCACAGCCCGTCGTCTTTCCGTTTTGAGCGCCGTGTCGATTGGGAACAAGCAGAATGGGCCAGCCGCCGTTGTTGCCAATTGATCGTCGAGCTGGCGGGAGGAGAATTGCTGCGCGGTGTCATCGACGTCGGGCAGCCGCCCCCCCCACGCGCGGCCATCACCCTCCGCAAATCGCAGATCACTCGCGTTTTGGGAATCGAAGTTCCCGACGCATTCACGCGCGACGTATTGCCTCGGCTAGGCGTATCGATCGATCAGGAAACCGTTGATGCCTGGAGGGCGACGCCTCCCAGTTGGCGGGCCGATCTGGAGCGCGAAGTCGATCTGGTCGAGGAGATTGGACGGACCTACGGCTACCACCAGATTCCCGATAATGTCGCCGTCCCGCTGGCAACGTCCGGCTTGACAACCAGGCAGCGCGTCGTCGAGCGTGTTCGCCGCGCCGTTGCCGCCGGCGGATTCGATGAAGCGATGACGGCCAGCATGGTCCCGGAATCCTGGTCTCGCGTGTTTTCCCCTTGGACCGACCATCCACCGTTGACCAGCAACCAGCCGATGTTGGGCGTTTTGGAGAAAGCCTCGCAGAACGTCGGTGCTGTGCAATTCCTGCGGCGCAGTTTGATTCCGAGCCTGCTCGAAGCCCGCCGAATCAACGAATATCGCTTCAATGAAGAGATCGAACTCTTCGAAACAGCCCACATCTATCTTCCGCAACCCGTCGGCTTGCCCCGCGAAATACTGGCTCTGGGGCTGGTCAGCGAACGAGATTTTTTCGTCGTCAAAGGAGTGTTAGAGGCCGTTGCCCGCGAGTTGACTCCTCACGTCCAGTTGCGGTTCGTCCGTTTTGAAGCGGCGGAGTTGTTGGACGATGGCCAGGCGGCCCGGATCGAGGCCGAGGATGAGACGATCGGCTTCATCGGGACCCTCCATGCCGCTGGATGCAAGGGATTTGGATTGCGGCGAGGAGCAACGGTGGCCGAACTGAACCTCAACTGGTTTGAACCGCGCGCGGTCCTGGTTCCCAAATTCCAATCGCTCAGCGAGTACCCCGCCGTCACCCGCGATTTCAATTTTATCGTGGGCGAACCCGTGATGTGGGCGGACCTGGAATCGCAGGTGATCGGCGCTGCCGGCCCCGAGCTGGAATCGGTTCGCTACCGCGAAACGTTCCGCGATCCCCAACGCGATGGGCCAGGTCGCAAACGCTTGCTGCTGACTGTCCAGTGGCGGAGCCACCGCGGGACGCTGACCGGAGAACAAGTTGACGCAGCTGCGAAACGCATTGTGCAATCATGCGGCGAACACCTCAACGCACAACTCGTGGGCTAGGTTGACATGGCATCTGCCGGATCGCGTCCCCCACGGCTCGTTTACCTCACCGCCGGGGCGGGGGGTATGTACTGCGGCAGTTGCCTCCACGACAACGCGCTGGTTAAAGCCTTGCGCGGTTTGGGTTGGCAGGCCCAACTCGTCCCGCTCTATACGCCCATCCGAACCGACGAAGACGATGTGAGCCTCGATCAAGTGTTTTTTGGCGGCATCAACGTCTATCTTCAAGAAAAAGTCCCCTTCTTTCGGTGGGTCCCGCGCTGGCTGGACCGCCTGTTTGATCAACCCTGGTTGCTGAAACGTGTGACGTCCAAAGCCGTGGAAACCGACGCCGCCATGCTCGGGGAGCTGACTGCGTCGATGCTGCGCGGGATGGATGGCCACCAGCGGAAGGAGGTCCGGCGGCTAGTGGATTGGATGGCCACCCGGGCCCGGCCGGACGCTGTCATCGTCTCGAACATCCTCGTTTCCGGGTTTTTGCCCGAAATGAAACAAAAATTGGATGTCCCCATTTTGGTGACGTTGCAGGGGGATGACGTGTTTCTCGAGCGGCTCCCCGAGGGGGATCGCCAACGCTGCCTCGAACTGATTCGGCGCAATGCACAATCGGCCGACGGATTCATCGTTCATAGTCGCGCCTTCGGACAGCGAATGAGCGAATACTTCCAGTTGCCGATCGACTGCATCCACGTGACGCCGCTGGGAATCGATACGCACGACTACAAAACGCGCGGAGACACGTCCAAGCCTCAACGCGATACCGTGCACCTTGGCTATCTGGCGCGGTTGGCGCCGGAGAAAGGACTTCACCACTTCGTCCAGGCTTTTATCCACTTGCGCTGCGAACGACGTATCGACAACGTTCGCCTGCGCATCGCCGGATGGCTCAGCCCACCGGACCGAACATATGCCGAAGCCCAATGGGCGAAATTGCGCGACGCGGGCTTAGGCGCCGACTACGAGTATGTTGGCGTGGTCGATCGGCGCGCCAAGTTGGACTTTCTTCAAGACGTCGATGTCTTCTCCGTACCCACCCAACAAGTGGAACCCAAGGGGCTTTTCGTGTTGGAGGCGCTGGCGTCAGGAACTCCGGTCGTTCAACCCGCCCACGGTGCTTTTCCCGAAATGATCGAACCCAGCGGCGGCGGTCTGCTCTACGAACCGGGGAACAGCGAACAATTGGTGGACCGATTGGCCGACCTAATTGCATCCCCCAGCCAGCGCAGGGAACTTGGAAACCGTGGACGTGAATTCGTCCTGTGCCACCGCAACAGTGACTCGATGGCCTCTGCCACGGCGGAGCTTATCAGACATTTTCTGCCGGCCTCCTTACTGGCGCAGGGCGATAGCGCCTAAACTCGGCCGCGCCGACGGACGGTCCCGCACAGGGCAACACAACCCAGCACCCAAGCCATTGCCGGTTCTGGAATTCGAATCGCTGGTTTGAAATCGGGAAGTGCCGCGACGTTAATCGAAATCAACGCCGAAATCAACAACGCACCATCGGGCACATCGAATGCCGAGGTTCCGGATCAAGTCACGAAATCACCAACACCCGTAGGAAGCCAACCGTCGGTCATAAAATTGGTCACATCCAAAAACGTCGGTCCGTTATGCCCCCACCGGAAAACGTGAAAATGATACCGGGATTGGGGAAGGTGTGCCACGACAAAGAAAAATCGGGAAGCGTGCTAGTACCGCTCGCCATATCGCCGAATATAATCCAATTGAAGCCTTGGCCCGGTGCGTACAAGCTGTCGTTATTGGTCAACTTGAGTTTGAAATCGTACGGATAGGAACCCCCCAAGTCGATCTTTTTGTAATACAGATCGACAATGCCGACATTCGCGGGCGTCCAAGAGGCGGACAAAGAGCGAACAACTGAATTGCGGCCTATTCGGCGGCGATCCAGCCCTTCTGATGGCCCAGGTTGCGGACCTTGCCGCTGAGAACCGCCTGGGCCAGGAGGCGAGAGACGCACGAACCCTTCAGGCCAACGTGCTCGCAAACGTCGCGGAAGAAGACCACGTCGCCCCGCTGGCGGATGAAGTCAGCCACCTCGCGCCAACGGCCGGGGGTGGGAATATCGTCGTCGGTTAGCGGGATGACGCCCGCGACGCCGAGGTCGTCGCGGAGTTCGATCACGCCGTCCTACATGGTGACCCGATAGCCATTCTGGTGACGGCGCTCGCGGCGCAGCGTTACCCGCTTGATCGTCTGACGAATGGCGAACGACAGCTTTTCGTGGTCGGCCTCCGAAAGGCGTTCGAGCAGTTCGTCAAGCCGGCCGATGACCTCCAAAGCTTCGGGGGATGGCGCTCCTTCGCCGCGGGCCTGCCGCAGCTTGTCCTTTATGTTGGCTTCCTGGTCGCGCCAGCCCGCCAGCAGCTTCGAGATGCCGGGAATGTCCTCGGGGTTGGCGAGGGCCAGGTTCTCGGTGGCGCGTTCAATCTTGGCCCGCAACGCTTCCATCTGCGTTTCAAGCCGACCGACGTTGGCCTCGGCCTTCTTCGTGCGGCGGGTGATCTCGCTGCGGATGGCGCGCTTAGTGCGTTCGTCGGACATGAACGACTGGAGCTTGGCTAGCACACCCTGCTCGATGGTATCAGCCCGAAAGCCGGGCCGATCGTGTTCGTCGGGATGTTCCTCGAACTCCTTCGGCGGCAACGTGTAATACCTTCGCACCACCTTCCGGTCGGAATGGCTCATGGTGCCGCCTTGTAGCCGCCGCCCGTCGCTCAAGTAGACCACGCCCGTCAGTAGGTATCGACCCGGCGTCGGGGCCTTCGACGGCTTGTGGTTCCGCGGTAGCATCCGCTGGGTGCGGTCGAACAGATCGCGCGACACCAACGGCTCGTGGGCTTCCTCGCAAACGATGCCTCCGTCGTCGAACAAGCTGCGAAACTTGCCGCGCCGTTGTTTCTTTCCCGCCACGATGGTGCCGATGTAAACCGGGTTGGTCACTGTTCGCCGCACGCTACTGGCGTTGAACCGCTTGCCGAACATGGTGCGGACGCCGGCCCGGTTGAGTTGCCGGGCGACCGCGCCGCACGAAGCGCCGCCGGCGACCGCCTCGAACATGGTCCGCACCGCTTCGACGGCTTGCGTATCGCTCGATGCCACGAGCCGCGATGCCCATTGAATCGGCCGACGAAACTTCTCAGTCGGCCCGACGCGACGCACTACGCGTCCCGTCTCATCGAGAATCTCGCGGTCATACCCGTAGGGCGGTCCGCCTTGCTTTTTCCCCTGGCTGATCGCCAGACGCTTGCCGCTCAGGCTGCGGTCGGCCAGACGTACTGCTTCTTCGCGGGCACCGTACTGATCGACGATGGCGGTGATCACGCCGCCAAGGTTCGAGAAGTCGAGTTCGCCGCGCTGGCAGGTGACGATCTTCACGCCGGCGTCGCGTAGCAGTTTCCAATGGACCATCGCGTCGAACACGTCTTCGCGCGACATGCGGCTTTGCTCGGAAAGCAGCACGGCGCAGAACGATCCGTTCTTGGCGTCGGCCAGCAGCTTCTGGAAGTCCTTCCGCTTGCTCGACTCGGTGCCGGTCAGGCCGTGGTCTTCGTACCAGCGGACGATGCGGTAGCCCAGCCGTTTGGCGAGCGCTTCGACATCCTTTCGCTGCCGAACTGGGCTATCCTGCTGTTGGTCGCTGCTCATGCGAATGTAGCCGACCGCCGGCTTCGTCGTGGTCTTGCTCATCGCAATTTCCTTTCGTTCCGGGGGATTCGTTTCGCGTGGCGAACGCCGCCGCGCCAGGACACAGTTACCTCAGGCTGACCACAGACATCCAGCCAGCGGCCGTGACGGCGCGGACGGGTGGCCCACGTTGGCGTCGCGTGGACGGTCGGACGAACGGTCCAACCGTAAGAAGAGGCCGCAACGTGCGGCCTCGTGGGCGAACTGGTGGCCAAACGGGGGCGTCAGATGCCTGCGGTCGTCGCCACGGAGAACTCGCCGCCGCGCGGTGCCCGCTTGGCCGCGCCGCGCCAACCGCCGATGGCGCGGAACAACTTGCACTTGGCGGCGATCTCGCGCTTGGTCGGCAGATATTCCCGCGTGCCGTTCTTGGCCCGCTTCCACCGCCCGCGATTCACCCACCGCCCCTCCGACTCCCATTCTCGCACCAGGCCGTCCAACATCTTTTGCTCGTTCATCGTTCTGGCTCCTCGTTGCGTGGTTCCCGTCGCGGCCCATCCGCATGCGGGAGTGACACTGAGCCAGCGGTTCGGAACGATTGCAAGGCGTTGGGGGGCGTCGAATGTCCGAATTCTCAGCGAATCCAGGCACCGCCGTTTGCTGGCCAGATGGTGGCCGGCGTGATAAAAACGAGTGCCGTGGAATTGCCCGCGAACAATGAACCGGGGGGCCAAAAAACATGATCCTGCGCGACCTAGCTACGGCGTGGGTTCGGGCCAATTGCCCGAGGACCGACGTGCAGGACGGTTTCATTCAGCGGCTCGACGACGCGCTTCACCGTGGCGTCGGCTGCTCATTCGTGATCGGCGGCAAATTGACAAAGGATGGCAAGCCGCACCTTGTCCACTGCTTCTGCGGGGAACTATTCGCATTTCAATTGACGCCGCGCCAGGCCGCTCGGCTCAACGTAAGAGATGCGGAAATTGTGTCTGCTCGTGGTTTGACGGGACACGTTCACGAACCGCATCCAGAACCGCCGGTCTGGTTGGAACAGGTTGAAATTGACAGTGCCGATGCGCTCGACCGGTCGAAGCCGATCACGGGAACGCTGAAGTATCGAGCGGACCAGTTGTGGGTTATGCCCGTGGCGATCCAGGCTGCATGCGAGCCGCCGGGGCGAACCAGCATGGTGCTGTACTATCATCTCGACCACTTGCCACGCGGCGAGAATTCAATTCGCTTTGCGTTGTCCCCAATCGGCGACCTCCAGAATCGTGACGGGGAACCGTACGCCGGCGTGCTGCCGATCTTCTTTCAGATTTGCATCGTGGGCGAGCCAGAGAAAGCACGTCGTTCGGTCCTGGATGGACCCGTAGCCCGGCCAAGCCATTGTCTGCCGCGGGCGACGTCCGTTGCTCCGCCGCCGCAGGTGCTCGAGCAGAAGCTCGGCGAACGCTT
>JACTND010000119.1 GCA_014584305.1 Planctomycetota bacterium | reverse complement strand
TGCAAGAGTTGGCTCAACAAAAGGGGCGGCACCATTTGGACAACCTCGTGCCGATCAAGAAGAAAGATTGAAACTGACGCGTCGCTTCATTTGATATCGGTCGTAATATATCGCCCTATCAACTGCCACCACTCGCGGTTTGTTGGTGGCCATTCATTCTCGTCCTGGCTGATTTGTAGAATCGGGCATTTCGTGGACCAAGTCGGCTGAATGGTCATTCTCTGACGAAGTTGTATGTAATTGGCGCCATTGAACACATCAACTTGATTTTTGGTCACGGATAAGGGCAAATCACGGTGGAAACATTATAATAATGCCTGTCCTTTAAGGTGTAGGTGAAGCTAGGGGAGGCGGTAGAGGGCGTGCGGGGTCGTGATGTAGAGAGTGGGGCCGTGAAGTATGCAATTCGTCGGAGGCGCGGGCATGGTTAGTCGGTCTAACTCACGACCATCGGGTGCGAAGACGATGACGTCTCGCTGCCAAGTGACATACAAATTTCCAAACCGATCCACGGTCATTCCATCACTGCCGATTCCAGCGAATTGGCGCCCATTCTCTAAGTGCCCAGGCTGAGGAACGTCATAGACCCATATTCGCCCAGCGGCGTGGTCCGCCACATATAAATGCCGACCATCGGGGGACATTTCAATGCCATTGGGGCGCGACAGGGAGTCCAGCACCAAAGAGAGCTTGCCTTGAGCGTTGATGTAATACACGCACTCGCGGTCCAGTTCCATCGATTGCCGATCGCCATAGCGGGGGTCGGTAAAGTACCAACCGCCAGAGCCATCAGCCACAATGTCATTAGGACTGTTCAACCTTCTTTCTTCGAAGCGTTCGGCCAGCACGCGCCGGTTTGCACCGTCGAAAAGTGTCACCGCGCGTGTTTCCGACTCGCACATCGCCAATCGGCCTCCGGGTGAAAAGTACAAACCATTCGCCTTGCCACTGGGCTGCATGAAGACCGACGTTTCTCCAGTTGCCGGATCATGCACTAGGATTCGATCGTTGGGAATATCACTGAAATATACCTTGCGATCTGGTCCTACTGCGGGGCCTTCACCAAACTGGAGGCCATCGACCACCAATTCTAGTTTTGAGGGATCAGTGAAAATCTTCTCTTGAGCAACATCTGATGTTGATTCTTGGAAAAGCTCTTCATCGAGCGGGTCGCGCAGGATGCGAATACTGCGAAAGCGAACATGCAGCGGAACTTGCCGGGCGCCAACCCCGTGGACTTGCAAGGCAATAAATCCGGTTGCCGTTTGCGAATCGCGCAAATCCGCAGCGGGCACGCCGTTGAGCCAGGACTGGAGCCGATCTCCTCGCGCTAAAATGCGCAGCCTATTCCAAGCTCCGGGGCGGAATGCGTACCGCGCCGGGCGGTTGCGCGACAGGTCGAACAGCCAACCGCGCCGGCTCTCGTCGTAAATGCCGCCGGTCCAGCCACGATCCGAAGGATCGATTTCTACTTGATACCCATGCACGACGCCATCGCGATATTCAGGAATCGACTGCGAGCGAATCTGAATTCCCGAATTCAGTTGCGGATCGACTAGAAATTCCAACTCCAAAATGAAGTCTCCGAATTCGGCCTCCGTACATAGGAACGTATTTGGTGAATTCGGCGCCGTTCGACCAAGAATGCACCCGTCTTCGACGGAAAACGTCGCTTGTCCACCGCGGACTGTCCAGCCCGCGAGTGTTTCTCCGTCAAACAATGACTCCCAATCTCGACTTCGAACCGGAGGAAGCAGATCTCGATCGAACGGCCAGGGAAAATTTGGTTCGGCAATTCGGTCAGCTTGGTAAGCGACCATCAGTCGAGCAGCGATTTCCTCATTTCCATCAGCAACGTTGTGCGCTTCTTTTGAATCCTCTGCCAAGTTGTACAGTTCACTGGCCCCGTGCGGATTAGTCGCAATGTTTTTCATCACGAGTTTCCAGTCGCCGCTTCGAGCAGCGATCCAGCCGCCATATCCGTGAAACTCCCAGGCCATCCCTACATCGCGTTGCACTTCGGTTTTGTCACCGCACAAAACGGGAATCAAATCGACTCCGTCCAGCTGGCCATAATTGTCCACTCCGGCGGCTTCGCAGAGTGTTGGAAACCAATCGGGAGAATAACTGGGAAAGTCCACAATCAAGCCCTCGGGAATGCGCCCTGGCCAACGCGCGATGCAGGGCACGCGCAAACCACCCTCGTAGCAACTTCCTTTAGATCCGCGCAGGCCGCCGGTCGATTGAAAGAACTCACAAGCCGCGCCGCCTACAGAGAAACGAAAATCGCGGCCGCCATGGGTTGACCCATTGTCCGACGTGAAAACCACCAACGTATTTTTCGTTAACCCCAGTTGATCTAAACAATCCAGAATGCGGCCCACATGATGGTCCAAATGCGATATCATGGCGGCATAAGCCGCTCGCGGGCGTGGATGGGGCAGGTATCCGTTTTGGCCGCGATAGGGGCCATACTCTTGATCCCATTCGAGGGGATAGAGATCTATCCATTCTTGTGGCGGGTGCATCGCGAGATGGGGCTCGATCAATGGCACATACAAAAGAAACGGTCCGCCCGCGTGCTGCCGAATGAAGTCCAACGCCTCCGCGACTATCAGCTCGGAAGCATATTGATCCCCACGATAGTCACCAGCGTTGATCTCCCCGGTAGATTGCTGTTGGTGGGCGGCGATTGGATGTTGATTGATCCCCACGCGACTATGGCCGCGGGTCAAATAGGGGGGATAATAACTATGTGCCAGGCGCTGGCAGTCGTACCCATAAAACTCGTGGAAGCCCTGCCGCAGCGGCGAACCGGTGGAATCATCCAGTCCTAGACCCCATTTGCCGAATACTCCTGTCGCGTATCCCGCGCGCTGCAACACCCGCGCGAACGTTTCGGTTTCGGCCGCCAACGGCCACTGTCCCGGAAACGGTCCCGGCTGTCCCGAGTCCCGGTTATCGCGAATCTGAGCGCGTGCGGAACTTTTCCCCGTCAATAATGAACAGCGCGATGGGGCGCAAACGGGCGAACCGGCGTAGTGTTGCGTTAAGCGGGCGCCGGCTGCGGCCAAGCGATCGAGGTTCGGCGTGTGAATTCTCGATTGACCGTAGCAACCCAGTTCACCGTAGCCCAAATCGTCCGCCAAGATAAAAACGATGTTCGGCCGAACCGTTGCAACTTGGTCGCTAGTTTCGTCGGCAAAGGTCCTGGTAACCAGCGCCCCGATCAATGCGCCCAAAACCCAAACATGCCGCGCGTGGTGAATACCGGCCCGAGTCATTCGTTCTTTGGGGGCACCAGCTCGATTTCCAGGGTCAACTGTGCCTCCCCGCGGCGAATGACAAAGTTGACTTTTTTTCCGGCATTCGCGATGACTTGTCGATTGACGTCGCGACGGACGGCGACCTTTTCATCGGCGACTTCCAAAATCACGTCGCCGACTTGCAAACCAGCCTTGGCGGCAATCGAACCCTCGGCAATCTCTTCGATGGCGACGCCGCCGTCCTCCAGCGAAGCCAACACCGCACCCAACGTCACGCGCGGCGCCGTTCCGCGCGAAGCCGAGACTCGTTTCGGGCGTTCTTTCAGTTCCAGCAGTCCATCGACTGTCTTTTCCGCCACGTCGATGATTTCCATCATGCCCGGAATGTTAATGGTATCGAAATCGTCTTCGGGTGTATGGTACGTCGGCGTCAAACCCGTGTGAAAAAACATGACGGGAATATCTTTTTGCAAGAACATCGCATGGTCGCTGGCGCCATTGCCGCCGCGAGGCTTATTAAGATTCAATCCATGGGCTTCGTTGGCCCGGTCGAGAATACCAGAAAACTCTTCCGCGGTCTCCGCGCTGAACACGGTTACGCGGCGGTCATCGCCCATCATGCCGATCATGTCGAAGTTCACCATGCAGATCGTCTTATCAAGCGGAATGAGCGGTTCATTGACATAATGCCGCGCGCCGAGCAATCCCATTTCCTCCGCGGAAAAGCAGATAAACACTAGCCGCCGGGCTGGCTTTTTGTCCCGCGAAGCGAACCGCCGCGCCAATTCGACGACACAACAGCTCCCGCTGGCATTGTCATCTGCGCCATTATGAATTTCGCGTCGTCCGCCAGAACGCGAACCGAATGCGCCCATACCGATATGATCGTAATGAGCCCCGATGACAATCGTTTCATCAGCCAGCGGGCCCTCGCCTTCGAGCACCGCGATCACGTTGAATGCCTGAATGTCGTCGCGGCGCACTTCGGCGGTCATCGACACTTGCCAACCCGTCAAGGGCGCGGACTGCGGCTCCAGCGTTTCGTCAATCACGCGTTCGACCGCTGCCAAACTAGTCAATTTTGATCCGTCAAAACGAATGAGGGGTGAACTGGCCAACAATTCATCGATAACCGAGCGCTTGACATGGACGAACGGCATGCGCGACACCGACGCTCCGAACTGGTCATACGCTGCTAATTCATCCTTTTCTGCCGTTGGTGCCGTAACGCTGTCGTTGACAAAAATCACACCGGCGGCACCGGCGCGCCGAGCGGCGGCTACTTTGACCGCGATCCCGGCGTAACGACTGTTTTCCGCGCCATCAAACACCGACCGCGCGTCGCCTTGCTGGGGTTCCATGCGCAGCAGCACGACGATTTTACCTTGAACATCGATGTTCCGGTAATCGTTGTAGTTGTGTTCCTCTTCCGCGTCGATTCCGTATCCGACGAATACCAATTCACCTGCCAGCGAAAAACCCCGCGCCGTTATTTGAGGGCGGTAGTCGTCATCCAACTGCAAACGAATTGTTTCGCCTTGTTCATGGGTCAATTCCAAGACGCACGTTTCTTTGACTAGGGACGACACGCGTCCGGCGACGGGAAATGGCTGGAGAAACGTGCCGTCAGGCATCGGGGGTTGATAGCCCGCGGCCTGAAGTTGATCGACTAAGTATTGGGCGGCGACTTCCATTTCTGGAGTGCCCGGCAAACGGCCGCGTAAATCGTCGGCTGAGAGAAATCTCAGGTCTTCCGTTACCCGCTGCACGGATTCTTTGCGTGCGTCGTCAGAGCGGGGATTGTCGGCAGGCGAATCACTGGCCGATCCCAACCAAGCAACTAACGACAGCGCCACCATCGAAACGGCCCAGCGCCGGCCGACCCGGAAAATGCAAGAGGACATTGCCACCCTCGAATAAAGGTTACCATTGGACATCGAGATCGTCCCGTGCCGCAAAGCTTCAATTTAGGCCAAGGTTCTACGTGAATCAACCAGCGTCTTGTTCGTCCTTGCAAACCGGCGGCCAGTCATTAGAATTTTTGAAGCGTTTTTCGGCAAATTCCAAGTAAAATCGCCGGTTACGCCAGTAGGTTACGTGGCCAGATCGGCGCGCCCATCGCGTCGAACAACGACCAAGGGCAAAGGTGTTATACGCATGTCTGTCAATCAAGCGCAAATGACGTACAACCGGCTGGAAATCCTGCGGCTGATGTATCTCAGCCGCGAGGGGGACCGCCGCGAGGGCGTTCTGCATCGACAAAGCAAGGGCTGGTTTCAAGTCGCCGGGATGGGACATGAACCGCTGGGAGTTATTGGCCAATTGCTGGAACCAGGCGACTACGTCTTTCCCTACTATCGCGATCGAGCTTTGGTGTTGTCGCGAGGAGTGACCAACTGGGACCTGGCTCGAGCCTATTTCGCCAAGCGGAACACGTCCAGCGGCGGTCGGCAAATGCCGGGGCACTATTCTTCGCGAAAGCACAACATTTGGAGTGTGCCAACACCCACAGGTTCCAATGCTTTACCCGCCTGCGGTGCCGCGTGGGCGATGCAGCTGCACAACCGCCCAAATATTGCCGTGGCGACGGTCGGCGACGCCGCCGCACGCCAGGGGGAGTTTTACGAGGCCGTATCGTTCGCTGTCGAACGTCAATTGCCGATGATCTTGATCGTCGAGGACAATTTATACGGCATCAGCACGAACACCGAGCGGTTTAACCCATTTAAACTCGGTATTTTCGCGGACCAGATCGGCTTGATGCAGGTGGACGCCCGACATCCTGACCGCGTATATGAAGCCGCTTCGATCGCAATCCAGCGAGCACGGAGTGGAGGCGGACCGACGATCATGGTGTGCGAATTGGACCGGCTCTGTAGCCACACCAGCAGCGACGACCATCGGGTTTACCGCCCACAGCATGAGATCGACCAAATGATGCAGCGCGATCCGATTGTGGTCATGGCGAACGAACTGATTGCGTCCGGCGAGTTGACGGAGGAGCAATGGGCAGCGGAAAAAGAGGAAATCAATCGCCAAGTGGACGCCGATTACCAGCGGGCTGAAGCCGAGGCCGATCCGGTTGCCAGCGAGCTGATGGATCATTTGATGGCTGGCCCTCCCCAACCAGTTTCTCCACCTATCGAAGGGGGGCGTAAATGGCGCATGGTGGATGCGGTCAATGCGGTGTTCAAGCAGGGTTTGAAAGACGACCGCCGTTACGTGTTTTTTGGGGAAGACATCGAAGACCCGAAAGGGGGCGTGTTCCGGCTGACGGCAGACCTGTCCGATACATTTCCCGATCGGGTGTTCAACGCACCTCTGGCCGAAGCCACTATTTGCGGAGTGGCGGCCGGGATGGCCAGCTATGGCATGCGCCCCGTCTTCGAATTGCAGTTCATCGATTTTGTTGGACCGGCCTGGAATCAAATTGGACAGAACTTAGCGACGTTGCGCTGGCGCACCTTTGGCGAATGGCAATGTCCCGCCGTCATTTATGCTCCGTATGGCGCCTATCTGCCGGGGGGCTCGTTGTGGCACAGCCAAGCCAACGAGTCGCTATTTGCACATATTCCTGGCTTGCGGGTCGTCGTCCCCAGCACACCGGAGGACGCCGCGGGGCTGATGTGGACGGCGATGCATGCCGATGACCCCACGATCTTTTTGATTCCCAAACACTTGTTCCGTCTGCAGATGGATTGTCCGGTTGATGTTCCGCCCGTAGGTTTTGGGCAAGCCCGCATTCGCCGCGCGGGGGATGATGTCACGTTGGTCACTTGGGGCAATTGCATTGAGCAAGCGCTGGCCGCTGCGCAAGCCGTCGAGGACGAAGCCGAAGTCGAAGTGATCGATCTTCGTTCGATTATGCCCTGGGACCGAGCTACGATCGTTCAGTCGTTGGAAAAAACTGGCCGCCTGGTGGTCGTGCAGGAAGACGGCGAGTCCTGTAGCGTGGGGCAAATGGTGATCAGCTCGCTGGTCGGCGACGACGAGACGTTTAGTTTGTTTGTCAGTGCACCGCAGTTGGTCGCGAAACCTGACGTCCACATCGGGTACAACCCGATCTACGAATATGCCGCGTTGCCCGACACTGCCCGAGTGATCGCAGCGATTCGGCGAACGCTGGAGAGTTAGTCAGATGCCGATAATTTCCGTGCGCATTCCGCAACTGGGCGAAGGTTTGCAAGAGGCGTTGCTCGTCGAGTTTCTCAAGAAGCCCGGAGAGCGGATTCGCCGCGACGAACCGCTGTACGTGATGGAGACCGACAAAGCGACCACGGATGTCGAATCGCCGTATGAAGGGACGCTGGTTGAGTGGACGGTCGAAACTGGCACGGTGTTGGAAATCGGTGCGGAGATTGGCCGCATGGAAGTCGCGGAAGGGGTCAGGGAAATGCCCGCAGGGCATGGTCCGGAAACCACGCACCAAGCACCCCCAATGACTGCGGCCAGTGCGGGACGCACGGCGGTCGAAGTCGTCGGCAAGTCAACCGTTGCCCCAGCGGACACGGCGGGCAATGGTGTCATGATTCCGCCCAAGACGCGCAAGTACCTTAAAGAAAAAGGCTTGTTGGAAGTGGCCGGTCAAATTCCCTGCCGAGGCAAGAAACTGATGCCCGAAGACGTTGATGCCTATTTGGCCGCGGGTGGAATTGCCGCTGGAACCAAAGGAGCGGTTTCCGCCGTTCCTGCGTCGAACGAGGATTTTGAGGTCGAGGCGTTGCCTCAGGCGCAAATCGTACTCAATTATCGACTGGTGCGCGGTACTCAGGTTTGCGTACCCGTGACGGTCGCTAACGAAATCGATTGGACCGCACTGGAATCCGCGCGGGAACGGGTTCGAGCGCAGGGAGGCCCCACGACCTTTGCTATGGCTTGCTGGGGCGTCGTGCAGGCGTTGAAACGGCACGATCGATTCCGCAGTTCCCTGGCCGCCGACAATAAACATCTAAAGGTGTTTCGCCGAGTCCAATTGGGTATCGCCGTTGCATTGCCTGGCGATCAAATGGTAACGGCCGTGGTCCGCGACGCAGATTTGCTAAAGCAGGCTGATTTTTTCGCAGCCGTTCAACGGCAGATCGAACTGGCTCGCGATGGCAACGATCAGGCCGACGAAGCGACGACCGTGACCGTATCGAACATCGGGAAAGCTTCCATGCGTTGGGGGATTCCCGCGATCGTGGCGCCGGCGGTGGCGACCTTGGCGATCGGCGAGGTTTATGAAACGCCCATTCCGGATGGATCGGGGTTCCGATTTGCCAAACGGGTGATGGCCACACTGAGTTTTGATCATCGCATCGCCAACGGGGTCGGCGCCGCTAATTTCTTGAATGACGTCAAAGGCGCGATCGAGGCGTTCCAGTTGGAAACGGCGTAGGCGAGTTCGTGCGGGGCTCGTTGTGCGGTTTACCGGAATTAAAGGATTCCGGATCGGTTTATGAACCAGTTTCCGTTTGCATACGAACGCATCCAGGACAGCAGCTGGGCTTACCTGTCATCGCTGTTGATGCTGGCATTGTTCTTCAAATTCAACAGGTTTTGGGCGATACGGAACCTCGATTTGTTTTTGTTGATTCTCTTAGCCCCCGGCATCATCATGGTGTATCGCGGGGGGCAAATGGATGTCGCGAAAAAGGAATCCACCCCGGCGGTTACTTCCGCAGCCGACGCCGCCCAGTTACCGACTTCTCCGGCAACACCCGCGAATGGTGGTGAGAACAACGGCCCGCGAACTGTTGACGAAATGGAACCCACGCCCGTCTCCGTGTTGACGGCCGGTCAATTGGTCCAGCGCAGCGGTTATGTCTGGCTGTTCGCCGTAGGATTGATTTTTCTAGTGCGGTTATTGATGGATCCAATGTTGGTGCGTCGTCCGCTGCTCGACCCGAATTTGAGTGTCGGCGGATTAGTGTTTTTGGGATGCACATTGTTGTTTTTCACGATCGCCGACATTGTGACAACACGGCCGCACGGCGACTTTGTTTCTGGAGCGGTTAGTGCGGTGAAATTGGTTCGCCGGGAAGCCAGTGGAGACCAAGAGCGGTTGAAGTTGCGCGAGTTCGGACCGGGCTATCGGTTGTTCCACGTATTTGGATTGATTCCGTCGTTCTCTCGCGGCCGCGAGTTGATGGATGCGACGACTGAGGAACTGGAAAATGCGGTAGCCATGGAGATCGCGGCCAAATCCTTGATTATCACTTGCCAACTGATGATCGTTTTGGGTCTGGTTTCCATCGGCGTCCATCTGTTTCGCAACGTCCGCACAGGATTGGGGATGGCAGTGATCTACCTGATGACGCCGTACACAATCTTCTTTTCGGCGGAAGCCATGCAGTTGTTGCCCGCGGCTTTGCTGGTTTGGGCGGTCGCTTTGTATCAGCGACCGTTGGCAGCGGGTGCCTTGTTGGGGTTGGCTGCCGGCGTGGCGTATTATCCGATCTTTCTTTTACCGCTGTGGATCAGTTTTTATTGGGACAAAGGGGCGCGGCGCTGCGTGGCGGGAGTCGTAGCCGCATTGGTCCTCTCGATCGCCAGTTTGGTGTTCACCTCGCCGGATGCCGCAGCGTTCTGGATCCAAGTCCGCGGTATGTTCGCGGTTTGGTTGCCTGTGATGGAAGGCCTGGGAGGGATCTGGCAATTGGGATGGGACGCCAACTACCGTTTACCGATCATGGTGGGATTTTTCGTCCTCTGTATTTCCTTTGTGTTTTGGCCCTTGAAAAAAGACCTCAGCACACTGATCGCTTATACGGCCGCCGTGATGGTTGCGGTACAGTTTTGGCATGGCTGGGGTTTAGGGGGCGGATTGTACATGGCTTGGTATTTGCCGTTGGCGTTGGCGGCGTTTTTCCGACCGGTGCTCAGCGATCATTTGGCGATCAATCAAGTGCGTGAGCCGATCAC
>JACTND010000088.1 GCA_014584305.1 Planctomycetota bacterium | reverse complement strand
GAATAGAACGGTCCGGCGATGCGCATCTGATTGTCGACGGCAACCTCCAGTGTGGTCGCCAAACCACCGGTTTGCGTCAACGCATACAGATAGTGCCCAGGGCTCAGGTCGAACGCGACGGCGACAAAGCATTCGTCGGGGGTGTGGCCGGGGCTAATCCAGGCTACAATCGTGTAGGGATTCGACGGTGCTGCCAAGTCTTCAATGGAACGAGATTGGGCCAGTGCGCTCGGTGCGTCGGCCAAGGCGAAAACAAAAACAAAACACCACGCATGGAAAGAAGCGCGCATTGATGCCGGCAATCGCACACGAATCATTGGTGATTCATTTGACACAGGACCTCATGGCCGCCGCCCCGTTGAAGAATTGGGCGTCGCGCCAAGGGATGACATATTGCATGTTTCCTCGTTTTGAGCAATTGCAAGAATGGCATTCCGAAGCAAGAATCGAACTGCTAGCGATCGATTTGCAGGCGACAGGAATCGACTGGGCATTCCTGGCGTCATGGATCGAGGCCCACCGCCGGAGTCAACGCTTGGGGCGCGTCATCGGATATGCACAACACGTGGAAAGCGAGTTGATCGAGAATGCGCGGCAACAGGAATTCGGTGAAATCATGACCCGCGGTCAGTTCATACGATGGATTGCTTCGTCGGCACAGATGGTCGGAAATCAAAAACCTTTGGGAGATCCACCATGACACAGCTGGAAACTGCGGCGCGGCCCGGACCGGCCGAGTTCGGACCATTTTTTGCCAACTACATCGAGCGAGTTCCGCCAGGGGACATCATCGAGTTGATGGACGAACAGATTTCAGAAGTCTGCGAGTTGGCATCCCAATTGTCGGACCAAGCAGCCAATCAATTGCACCCACCTTACACGTGGACAATTAAACAGGTTTACGGTCATTTGATCGATTGCGAACGTGTATTTGGGTATCGCGCCGCGCGCTTCGCTGCGGGTGACCAAACGCCGCTCGCCTCCTTTGACGAAAACCGGATGGTGGCCGAAATGGAATATACCTCAGTTGGGTTGGAATGCTTGACCGAAGAGTGGCGGTCGTTGCGGCGCGCGAACTTGTTGTTCTTTCGCCGATTGACGTCCGAGCAATGGCGCCGCCGAGGGATTTCTTCAAACAACGAACTTTCGGTACGCGCTGTCGCGTTCATCTTGGTTGGGCACGCCATTCACCACTTGTCGATTATTCGACAGCGATTAGGTTTGAACACCTGATTCGCATCGTTCACCATGATTCGTATCCGGTAGTGTATGCGGGGGATTACGCGGATCATCCCCCACATGCGTGTTAGGTTGTACATGGCCAGCCCGTGCGGACCAGTACAGCCGATGAGACATGCAGGTCAATAATACGCAGGTTTCGCGAATGACAAGGCGACGCGGCGGAACTGATTGACATCCGCAATCTGTTCGTTGAGCGTGCAAACGTCATACAACCAACCGATCCCGAACAAGCCGAACGTGAACAGGAATACCAAGCCGGTTATGATTTTGCCCTGGTACAGTCGGTGTAAACCTAGCCAACCAGTGAAGTACAACAAGAGCCAAGCCAAATGATAATCCACGCTGCCGGGCGGGAATCGGTAACTGGCTTCACGGGCCATTGCCGGAATGAGGAACGCATCGACCAGCCAACCGATCCCGAACAAGCCGAAGGTGAAAAACCAAAGCGCCCCCGTCAGCGGTTTGCCAAAATAGAAACGGTGCGCGCCGGTAAAGCCGACGATCCAAAACACATAGCCCAGAAATGGACTATGTGACCGAACATAGCCGACCGGCACATATTTGACAAACTGTGGCGGCGAAGTGTATGCGTATGACACCATTTTCCCCTTGTTGATTGTCCGCTCAACGTCCATATTCGGACCAATTTCGTGGGGTATTCGCTGTCGAAAACGCGTTCTTGGCGGGGAACTGCGAATTCTTGCAAAAATGTCGAGAGCCGCTAGCCATTCATTCCGGAGCGGCGAGGCAATGCGGTCTCTCCGGCAACGTCGCCAGACCGAGCACGGCCGATAATTAGGAGAGTAGCGACGCTGACGAAGACAGCTACTGTTACCCAGCTCACTGGGACCGGTTCGTCCTCCTGCGGAAAACCGGGCAATGCGGCCAATTCTCGCTGGAAGTACGCCAGACCGAAGACCAGTGCATTGTGCACCGCATGCAATACCATTCCCGGTAGCACCGACTTTGTCCGGTAGGCAATCCACCCCAGCACAAGTCCGACCAGGGTCGTTGTCGCAAAACGATCAAACATGGCGATGCCCCCCGCCAGCGTGTGGAATGCTCCAAACGCCAACGCCGAAAAAACGATCGCAGCACTGGGGTGACGCACGCGGAGCAAACTCCGCAGTAACATGCCGCGAAAGAACCATTCTTCGCAAAACGCCGGGACGATCGAGAACGCCATGACGATCAACCCAATGGGGGCTTCCCGAAAACGCTCGACGTGCCCGCGGCTGAACTCAACAAGTCGTTCCGCCCATGCGCGTGCGGCATCTTCTCCGGCAAACCACGACGTGAACTGCTGCCAACCGGCAAGCAAGGACATCACAAGAGGCCAGAGGCTCACGCCCAACACCAAGGCGGCGACGACGAATATGGGCCGACTGTTTCGCCAGCCAAATCCTGATCGCCAATCGATTCGCTGATGCCAAGCTACCAACGACGGCACCACAAAAAATGCGAACGCAGTGAACGCCGCCATCCAAACCAAACGGATGCCGATAGTCGTCTCGATTCGACTAAGAATTCCAATAAGGACGAAGTTCAGCGGAAACAACAATAACAGACAAAACAAAACCACTTGTGGAGTTGCGGCTGGCTGGACCTGCGCCGGGCGAGCGAACATTTCCGACCAACTCGCTGGTCCGCCGTACAGAATGGAATCGCTACCGAAGATCGATGCCGCCAGGGCCACTGCCGCGACAGCATAAATCGCTGTGGAAATGATCGCCACGCCGGCCGGCACCCAAGCCAATTGGCCTTGGAGCACATCCCGAGCCAGCAAGAGAATATTCACCATCGGCGCCACGGCCCACGGCCCAGACAACTCCATGCCAGGAGTCAATGTCAACAACCCGGGACCTAATGACAACAAAATCAAAGGGATCAAATAGGCTTGTGCTTCTTTGAAACTGCGGGCGTAACTGGTGATGACTAACATGATGGCGGAGAAGAACATGGCGAACAGAACCAACAATCCCAAAACTTGCGCCACCATCGTCAATGTCAAACTCTGCGGGCCCAACAGCGTCCGTTCCAATCCAAAAGCCCAAATGGTGCCCAGCATGCCCGTCAAGTTGAGGACTGCCGTCAAGATGGACACGGTCAATACGGCAGTCATTTTGGCCACCAGAATTTTCATTCGAGGTATCGGAGCGGCGATCAGCGTCTCCAAGGTACCTCGTTCGCGCTCACCTGCCGTCAAGTCGATAGCGGGATAGACCGCGCCGGTGATTGTCATTAAGACCAAAATCAGCGGAATGATGGCTGCTAGGTTCGGGCCCTGACCTGTCTCAAGCTGCAATTGGACCGGATGTTGCTCGATATGCACGAGAGCCGAAGCGTCACCCGTGGCGGCGGCCAAGCGGCGTTGCAAATCGGATCGATTCATCAATTCCAAGTGTTCCCGTACCAATCGCGCCGCGTTACGGCTAATTGGAACCGACGGGTCAAACGTCAGCTCCCAAATGGGTTTCCCGTGGCCATCGCCGACGGGCGCGTTAATCTCAACAAACAAATCGAGCTCGTCTTGTTCCATCAGGACAATCGCCGCGTTGCGATTGCGTTTGAACTCCAACCAGCGCTGTTGCGAAAACGGCGCTTCGACGCGGCGCCGATGGGGATCGGTCGTGTCAACCGTTTCAAAGCTTCGACCGGAAGCGTCGTCGATGGTTTGCGCCGCCACGGCAATGTTCTCGATCTCCTCGAACCAGATACGAAGCTGCTCGTCGTTTAACGACGAGTTCACGCCTATGCGATAGCGCACGAAACTGTCGTCGTCCGACGGCAACGCGCTGGTCGCCACAAACGAACGAAATCCCAGACTCAACAACGGGTAAACCAGCAGGGGCATTAAGAGGAGAGTCATCAGCGTTCGGCGGTCGCGGAGCGTTTCGCGGAGTTCTTTGCGCGCCAACTGGGCCAAAGACGGGGGGCGCCGGTTGATTGTGGGTCCCACGGGAGGCTGTTCGTCAGTGTTCATCGCCATGTATCCTCGGCCGGAAAGACAGAATGCGGAACGCGAATCAGTCGCACAAACATCTCGACCAGATCGGTTTGGCCAGTCGCCTGCTGCAGGTCCGCCAACGTGCCGCTCAACTCCAACCGGCTGCGGAACAACAAGCCGAAACGGTCGCAAACACGTTGGGCTTGTTCCAGTTGGTGCGTACACAAGATCACGGATTTCCCCTGGTTTTTAAAGACCTGGAGGGAATCGAAGATCATCTGGCTGCCGACGATGTCCAGTCCCAGAGTCGGCTCGTCCATAATCATCACTGGCGGGTCATGTACCATCGCCCGCGCCAGGTTGACGCGTTGTTTCTGTCCCGTGCTCAACGTTGCGCACCGTTGATCGAGAAAACTGTTCAAATCCAAAAGTTCCGCCAGATGCTCCGTACGCTGAGCAACTTGCGTGGGAGGCAAGCCATAGACTTCACCAAAAAAGGCGAGCACCTCGCGGCCGGTCAACCATTGATAAATTCCCGCCGATGCCGAAACAAACCCGACCCGTCGCTTCACTTCGTCGGGCACTCGGTCGGACCGAAATCCGTCGATTTCGGCATGACCAGAATCCGGGCGCAACAGGCCCAAAATCATACGCATTGTCGTGGTTTTGCCTGCGCCGTTGGGACCTAGCAATCCAAATGTCTCACCCGGTTGCACGGCAAACGACACGTTGTCCACGGCGCGGATCACCCGCCCGGATTGCTGAAAATCCTTGGTTAACTCGACGACGCGAATCATACAGCCATGCGACCAACGGCAACCCGACATGCCACGGTTTTCAATCGATGACGCCGACTCAACCGCGGACGACATGAAAACGGTCCCAGGCACCAAACGTGCGATGCACCCCATCGGACCTGCGGACTTGTGGTGCCTGACCCCATATTCCTGCAAAAAATAAAGTAATTGCTGACAACGCACTAAAGCTTTCTACGGAACGCCAGCCGATTGGTGCGCGAATCGGCGCCAGAAAGACTCTATGCGTTCTCTAGGTATGCGCCAAGAAGCCCTGGGGCGCACTGCGTGAGATGAACCGGCGGAAGGAACGCCTAAGCCTATTCGCGGAACGCCATCGATGCGGTTGCATTTGAGATCTCGGACGAGCGGCGAAGCAAATCACGCTCCTCCGAGGCCCAAACCATGACACCCACCACGGCCAATAGAATCAGGGCGCTGAGAGCCCAGGGATGGACAAGCGGTTCACCATCGGTGGTAAATTCCTGGCGTTGCCATTGTTGGGCATCTTCCCAACCAAATCGAGTAAAACGCAACTTTGCCTCGCGTTCACTGTGAATTCTGGACTCGTCTTGAACCTGTTCCTTTCCCAATGCGTCTTGGTAGGAGGGAAGCCCGAATGTGAAAAGTACGACCAGGCAATGGAATCCGATGCGGCGGAACGGCCCATAGTTGACCATAGTGTCCTGGACAGTTTGGCGGCCGACCACGCGGGCGTCCCATCGATACTGGCCGGAATGACACGATGGAGTTCTCAACATTCGGAGAGTCGCGGCGTGTACGAAGTGGAATAATGCGAGGAGGATCATGATTTGTCAGTGTAAGCAAAGTTGAGGCCATTACGCGACAAACCATTTTTCCGAGAATTTCCATTGCGTTCACTACCAGATTGTGGTATTTCCACCACGTTTTTCTGGTACCGCCGTTGACAAAAAGCAACAGCCAGACAACATAAAAGTTGACCCCAGCGTTAGGGTTCAACTAGGCGGCCGATTGGCCGCCAAGTGTTGCAAACGGGCGCGGATTGACGATTGTCGAGCGGCGGGGTGTCAATTTTCGTGGTATCGCCGGGGATAAGAAATAGAATACTAATACAGCGGTGAAATTTCCGAAATAAATAAAGGAAATTGGCTAGGGGAAAGCACCCGCCATGTTGTCGAACGAACGCATCCGCAGAACGCAGTTGATCCGGGAGGCCGAAGGGTACCTGGACCTAATCAGTTCGTTCCAAGACCAATGGCCATTGAACGAATCGCTCAGCCGTCCGTTGGCAGAACGCGCCTTGGAAAGCTTGAGTCAAATCCAAAATCCGCAGGGGTTCAAGCCGCAGGTTCTGTTTTTGAAGGGTGAGGCCCACCGCATCTTGGGGCATTATGCGCAGGCCGTTAATCTCTTGGAACAGTCCTTGCGCATTGACCCGGAGAACCTCCCTACGTTCCGTGCCTTGGCGCATTGTTATCGTCGATTAGAGCAAATGGAATCGGCCATTGAAGTCATGCGCGCGGCCATCGCTGCCGACGCGGAGAGCGCCGTGAGCCATTACGAGTTGGCGCGTTATCTGGCGTTACTCAACGATGTTCGGTCAGCGTCACGACATTTGGCTGTCGCGATTGACCTGGACCCCCATCTGCGCGAAGCTGCCATCGCGGACGTCGATTTCAACGGTGTCCGCGATCAGGCAGAGTTTCAAGCCGTGCTTTCTATCGCGGTTTAGTTCGGCGACGTTTGCTCTGAACCCCTGCTAGCGGGTAAACAGCAAGCCCATCTGTCGACTTACAATCACGTTTACCATGACCTCGCCAACCCGATATTTGCCTTTTCACACCGGAAGAAACTGATCTAGGTAGTTTGGTGCGGTTGGGTTAGATTGCTGGAAAACAGTGATTGCATCCGGAGGGAACCGATGAAACTGAGGGATTTGACCGTCGATGCCAAGGGGCTGGCCACGTCGATGTACCTGGAGAACCTGCACCCCGGGCTGAATATCGTCGAGGTTGCCGATGAAGCGGACGCGCGCCTGATTCGTCATACCGTGCGCCAACGTCTGTTCGATCCAGCTGGCGCCAACTATGCAGCAAAATCCAGGAACGGATGCCAGACGTGGCTTGATCGCGAATTGTTTGATGCCTTTTTTACTGCCGAAATCGACCCAGATTCGGTTGCGATCCAACATACGGGACGTATTCTGCGCGAACGACTAACCGAGATGTCCGGTCATGCCCACTGGCCCAACGAAGCCGCCTATTTGACTTGGCAACATCAGGCTTCGGAACGCTGCGCGCGGCTGGTTGCGATGCAGGACGAACACGAACAACTGGTGTCTCAAGCCCATACGGTGGATGCCGAAATCGAAGCGACTTTGCGGCAACAAGCCAGTTGGGCCGCCGCCTGGGAGCGGCAATCCGAGCAATTTGAATTGCGTCTCACCCAACTCCGCACCAGTTTGTCCGACATTGAGCGGCAATTGCACGAAAACCAACTGGGACTGGATCACGATTCGGCGGAATTGGAGCGCGCAGCGCGCGAAGTGCGTTACGAACCCGTGCAACATCCGCGGTGCGATCGATTGGGAATTCTGTACGAGTATTTGGACGACTTGGAACATGAAATCGCAGGCTGGCGCGAATCATGGGAACATGTCCAAGCGCAACGTTATCGCTTGCGCGACGAAATGCTCGCCTGGAAAACCCTGGCGTTGACGAATGCGGAGCATCCCTATCATGCGGCGGCAGGTCATTTGAGCGACATTGCCTCCCACCTGGAGGCCATTCAGAAGACCCCTGAACATGCGCTGTCGGAACTACAGCACCGCTCCCTGTTGGCCGCCCAATCTGCCGCGCGACAATTGAGCGATGAGCTAGGCCAGCAGTTTCGCCACTTGCGGCATCGGGCGGCAGCCATCGAACTGAAACAACATCGACAACACGCGCAAATGATCGAAAAGTGCCAGGCTGGATTGGCGGAGCGCAAACAACAGATTGTGGACGCCTTGAGTTCATTCGACCCCGCCGGGGCATCTGCCATCCGGAGTGCACATCCCGATTTCATCGAATACGCGGTCGCACATGGTTATCTATCGGCCCGCCGGCATTTTGTGGGTCCGGAGCCAGCGACGGGGGAAGTCCAGTATCGAATGGTGCGGCCCGACGTTTCGGATCTCGAACAGCGTCTGGCAGCGCGCCACAAGCAGCGCGAGGAATTGAATGCGCGGCGGAATTCGATCAATGTAGAATTACGCAGCATCGAGTCCCAACGGCAAGCGTGGTTACAGTCCCACCCGCGCCCCACGGAAGTTGAGTTAGGTGCGCTCCGCGTGCGCCGGCAACACGTCCAAGAACGCCTCCACCAACTCCGCAGCGAGATCGACGAACTCCAGGTATTGGTCGCCGAAGACCGCACGCGCGCGCCGTGGCAACCCGACCACACTTTGACCCGCGCCGGCCATTTTCTGCAACGTCTCACGGACGAACGTGTCGTTGGCTTTCGCGCCGCGCCGACCGGATTTGTTTGGGAACTTGTCGACGCTCGAGGGGAATCGGTCGCATGGGAAAACGCTGACCGCAACCTTCAATGGCGAGCCGTATTCTGCCTGCGATTGTCCGCCTGTGTGACGTTGCACCAGCACGGAATCGATGGGCCTTTTGTCGGCGAGTGTATTTTGGACCGATTGCCAGTGGACGAACTGGCTGTTTGGGCGGCGCTGTTGCGGGAAGTTGCCGCCGCGGGTGTCCAGATCGTGTTGGTGACGCGCGAAGCGGAGGTATGCCGTGCGTTCGAAGGGTGGGAGGTGTCCGGCGGTCTGCGCATTTGGAACCGGTCAATCACAACGTCGCGCGGACGGCCTTTTATACCCACCGTGTATCGACCGATCGAAACCGCCAATTCCACCACGATTCCGCCGATGACGGCGCAGAATTGGAAGGCCCCTTGGAAGCCTGTCATATACGTGGATGAGACACGGGAGCCGTTTTCCTTGGTAGCGATCGAGGGAGCTACCATGACAAATGGCGACGCGCGATCCTCGCTTTCCTCTGTTGAATCGCTGGCGCCAGGAAGCGGGCGTTATGAACCAACAACGCCCTTGAGCCGCGTCGATCTCGTCGATTCGCTGCAGCTCAAGCACTTTCATACAGCCGGGATTGAGACGTTGGGAGACCTGTTGGCGCTCCGATCGGATCAACTCCCCGATCCATTGCTGCATCATGGAGTTTTGCCCGGACAAATCAATCGCTGGCAAGCGCAAGCCAATTTGCTGATTCACGTTCCCGAGTTGTTGCCGCGCGATGCGCGTTTGTTGGTGAGTTGTGGAATTGGAGACGTCGAGCAACTTGCTGGCGAGGCCCCTCAGCAGATTGTAGCGCGCGTGCAACGTTACCTCGCGTCGCCCGACGGCCGCCGCTTGGGAGTCGATGAATCGCGCATCAGTGAAACGCGCGTTCGAGAGTGGCAACGGCAGATTTCCGTCGCGCCTGACCGCACGGGGCGTGTCCCGTTGCGCAAACATTCCGACATGCACCAGCACAATTTGGGGGAAGGAACCGTTTGTCAAACGACATCGACGGCCCCTGCCGGTCATTACTTCGCACAAGCGCGATCACGGGACTATCGCGTCGGGCAATTTTTTCAAGTGGCGCATAGCGCGGTAGAATTACCCAGCGCCACGCCCCCCTCGATCCGATTGAAGACCAATGCCGAACCTGCTGTCGATTGCCAAACGCCGACGCTTGCGCCTAATACGGGAGTCCGCGATGTAACAGGTGCCAAGTTCTACTTGAACTTGCAGGATCCGGTCGAAGCGGCACCGTCGATTGGCCCCAAGACGGCCGACCGGTTTACCGCCATCGGCGTGATGACCATCGCGGATTTTCTTCGACAATCCGCTGATTCGATGGCCGAGCGGATCGCCTTCAAACGGATCAGCGGCGAAGTCATTCGCCAATGGCAGCAGCAAACACGCCTGGTCTTGCGTGTACCGAACCTGCGCGGACACGATGCACAATTGCTGGTAGCCTGTGGCGTGACGGAAGCAGAACAATTGGCTGCCAGTAATCCACAAGAGTTGTACCATCGCATCGCTCCGTTTGTGGAAACCAAAGAAGGGATCAAGATCATTCGCGCCGGGAAAAAGCACGTCCGGGCCCATGTGCCCGAGGTGATCGTAGTGGGCTGAAACGATGATCCAATCCTTGCTGCCGCCCTTGGCCTCCACCACGCCGAACACATTGCGCGCCGCATGGCGCGGGTTGAAGGTGTTGCGTACATCCAGTGTGAGGGTGCGTGCCGTATCGGGCACCAGGTCCGCCTTCACCTCGATGATGG
>JACTND010000312.1 GCA_014584305.1 Planctomycetota bacterium | reverse complement strand
TCGAAGTGACTCGGTTTGTGCAATACGCCCCAAAGCACCGTTTCTCCGTCATCTGCTAGAAACGTAAATAGTTCGGAAGGCGGCAAGCCCTCCGCTTCGGCTCGGTCGGTCGAACCCACCGCCAGCACAGCGACTTCGTTCCCCAGAGAGTCATAAACAACCGTGCTCGGCGGCGTATCGAACTGCTCGCGTACAGCCAGCACAAAGCGATGATCTGACGCGATCGAAAACGACGTGTGATTGAGCGGTGCGCTGGTCAGCCGTTGATGCTCCGTTCCCGAACTGAGTCGCACGCGGTGGAGCTGGGCATTGTACGGATTCGCGTCGCTCATCGCCGTGTAATAGAACCAATCGTTGGCTTCATCGATTTGTTCCACGCGTTGGCAAGGATACTCAGCGACCTGCGACAACGGATGGAGCAGGCGGCCATCGAGATGGCGCAGCTCGAAATGTTTATATCCATTGCGCTCCGTTTCCCACACAAAACGCAATCCATCGCTGAGGAACGTCATGGCTGGCGCATTCGCTTGCCAGGTATCTTGTCGTTCGGTAACGACTGTTCGCACCGCGCCCTGTTCGACGTCGATCGCCAGGACGTCGAGAACATTCTGATGCCGGTTGGTCCGGTTGACTAGAATTTCGTTCCCCTGAGGTGTAAACCGTATATTGTACAGGTACTGCCGCTCCTCGCCGGAGATTTCCAGGCGGCGTGTCGTCTGATCCGCCAAGTCGTATATCAGCAACGCCACCTGCGGATTGAGATCTCCCGCTTTGGGATAACGAACCGCGAGTAGTTCGGTGTACAAGTCTTGATTATTGAGCGTCAAATAGTAGTCCCTCATGCCCCGTTCATCGACTTCATAGAACACGAGTTTCGAACCGTCGGGGGACCACCACATGGCTTCGTTCTGGTCCAGTTCTTCGCCATAGACCCAACAACAGGTGCCGTATCGCACCAGCTCATGCCCGGCCGTGGTCACCGGCAGCGGAGCGACATCCGACGCGTCCCCTGGTTCCAACCAGACATTGAAGTCGCGATAGACCGCGTTCCATTTGCCGTCGGGAGAGGGTTCGACGGGGCGCTGTTGCGCGCGGGGCACTGCACGGCGCCGGGGACGCTGGGGCGCCGACAGATCATCACCTGACGGCTGAGCCTGTTCCGCTTCTTGGTACTCGCCGACCTCAAAACGTGTTAGATCGAGCGTCCGCCGCTGGTTATCGACGGTGAAATGGAGCGCCTGACCATCCGCGCTCCACTCAGGGCGCTGCACGCGCCCGCCGCCAGTCAATCGGCTTCGCGCTTCGTTCATCTCCCGGTACCGCTCGTACCCGGGGAGTTGCTCGAACGTCAAATCGACCGATTGTGCCGCAAGTTGTCCAGCGAGCAACAAACTCCACAAACCAATTCCACACAGCCATCGCAGCATATCCAACTCCCAGGGTTGACAAACGTAATTTATCGGGCCATTTTTGCATTCACGTGCTGAGCGTCCCATTCTACACTGGCGACCTATCGATTGGGCAAAAGGAACTGAGGGCGATCTCGGGCAACGGCGGGACTCATACCGATCTCTGATTTATTTTCTGACGCGGTCGAGTTGCTTCTGAAGCCGCTGCGGGCTGACGGGGATTTTCGTTCCGAGCGATTGGGCGAAGAGCGACACGCGCAGCTCCTCGATCATCCAGCGAAACAGCGTCAGTTCCGGATCGATCCAGCCCTGTGACTCATGCCACATCGTGCACTCCAGGTATTGTTTCCAGAAACTGTCGGTGGTGTCGGCGGCGTTGATTGGCCCACTAGCACCTTTGTCCCATCGCACACGCATGGCCGCAAAATACCGCGGAAACTGCGCGAGCCACTCCCAAGGCGTCGCGTACAGAAAATCCTTCGAAAGGAGATGGTGCGCTTGTTCCTGCAGTGCCGCGCGGAGCGCCGCTTGGCTCGCGGTGGCTCGCTCCCATCGCAGTTCCACTTCGTGCACGGCTTCTGCCAACTGCGGAAACCAGCGCGCCACATCACCGGCAGCCATAGCCAAGCGCCCACCTGCGTCTCCCAATCGCTGACGAAATGCTGCTTCCTCGCGCGGGATATCCAGTCCCTCGACAAGGGCCACCCGCACCATTAAATCTCCCAATCCCTGACTCCATTCATCGGCGGTGAGCCAACGGCGCAGCTTCATCGCCGCTGCTTCCCGCTGCGGCAACCAGGCCACATGACTGCGCACGTCTTGTTTTTTCGCCAATTGAAACAGTCGGACTAAACCCGATCGAGTAAGTTGATCGGCGCGTTCCGGTGAATCGCTCAGGCGAAGCCCGACAGCGGTTTGTTGATCGACAATGGCGGGGAATGCGGCCATGCGCACAGCGCCGCGCTGGACTTCGACCGAACGAGGAAGATCGCCCCAGGTCCAATTGCTCATACCGTCACGATGCCATCGCGGATCGTCGGCAGCGACTTCGGCAGGGCGACGTCCCAATTGGGCATTGATTTCCCTCAACGAACGCGCCGTAACGACGACGTTGTTCTTGTCATCGACCACCTCCACGTTTACCAACCATTGCGGCTCGATTTGATCGCGATCGAACTGGCCGGCTTCGATTCGCGCGCCTGAAATACGGCTCAGCTCGCGGGCCACCGCTTGCCAAAAATCGCCTTGCCCCAACCTGAGCTGCGCGACAACGCGATCGGCTATGTCTGGGGCGGGGACCAAACTGCGCCGGATCGGTTTGGGCAAACTGCGAATGGCCCCGATGACCCTCTCGCGCAACAATCCTGGAATCAACCAACCGAGTTGTGTGTCGTCGATTTGGCCCAGCGATTCCATGGGGATACGAATCGTCGCTCCGTCGCGCCGGTCGCCGGGTGCGAAGGCGTACTCGACAGGAACGTGCAGGGTCCCCACGGCGACTTGGTCGGGAAATTGTTCGGCCGCGGTCCGCCAGGTGTCGGCCAGGTTCAAATCGTCCGGCGTCATTCGCAGTCGTTCATCGAGTGTGGGATCTTGCCGCAGTATTTGCCGCAAGGCCCGCACATCGCAGGCTGCCTTCGGTAGCCTGTCCTCATAAAATCGGGCGACGTGATACGACTCGACCAACCATTCTCGTTGGCGCGTTTTCTGGACCAACCGGGCGAGTTCATCCAGCAACCGTCGATTGTGCTCCAAAAAAGGAAACGACGATTTCATGCGGCCGGCGACCAAGCCTTCTTCGACAAACAATTCGCGCGTATGCGCTGGGTCGATCGCTGCGTAGCCGATCCGGCGTCGCGACACGATGGGCAAACCAAACAGGGTGACATTTTCAAAGGCCATCGCAGTCTCGGTCCGCTCACTCCAGTGGGGGTCAACCACTGTGCGGCGGACGAGGTGGGCGCCCAACTCTTCCAACCACGTGGGATCGACGGTGGCCACCGTCCGGCCGTAGCGCCGGGCCGTTTCCACCAACTCGGCGGCGACGATCCAATTCGGCAACGCCGGCTGCTCTCGTTTTTGTGAGGCCGTTGTTCGCTGCGCGTGCTGCGGTCCATCCTGGCGCGCGACGCGGGCAAGGCTGGAACCGGGCCAGAGAACAAACTTGATCCCTCCGGCACCGATGTATTCGTTGCGCTCGCCGCGGCACGCGACGCCTGACAATAATCCTGCCACGATCGCCCGATGAAGCGTTTCGTCATCGCGTCGCCGTTTGATCTTCAGTCCTTGTTCCTGCACCATCGCCAATAGCTGCCGATGGACGTCGCACCATTGCTGAATGAGACTCGGCGACAGAAAGTTCTGTTCCCAGGCCTTGCGCTGTTGGCCGCGCGACAGTTTGGCTTTCATCGCATGAATGAAATCCCACAGATTCAAGAGCGTGAGAAAATCACTACCTGGATCGTCCCAGGCAGCATGCGCCCGATCGGCCGCCGCCTGTTTTTCCGCGGGACGCACCCGAGGATCGGGAATCTCCAAGGCTGAAGCGACAATGAGAATATCGGCCAAACAATCTTCGTCGGCTCCGGCCAAAATCATTCGGCTGATGCGGGGATCGACCGGCCAGCGACTCATGCGGCGCCCACTGGCTGTCAGTTGACGATCTTCCGTAATCGCCCCCAATTCGATCAGCGTCTGATACCCTTCGCGCACCAACTCAGGGGAGGGCGGATCGATCAAGGGGAAGTCCAGCAAATCGCCAAGCTGGAGCGCGAGCATCTGCAAAATCGTCCCGGCCAGATTCGTGCGGCGAATTTCCGGAGTTGTGTACAGAGGCCGACTAAGGAAATCGGTTTCTTCGTAAAGTCGAATACAAATTCCCGAGCCGACGCGGCCACAGCGCCCGGCCCGTTGATTCGCCGCCGCTTGCGAGATTGGTTCGATAGGCAGGCGCTGGACTTTGCTGCGCGCCGCGTAGCGGCTGATCCGCGCCGTCCCGGCATCGATGACGTATCGGATGCCGGGGACCGTGATCGACGACTCGGCCACGTTGGTCGCCAAGACGATCCGGCGCCGCGCATGAGGTTCGAAGATCGCATTTTGCTGCGCCATCGTCAGCCGCGCGTAGAGGGGCATGATTTCGCAGCGCCCCTCGGACGCGAGGCTCGCCCGAAGTTTATTTGCCGCGCGGTGAATCTCTCCCTCGGTGGGCAGGAACACGAGGATATCGCCCCCGGCTTCGGGGTGATGCTCCGACAACAGGCGCGCACAACAGGCAACCACGGCCTCGGTGGGATCGCCGCTGCCGGACGAGTCCGGCGGTTCGTAGCGGACCTCGATCGGAAAGTTCCGGCCGGGAATCGAGATAATAGGTGCGGGTTGACCTGGGGCCGGCGCAAAATGTTCGGCGAAGCGTTCGGTGTCCAACGTGGCTGACGTGATGACCACCCGCAACTCGGGGCGCTGGACTAACAGCCGTTTCGTGTAACCGGTCAACAGATCGATATTCAGCGACCGCTCGTGGGCTTCATCAATGATCAGGCAATCGTAGGCTTCGAGTAGCCGGTCTCGCTGCGTTTCGGCCAGCAATACGCCATCGGTCATCACTTTGATGAGCGTCGCTGGGTTGGTGGCATCCGTGAATCGGATTTTGAAGCCAACCGTCGTACCGAGTGGGGCTCCCAGTTGCTGTGCCAAGCGCGCCGCCACACTCCGCGCGGCTATGCGGCGGGGTTGCGTATGACCGATCATTCCGGCCACGCCGAAACCAGCTTGTAGCGCGATGAGCGGCAACTGTGTCGATTTTCCGGAGCCTGCTTCGCCGCTGATGATGGTCACTGGATTTTGGCGGATCGCATCCACGATGTGTGGGGCGAATGCCGCCACGGGGAGGCTTTCGTCCAGAACCAGCGGGCGCGCCGCCAATTGTTGTCGTTGCGCGCGCAAGGTGATCGACTGGTCGAGTGCCCGTCGCCAGCGCGTCCATTGATCAGCTTGTTCCTTCGTTGGCGACCGTTGGATGCGCGCCTGCCAGCGACGCAGGCGTCGTTGGTCACGCGACATGGCGCGATGAATCTCGTTTTCCGTTTCCACTGTCATTGTCCGATCAAGATACCGGAAGGCGCGGCCTGGCAAAACGTAGGAATGCTTCACTTTCCGCAGCCGATTCCTGATGGAACAACGTAAACCCGTCCGCCGATACACTCCTCAGGGAGTTCAAACTGGGCGGGCGGAAAATGCTCGATAACCTGTTTGGTAATTGTCCCGTCGCTGGGTTCCTGTTATCATTTCCGCCGCAAAAAAATCCCCACAATGGAAGGCGCATTATGATCGTCGGCGTTCCCAAAGAAGTCAAAAAAGACGAATATCGAGTGGCCATGTTGCCGGTCGGTGTCCACGAGCTAAAACGGCGCGGACACCAGGTCCTGATCGAATCCGGGGCCGGCGTGGGGAGTGGGCTGACCGACCAACAGTATGCCGATGAAGGGGCCGAGATTGTCAAGTCCGCAAAGGATGTGTTCGAGCGGGCCGAGTTGATCGTCAAGGTCAAAGAACCACAGCGCCATGAGTTCGCGATGATTCGCCCCGAGCAGATCATCTTCACCTATTTTCATTTCGCCGCCGATCGCGAATTGACCGAAGCGATGATCAAATCACAGGCATACTGCGTGGCCTATGAAACACTCAGCAGCCCCGACGGGACGCTCCCTCTGTTGACGCCGATGAGCGAAGTCGCGGGGCGGATGAGCATCCAACAAGGCGCGCGCTTCCTGGAACGGCCCCAAATGGGGCGCGGCATTTTGTTGGGAGGTGTTCCCGGCGTCCCCCCAGCACACATCGTGATTATCGGCGGAGGCGTGGTCGGCACGAATGCGGCCAAGATCGCGGCGGGCTTCAAGGCCGACGTGACGATCCTGGATGTAAACTTGACGCGACTTCGCTATCTGGACGATATCATGCCCGCCAACGTCAATGTCTTGTTCAGCGACCGGCACGTGATTCAACAACAATTGAAATTGGCCGACTTGGTGATCGGCGCCGTTCTCATCCCAGGCGCCAAAGCTCCCAGTCTGATCAAGCGCGAGGACTTGCGGACGATGAAGCCCGGGAGCGTCATCGTCGATGTGGCTGTCGATCAAGGGGGCTGTGTCGAGACGACGCGCCCGACATCCCACAGCGATCCAATTTTCGTGGAAGAGGAAATCGTCCATTACTGCGTTACGAATATGCCGGGGGCCGTCGGTCGAACCAGCACCTTTGCGTTGTGCAACGCTACGCTGCCCTGGGCGGTGAAGCTGGCCGATGAAGGAGTCCTGGCCGTCGCCGCGCGAGAGCAACCGATCCGCGATGCAATCAATATCGCCAAAGGCAAAGTTTGCAATCGCCCAGTGGCTGAAACGTTTAATCTGTCGTACGAGTCATTGGCCTTCGCATGATCGAAACGATCCGCTGGTCGGGTGATTGGACCGGGCACTTGGAGCTGATTGATCAGACGCTCCTCCCCGGCCGCCTGGAGTACCTTGCGTGCCGTGATGCGGCGACCGTGTGGAACGCTATCCAGCGACTGCAAGTCCGCGGCGCTCCGGCTATCGGCATCGCCGCGGCGTATGGCGTGGTGCTCGAGATCGCGCGCGGCCAACCACCCACTGCTCCTGGCGCGGCGGATTTGCAACGCGAAGTCCACAACGTCTGCGACTACCTGGAAGCCAGCCGTCCGACTGCCGTTAATTTGGCTTGGGCCCTGGCCCGGATGCGCCGTGCGGCCGACGATCTTCACGCGGAAACAAAGGCTCCGCGCCGCGACGATTTGTGCCGACGGTTGTGGCGCGAAGCGCGCGCGATTCACGAGGACGACCGCGCGATGTGCCGCGCCATCGGCATGCACGGCGCGGCACTCCTCGAGAACGTGGATCGGGTCCTGACACATTGCAACGCCGGTGGATTGGCGACGGCCGAGTACGGTACGGCGCTGTCGGTGATCTTTACGGCTCAAGATCAAGGCCATTTAATGCACGTGTACGTCGATGAGACGCGCCCACTGTGGCAAGGGGCGCGCTTGACCGCCTGGGAATTGCACCAACGCGGCATCCCGGCCACGCTCATCTGCGACTCGATGGCTGCGCTGGTCATGCGGCAAGGCCAGGTGCAAGCCGTCCTCACCGGCGCCGATCGCATTGCGGCCAACGGAGATGCGGCAAACAAGATCGGCACGTACGGTCTGGCGGTGTTGGCGGCGGCCCACGCAATACCGCTCTATATCGCGGCCCCCAGCAGTACGTTCGATTTGTCGATCGCCGATGGGTCGCAAATTCCCATCGAACAGCGGGCTGCGGAAGAGATTACCCGCCCCTTCGGCCAGCTAGTTGCTCCGGACGGCGTTGCCGTTTACAATCCGGCTTTCGACGTCACTCCAGCCCGTTACATTCGCGCGATCATCACCGAGCGGGGCCCGATTGAACCGGTCACCTCTGCGCGGATTGCCGACGTCTTGGGTGTGATTTGACCGCGACTCCGCGCATCGTCAATCCGACCGGTTCACAAGCTTTGTTTGCAAAACAGCTACTCGATCCTGGCCTACTTTTTCTGGTCGCTGGTCGCCGCGTCGTGGCTCGGAGTCGGGCGTGGCAGCGGCGAAAATGTAATGGGCCGATTTTCCGCGGCGCCGGGGGTAGAATTGCCGATTTCCGAGCGCGGCGGGAGTTCGGCGACGTGCATGGAACCGTTGTCCGAAACGCCCTCTTGGCGAGCAACCGCTACTCCGTGCAGAGTTAGCGAACGGGCATCCTCCGGCAAAGGAACGGTAACGATCTGGCTCGTGGGTGCAGGAGAAAATCGATTGCCGTTTTTCGGCCCAGAATCAGCGAGGTTGCCGATGGGGATAGAACGTGCAATCTCGCCAGGTCCTAGTACTTTACCCGCGACGCGCGCTGGAGGAACCGTCTGGGGAAATCCGGGCGCGAACTGCGTGTCCTGGTAGGGGACGACGGCGACCGCTCGCAGTGTAATCTCGCGGTCGCAATAAGCTACGTCCGTTGCCAAGTCCGTTTGGTGGACGGCTGGAATCTGACGAATAACCGTCGCCGGTTCAACGGTATCCAAAGGCGCGATCGGTGTTGCCTGGACATCATTCGTTGGTGCAGGCCGTGCGATCGGACGCGCGGCGTTTGAATTCGCGCGCGAGGCCAACAACGCACCGGGAGTGGTGCCGAAAGCCGGATTAAGTGTCACCTGCGGATCAACCGTCGCATTCGCCTGCGCCGGAAGCTTTTGGGGGATTGGATGTGCGTGAACCCTCGGTTCGGGAATCCCCGTGCTCGCCGTGGAAGGGGTAGGGGGTTCCGCAGTATCCACATTTTCGATGACGTTTGCGTTTTTCGAGCTTGGTTCGGCCAACTTCGGTGTTTTTGCCCTTGGTGCGTTTCCGACCTGTGCCGAGCGGCGGAACGAAACTATCGGAGTCCACTTCTTCGAGGCCGTGGCGGTAACCGCCGCCGGTCGTGAACCGGACGCCGTCGCTTGGACCATGTGTTCCGCGGAGCGCCCTTCGGCAGCCGCATTGGTCCGCTGGCTCAGGCGACCACAATGATGGCGACAACATCCCACGACGGTAATCAGGGCCGCGAGCGCCAAGGCGCCGACCATGCCTTTTGCCATCGACTTGATAATCGAACGGATCATAAGACTTTCCCTCCTGCTGCAACGTGGTTGAACCGCGACGATCGGCATGAATGTCCGAAACGGGTTGTACACGCGCTAACGATCCCAGGCGCTCTCATCCATGAGAGCCGCGCCTTGCTGCTAATTGGTATCGACGGTTCTCGGCGCCACCATCGGTAGGGAAGCAATGCGCGGCGCAAGGCGCATGGATGGCAAGCCGCGAATTTGTTGCACGACTCGTTCCTCCGGCAGGAACCTAACGACCGGCACGGCCAATGTCGGCTGAATCGGGTTGTAGCGACGAGAGCGCGGTCAGTGGCCGCTGGAAAGCTGTTGAATCTGAACGATTGTTGAAAGCCCTACAGGCGTCACAACCGACAATCGCGTTCTGACTGGGAGATCGCCGTTATTGTCTCGGTCCGACGGCGTCAATTTTCGCCGCCAGAATGAAATCATTCTCGCTCAAACCGCCAATCGCGTGCGTCCAGATTTCGATCCACACGTTGCGATATCCTTCCAAGTGCAGATCTGGATGATGTCCGTCCGCCTCGGCAATCTCTGCCACCTGGCGAAAAAACTCCAATCCTGCCATAAAGTGCTTCACCCGCCAGTCCTTGCGGATTCGCTGGCCATCGTGCGTCAGACGCCACCCTGGCAACTTATTGAGTTGTTGCTGCGCGACGGGCAGAGGACAAGGATCGACTCCGCCTTCGCACGGTTTGCATTTTTGCTGTGCCAACTGGCTCGCTGATTGAACGTCCACAACCCCTCCACTTTACTTGCCGAATTATCTCGATACAGGAAAACGCGCCCGTCCTGTCATGAATCGTGCCGCCCGAGCGCTACGCCGGTTGCCCCTCCACGGGCTCGTGCAATTGAAAGCGGTTCATCAACCACAGCAAAAACGGCGAAGCAACAAAGATTGAGCTATACGTTCCGACGACGATGCCAACCACCAGGGCAAACGCAAACCCGTGGATCGTATCGCCACCCCAAATATAGAGGATGAACACGACGACGAACGTCGTGAATGAGGTGAGCAGCGTTCGGCTCAGTGTTTGCGACAAACTGGAGTTAATCATGTCGCTGGTCAGCTCCAAGCGTTTACCGCGCGTTTCGCGGACCCGATCGAAGACCACGATCGTATCGTTCAGTGAGTATCCGATAACCGTCAGAATCGCGGCCATGACCGTGAGGCTGATCTTGAAGTTCACGATGAGCAGGAAGCCTAGCGCGCCTGCCAGATAATGGCTGATCGCAATCGCCCCCAAGACGACCAACACGTCGTGGATCAGGGCCAGCACCGCGGCCAGGCTGTAGGCCAAGCTTTGGAACCGCACCCAGATATAGATGACGATACAAATCAAACTGGCGACG
>JACTND010000097.1 GCA_014584305.1 Planctomycetota bacterium | reverse complement strand
GACGACCACTATCGCGCCTCCGCAAGATGATGCGCGGATCGCCGTCAACCAGGCTAAAACTTCAGCGCCGCACCCGGGGGCAGCGCTGAGCCACTCGACCAGTGCGCCGCGCCGGTAGCCGCCGTCGGGCAACATGGCATCCACCGCCTCGCAGCCAGTGGAGACGACCAGCGCTGCGTCGCGATGTTGGAGCGACACCGTTTCTACCCGCCGAATCCGTTTGCGCAGATCCTCAATCGTCTCGCGTCTCGCATTCATTGCCGTTAGTCCAGCGCGACATGGCGGTTGTCCTCTTGTGTAGCCATTACCGCGGCACAATCGGTCAACAGGGAACTTTGGCCGTCAACCCGGCACCCACATTGTGGTAGTGTACATAGATACACCACAGGGGCAAGCCGGAATGTCGCGGTTCGCTTCAGACTCTGAAAGAAGAACTCGCAACGATGTACCACAGGCTATCGGCCCCCCGCACATCCGACAAAGAGGGCCTTCGACCTCATTCCCAGCTCTCTGCCTGGAAACGCATGGCTCGAAACGCTCCACCACCGAGCGCAGGCCGCGTTCCGCAAAAAATCTATCGCTGTTAGGGATAGGTGTATGGCGCCTGTACGCCCAATGGAATACCCAAGGCCCAAAACGCCAACAAGAACAATGTCCACAGGACCAAAAACGACAGTGAGAACGGCAACATCATGGCGACGACCGTCCCGATGCCCGTCGATTTCACATACCGCTGGCAATATACGACCACTAATGGGAAATAGGGCATCATCGGCGTAATAATGTTGGTCGTCGAATCCCCCACGCGGTAAGCGGCCTGTGTGAACTCTGGCGAAATATGCAAGAACATCAGCATCGGCACAAAGATCGGGGCCAACATCCCCCACTTCGAACTGGCCGATCCGATAAACAGATTGACAAAAGCCGTCAACACAACCGTCCCCGCGATCACGACCGGCGTCGGCATCCCCTGTAGCGCCGCGGCCCCCTTGACCGCGAATAACTTGCCAATCATCGATTCGCGAAAAGCGTCCACAAACAAAGCGGTAAAGAACACGAGAACCAAATAGTAGGCCATCGTCTCCATCGACTTGGTCATCCCTTTGATCACGTCGCGGTGACTTTTAAACGTTCCGGCAATGAACCCATGCACGACACCGGGGACGAAAAACAACAAGAAAATCAGCGGCACGATCCCATTCATCAGCGGCGCGCCAGGGCTGTCCTTGGATTTGACTTCTGTCAACGTGCCGCTGGGTCCGCGCAATGCCGATTTCTCCGGCAACGCCCACAGAACCAATAAGACTAAACCGGCCAACATCACGGCCAGCCCGCAATACATGGCCACCTGATCTCGCACCGACAATTCCGGCATGGTCGGCATTTCTTTGGGGTCGCCGTCCACACGAGTGGATGTCAATTTCGGTTCGATGACCCGATCCGTGACAAACCAGCCGACGCCAATAATCAACACCGACGAAGCGGCCGTAAAGAAGTAATTGCATAACGAATGGACTTCGCGCGAGGGATCCAAAACGCTGACCCCGGACTGAGTCAACCCAGCCAACAGAGGATCGATCCCCGACACAACGAAATTCGCACTGAAACCGCCCGAAACGCCCGCAAACGCGGCCGCAATCCCGGCCAGTGGATGGCGCCCCGCCGCGTAAAACATGATGCCGCCCACCGGTATCACCAACACATATCCGGCGTCAGCAGCCGTGTGGCTGACAATCGCCACCAAGATCAACATCGGTGTCAACAACATCCTGGGCGTGATCAACAACATCGACTTGAGAATGGCCGATATAAACCCCGAATGCTCGGCCACGCCGACTCCTAACAAGGCAACCAATACAATCCCCAACGGAGGAAAATTGACGAACGTCGAGACCATTCCCGACAATTGCTTGGCAAAACTCTCCAGGGACAACAAATTCACGACTTCCACGACGACCGGTTCGTCCAATCCTTGAATCTTGGTTTCGTAGGTTTGATAGGACAGGACGAACGACAGTACCCAAACAGCCAATATTCCTAAAATAAACAACATGGCCGGGTCGGGGAGTTTGTTGCCCAACCACTCCACGATGTTGAGCATCCGCACTATGAGATTAGCCGGCTTCGTTGTTTGCGAATCGTTCGTCATGTTCTCACGCGCTTGTGTTCCTAAACGGAGACCTGCGGAATCCCATCCGCGTTCCGTGCCGCTTCCTCGCGCTATCGGTCACGCGGTCGGCAGACAATTTGATCATTCGCCTTCCGCGGCGAATTCGGCACACGCTCAGTCACAATATACCCGACCACTTTCGCCAAATGGTCAGCAATATGTGCGGGTATCGGGACGGACCGCGCCTTCACCGTAGGCACCCGATTTTAACCGGCCAAATGCCGCCCACCAATCCAAGATCGCGGACAATCCTGTGGAAATGTCCGGGCTAAACCGGCAATTTCACAATCTACGTCATCAATTGCCGATGAGGTTAGTACAACGAATTCAGGCGTCATAACGTGTCTCCATGAACACGATAACAGGCCTGCTTGCACCAACAAGGATGCTGCCATGTTTCGAGTTTTCCGATTAGCGAAAGAATTCGCCCCCGCTTGGTTATCAGTCTGGCTCGTTACCGCAGTCGGTGCAATTGCCTCGGCACAAGTCGTCATTCCCGGCACCGGGAAAGTCGTGGCTGAAGTTGGCGACGACTTCGAAGACGCAAATTGGGCTTACGACTATCAATTGCCCAAGGTATTCAATAATCTCGAAACGACATTGTCGAATAATCACCCGCTCGGCCGATCGGCCAATGGTCGATGGTATGAAGGATCCAAACGCGGCCAACCCGATTCGATCCGCCGAGTCGAAACGCCGCTTGGTGGACTCCCGGGGAGTAGTGGCGCGTTGGCCATCCGCTCGCTGAAAACGGGCGGGCAAAATCCCAGCTACCAACAACAACAAGACGACTTGATCGGCAACGTCATGGAACGCATTGGCAAGATACCAGTTTCTCAATCTCCCAGTGTCGTTGCACGTGTCTGGTTGCCACCGCTGGATGAATGGGAGAATCGCAGTGGATGCCATTTCGCCTTTCGGATTGCTCTGGAGCAAAACGTCGCTTCCGTCCGCAGCCGCTTTCGGCAAATCTCAACCGGTAATGATGACGGTGTCTATTGGCCGGGATTCTTCTTGGACCGCGAGATTCAGACTCGGCCCGGTCAGCGCGAGCCTATTTCGGATCGCGTTTATTTCTGGATGAAAGCCAGCGCGGACAGCCGTCGTTTGGATGGCCCCGAAGTGACACAATTCGGATGGTGGACGTTGGGCTTGAGTGTCTCGCCCGATGGACAAGTTCATTACTTCGCCAAACCTGGCGTGGCCGATCTGACCGGTGCCGATCATGTCGCGTCGAGTTTTCCTTTTGGCTACCGCGCGGTCCGATTTCGTTCGTTCTTCTTCAACGTGTGCAACGGCGATGACGGACGGACCTGGTCCACCGAGTTCGTTATCGATGATCCGACGGTGTTTGTCGCCCGTTAGATTCGATCTTCACGATGCGAAAATCGTCGAACCGGATCCAGTGTTCGGCTTCCGGCGGCCCATGGTAACATTGGATGCTGATCTGTTCGCGCTCGCCTCGCGGAAAAGCCCCCTCGGCTGCAGTCTCAAACGGCAAATCCAACGAAGTGCGAAACTGGGCACGAAAATGACTTCCTTGGATCTCTAACCGCAATTGCACCGTCTCGCCGTCCACTGGCCGCCGCCCTGGAATGATGACAACCTCGCCATCCACAAGTTCCTTGACGAGTTTGAAGGCTGGACGGCCGTCAACATACCACGTCAAGCCAGCTTGTTCGTATTGTTGACGCGGTTGCGCAAGATTCGTCACGGTGACTTCCACAGCATAGCTTTGCCGCTCGTCATTATTCGGGAACTGGCGAACGAGAGCATTTTCCACGGTGTCCGCCAAGCCGGGCATGACGCGTATTTCCAACGCGCCGTTGCGAATACACCACCGCGCGGCCTGTTCGCGCAGCCAAGTCCAGTCGCTGTCGAGGGTCTCCGAAAAACACTCGGAGAATACGATGTCATCGGCCGGCCCAGTTTCCTTGGGATCCTGTTCCTGCACCGCAACCGCCCAACCCATTCCAAAACAAGCAAAAACCAGAATCTGAGCGCACGTCCAACCAAACGCCACGTTGCCACTCCCACCAGAAACCTGCTGCCTTAAGTCTGTCGCATTCCCGCGGTGCAGTCGTCAGCGCACCACGTTGGCGGCGACATGATATGGCCCCCTTGGGCGTCCGTCCATTGGCATTGCCCTTTTTGCCGGGATTCGTTACGGTCCGGCCCCGGAAAATACCAGCAATCCTCTGGCAGGAATATTGAATGCGGGGCGGTGAACCAACGACGGGCAGGTCAATTCCATGGGTCGGACTCCGTTTCGCCCAGTTTTTGCCGCATTTTCTGCCATTCCTAATAATGCCTGTCCTTTTATTGGGGGGGTGTCATATGACGCCGAATTTTGGGCCGCCAGGGACGTTCGACCAGCAACGCGCCCAGGCGGTACTGCACGATCCCTACCCCAACAACGATTTAGGGCCACCCATTGTTAGTGGGCGGCCGCGCGGTTTCGAAACCCCGCTCCCCGAACCTAAAGCCAACCAATATCACCCGCGCATACGACGTGGTGCAGCGCCTCCACCGTATTTTGGTTTTTGACGCATTTTCCCCGAAATTTCAGGAATTCAAACGACGACGATGCCCACTTGGAGAGACGTCATTCCCGCGATTCGAGCGCTTTGCCTGGCATCGTGCTTCTTGGCTGTTAGTATCGCCGTACCTGGTCAAGACATCTCGCTGCAGGACATGGCGCGCGCTGCTTGGAGACCAGACGCAGAGTTGACGTGCGTTCAATTCATCGATTCCAAACTCGGTTGGGCCGTTGGCGAACATGGTGCGATATGGTCAACAACCGATGGCGGCCTAACCTGGACCGATTCCGCACATTCAGTACCACTCGCCTTTGCCACGACTCGTTGGGAAACTGTCCATTTCATCGACGCGCGCAACGGCTGGGTCGCCGGTGGCTTCGCCTATCCGTACACAGATCTATCGCGCGGTGTCATTCTGGAAACCCGCGACGGGGGAAATTCCTGGCAAACGTTGGGGCTGGCGCGTTTACCCCAGGTTTTTCAAATCGCATTGGATTGCAACTTGGGGGGCGTTGCCGCCGGTCGCAGCAATCCGTTGTACAAGACTGGGTTTTACGTAACCGGCGATGGGGGTCGCCAATGGACCAGCGACGATACCCGCGACTGGATCGATTTGCGCGCTGCGGCAACTACCGATCGTGGTTGGATCGGCGTCTCCAGTAACGGTGAACTTGTCTCACGGATCGTCGGACGTTCTGAAGCCGTGGTTTACCGAGACCCCAGCGACGCGCCGTTTCAGTGTGTCGCGATGGTGGATGGTCTGCGCGGATGGGCCGCGGGCCAACGCGGTTTAATAGCGCACACGACCGACGGCGGTTTGACTTGGGAGATACCCCAAGGTTGGCGCGAGCATCAAGCGCGGATGTCAGGAGTACACTTCTCCTCGCTAACCTTCGCCAATGAACATCTGTGGTTAGTCGGCGATCCGGGCGATGTGATTTGGCGATACGATCCCGCAACCGGTGCCCTCCACCAACACCTGCCAGGAACATCCTTGGCGCTCAACCATATTCACTTTATGGACGCACGACACGGATGGGTTGTCGGACAGAAAGGACAAATTGCGCGCACTTCCGACGGTGGCAACGCCTGGGAGCTGATTCGCGGCGGCGGATCGGATATTACTGTTCTGACGGTGGCCTTTGATTCTGGTGACTTGGCTTATGAAGCCCTGACGCGACTGGCGACTGAAGATGGATTTTTATCCGCATGTCTTTGTCTCCATTGGTCGTCGCATGCCGTCGATCCGGCTAAGTTGCGACAGGCTGCCAGTCGCCTGGGAGCAACCGCTGTCTGGACGCGACAGCTTTCGCCACCAACCGATAACTCGGATGCGAGATGGCAACGTGAACTGGTCGAACATCTGGCTCGAACAATTCGACGATTGCGCCCCCGTGTCGTCGTATGCAACCAGAGGTTGATCTGTTCGAAACAGGACACCTGGCTCGACACCAAAACAATCCTGGAGGAAGCTATTCGCTGCGCTGCTCAGCGTGAACCGATCGACCCCTTGCTCCAACTGGCTTCCGATGTCGCTTGGCAAGTCGATCGTTTGGCAGTCCGCGACTCGAATGCAGTGAACCCGTGGGTTCTGTACGGCGATCAGACGATGCCGCGTGTCGGCGAGACCGTGGGGGATCATGCCGCGCTCAGTCGCGCTCTGGCTGGCCTACCCCTTTGGTCGCGCGAACCGCTCCATTATTACGTCCAACGATTAACCGCCGTCGGTTTCGACCAAAGTCATTTGCTGGGAGGGCTGGCGGAGTCGGGTAGGAAATTGCCGCGCAGGGAACGAGAACAAATCCAACGCGGGAACTTGAACATGCTAAAACAAGTTCAGAACAAGGATCAATACAAGAAACAATTGCTGTCCTGGACGCAACGGGAAACACCGGACATCGTTTTGTGGACGGCTCAAATTCTGAATTGGACTTCCGCCACCGATTACCATTGCGCGGGGATCTGGCTAGCGGAATTAGCCCAAGACTGCTTGGAAACGGGCAGGTTGGAATTGGCCGCAGCTGCCTTCAATGCGCTGACGGATCGCTACCCCGATCACCCACTTGCACCGGCCGCGCATCGATGGTTGGTTCAATTGGCCGCCAGTTCAGAAACGCACGTTGCCCGAGAGCCAGCCATTCCGCGTCTGTTGCCAGGCGCATTGCCGCCTTTGGCGGCAAGCGATCCTGCCGCCGATCGCCAAATCCCGGCGGCACAAGATCTCAACCGGTCGTCGGCCGAAGTCATTCAGGTCGCTTGGCAATCGGATGCGCGGCGTGAGGACTCCGGTGCCGTGGCGGCCGATCAATCATCGCCCCTTTCGCCCACAGATTGGGATTCACGACTGATAAACCAGCGCGTAGCCCAACAGACGGCCTGGCAACTCAATCGTTTGCGCACGCACTTTCCGGATTTGGCTGCGGCCGACGACATCCGACTCTGTGACGCGCATGTCACGCGCCTGACAAAAGGCTGGTCAGTTGCACGGCCGCTGTATCAGTCGATTGCGGCCAATCGGACTGCGTTGACAGAGAACGAAGTTTCGCCGGCGCGACGGGCAGCGCGCCAATCGGCGTTGACGGCCCAATGCGAATTGGACTTGCAGGCAGGCAAATCTGCGGCGCTGCCCATGATTACGGCGCGGCGCGCGAATACACGCCCCTTGCTGGATGGTTGCCTGGACGACGAACTATGGAGCCATTTATTGTCTGGAGGCGGCGCACAGTTCCTGCGCAACGCGTCTCCAGTTCCTGGTGCGGCGCCGCGGACCGATTTGTTATTGTGGGCCTACGACGACGAATTTCTTTTCATCGCCGCACGCTGTCACAAAATCGCCGCGCAGGCCAATCGGGCGACGACTGAGCCTCGCCCTCGCGACGCCGACTTACTCCGCCAGGACCGAATTGAACTCAGCTTCGACCTCGATCGAGACGGCACCTGGCCGTTGACACTCATTGTGGACGCGCGCGGCTGGACACGCGATCAATGCGGCGAGTACAAAACCTGGGACCCACAGTGGTTTGTCGCCGCGGCCAGCGACGAGTCAAGCTGGACGATTGAGGTAGCGATACCTTGGACGCAGTTTGGCGCGGGAGTACCAACTGTCGATGACCAATGGGGTATAGGTTGTTGTCGCCGCGTGCTCGATGATCACAATGTCTGGGACTTTCCCGATGGAGGCAGGCGCACTTGGGACGCGCAACGATGTGCGTTAATGCCGAGAGAATCCGCGGGACGTTGGGGACGATTGCAGTTCGAATAGGGCTGGATTTTGCTTTGCCGCCGGTTCTCCCAAAGCTATATTGGGATATATGTCGCTGTCGATGCCACCCAATGACAAGCTGCCAGCGGCGCCGTTGCCAAGGCCGGCGCCGCCATTGCGGTCGCCGCGATCGGCCGATCCACGAGCGAGCACCGACTCTTCGCTGTTGGTGATAGAAAATGAAAACGGCCAAGAAGCCCTTCCCTTTTGGCGGCAATTCGTGGCCGATCGCGATACCTGGTCCAGCACGCTCGTCAGTTTTCTCTTTCATACGCTGTTGATCATATTGCTCGCATTATGGTTGATGCGCGGCGACGACCGCGGAGTGCTGGGCCTGGTGGCCACCGTCGATGCGCCGACGATGCTGGACGATGGAGAGAGTTTGGATCGCTCTCTGCAAGTACAATTGCCCGACCTTCGCCAATCGCCGCAGGATGACACTGCCGAAGACCTGGAACAGTGGCAACAGCAATTGGCCAACGAAATGGAGTTGGCGGCCGTGCATCCCTTCGAGATTGACTTGGCTCCGTCCATTGATTTCCCAGCGCCGAATGCGGTAAAAGGTTTGGCGCCGGTTGGTGGAGGATTTTCCGGTCGGCAAGGCGACGCCCGGGCACGACTGGCCGCCGAACGTGGCGGTTCCGACGCCAGTGAGTCCGCCGTCGAATTGGGCTTGGCCTGGTTGGCCGAGCACCAATGGAGCGATGGCGGCTGGTCGTTCCACTTTCACAACGACCGTTGCAATGGAAAATGCCAGGATCCGGGAACAATGGAATCGCGCGCCGCAGCGACGGGTTTGGCATTATTGTCGTATTTGGGCGCGGGCTACACGCACCGCGATGGCAAGTACCAACAAGTCGTTGACCGCGGACTAAAATTCCTGAGAAACGCGGCGCTGAAGACGCCGAGTGGTTCGACGCTGGGCGCGTCCAGCCCGGGAATGACCAAGATGTACGCGCACGGGATAGCGACGATGGCATTGTGCGAAGCCTTGGCGTTGACCGGTGACGAAGAACTTCGCCCTACGGCCGTCGATTGCGTCCGTTACATTGTCGCCGCGCAACATCGTCAAGGTGGCTGGCGGTATGAACCTCGGCAACCGGGCGACACGACGGTGACGGGGTGGCAGATCATGGCATTGAAAAGCGGTCACTTGGCCGGAATTGATATCCCCACTCCCGTTTGGACCAAAGCCGGGGAGTTCCTCGATTCCGTGGCGACATCGAGTGGCAGTCGCTATGGATATACTCATCCTGGCGATGGGCTGACAACTTCGGCGATCGGCATCCTCCTGCGGATGTACTTGGGATGGGATCGCGGACGCGGCGAATTGGAACTGGGAGCCAGCTTTATTGCCGGTCGAGGACCATCGCCCAGCGATATGTACTTTAACTACTACACGACCCTGGCCTTGCATCATTTGCGGAATGATGAATGGGAACGGTGGAATCCCCGGATGCGCGATTACTTGGTGCAGACGCAAGACAAGAATGGTCACCAACGGGGCAGTTGGCACTTTGTCGATCCGCACGGCCAACAGGGTGGACGACTCTACACGACCTGCATGGCCATCATGACATTGGAAGTCTATTACCGATACTTGCCCCTCTACGGTTGGCCGGAAGATTGGGACCATCGGTAATCCGGTATAGGATGAACCTGGATTACTGGCTTTGGCAGATCCTGCCAAACCGATGCGGAAACGAATTCCACTCCGCATTGGATTGTTATGATATGCCTGGTCATGGTGCCGGAACGGAAGGACGACCGAGTTTGGAAGCCGCGTGGATCAGCTGTTTTTTGATTTCTCATTGATTTTGGTGATCGCCGTCGCTCTAGGCGCTCTTGGTGTGGCGCTGCGCCAGCCATTAATCGTCGCCTTTATTGTCGTTGGGATCATTGTCGGCCCGGCCGGATGGAACCTGGCTTCGCGGTTGGAGCATCTGGAGCTACTGGCTCAGGCTGGAATTGCGATCCTCTTGTTTTTGGTGGGATTGCGCTTGGACTTGGAGATCATTCGCAACCTGGGGCCGGTGGCAGCGGCCACAGGATTGGGCCAGGTGTTTTTCACCTCGGCGATAGGATTTGTGTTGTGTTGGGCCATGGGTTTTGATTGGCTGGCGTCTCTGTATATCGCTGTCGCCCTGACGTTTTCTAGCACCATCATCATCGTCAAGCTACTTTCGGACAAACGAGAAATCGACTCCTTGCATGGCCGGATTGCCGTAGGGTTTTTGATTGTACAAGACCTGGTCGTCGTATTGGTGATGATCGGCTTATCGGGACTAGGCGGTAGCACAGAATCTGGTCCGACCTTGGGCAGCGTTCTGATGGGTGTCTTTAAAGGGTTGACGTTTCTGTCAACTGTCATCGCGCTCGCTTGGTTCGTCATGCCCCGATTGGTCATGGCTCTCGCGCGGTCGCAGGAACTGCTGACTCTATTCGCCATTCCTTGTGGATGGGGTTAAGCAAAGAAGTGGGTGCGTTCTTGGCGGGCGTGTCCTTGGCGTCCACTCCCGTGCGGGATTCGATCGGCGGACGACTAACCAGCGTTCGCGACTTTCTCCTCCTCTTTTTCTTTATCAACTTGGGTGCCGGGTTGAACCTGCACGCGATCAGCGGAAATGCTTGGATCGCCATCGCACTATCCTTGTTCGTCCTGATAGGAAACCCGCTCATCGTGATGGCCATTATGGGCTACATGGGATATCGGCGACGAACAGGATTTTTGGCGGGATTGGCCGTCGCGCAGATCAGTGAGTTTTCCCTTATCCTGGGCGCTTTGGGCGTGAGTCTCGGCCACATTGGCGACGATGCCATGGGACTCATCACGCTCGTAGGTTTGATCACCATTGGATTGTCCACGTATCTCATCCTGTATTCCAGTCCACTCTATGACCGCTTGGCGCCGTGGTTGAAAATATTCGAGCGTGGCACCGCCCCCCGTGAGGCCCAACATGATTCAGAAACCGTCCCACAACCTGAGTGCATCGTTTTTGGCTTGGGCCGATACGGCTTCCAAATCTTGCATTACCTCCGACAGGCGGAGGTACGCGCGCTGGGAGTCGACTTTGATCCGCGCGCCGTCGCCAAAGCCAAAAAGATGGAGTATTGCGTCCAATATGGCGATGCCGAAGATCCCGAATACGCCGCGCAGCTTCCATTGCAGGCCGCCAAATGGGTCGTTTGCACCTCCCCTAACCCCCAAACCAATGTAATCTTGTTGCGGCTCCTCCGAGCGGCAAACTTCACCGGGAAAATTGTGCTAACAGCCCATCATGCCGATGAGGCGCCGCAATTCCGACGCGCCGGCGCCGATTGGGTATTGACCCCCTTCGTCGATGCCGCCAAAGAAGCCGTCGAAAGACTGCTCGAAAAAACTTCGACTGATTGATATTGTCAACCGGCGCCGGTTCGCGCAATCCAGATCACTGCTGCGACCCAGGCCACAACTAAGAGCAACGGTAAACTTGCCATCGCGAGAATGCTCAACGAATAACCCAATGCCAACCCGTGCTCTTCTAATCCACGGCCACAATTGGGGCAACCCCACGCTGGAACGGCCCTTCCCATCAGGCCCGCCGCCAACGTCAAAATTAAGATCATTCGTCTCATCTCTCGCCAGTCTAACGCCGACTCCCCCCACGTCCAGCACAATCACCAATAAGGACAGGCATTTTTAAAAGGACAGGCATTATTTAATGGTGACAAAATGTCAGTCATGCCAGTCGTGGTATTGGAATGGATGATGGTCCGTCCCGTAGAAACCTGAATCGCCGACGGGGGGCATTCAGGTGTCGAATATCGGCAATTTGGCCAAATACTCGGGAAATAGTGAGGTCATAATAATGCCTGTCCTTTTTGTTTAGGGGTACCAGTGATAGAGGAAGAGGTAAACGAGGATGCCGGTGATCGAGACGTAAAGCCAGAGCGGAAAGGTGATTTTTGCCCAGCGGCGATGGAGCGCACGACGACCGCGCAGGCCAAAGATAATGGTCGTCAGCGCCAGCACCGGTATCACCATGGCGAATATCACGTGCGAGATAAGCAGCGGATAGTAAACAGAGGCCGCTGTCGGATATCGATCGGCTGGAAACTTCGTGTCCCCATACCCGTACTTGTGCAATAGGTAGGAGCACAAAAACACAACCGATACGCCAAAACAACTGAGCATTACCCAGCGATGCGCCGCTTCGCGCCGTTTGCGAATCAAGACATAGCCGACCAATAACAGCAAGGCTGCGGTGGCGTTCAAGGAAACGTTAACATGCGGCAATATCGACTGGGCAATTAAATAAGGCATAACGATTTCTCACTTACCGAAAAGGGCAATTGAACGGCCTCACGATACCGAATCACGAGTCCGCATCTGCCAGATCGCTTCGCAACCATGTCACTCACCACCGCGTTGCTCAGTTCCACCGCCGTATTGCAGAACACTCGCATTGTCTTCGCGAATGGTCAAAAACTGTCTTCACCGTCAGCGGTTGGTGCGACGCGCGGCGCTGGCACGAGGGTCCGCGGTTCCGTCTCGGCCAATAAGTCATTGATTAAACGCATCATGCGGGCTTCCTCCATTCCGTCCTGCCAATCGAAATCGCCGCGAACACGACCCCACCGGTCGACGACGAACAAGCGGCTGGAATGATGGTCGCCGCTGATCGGCGCGCGGAAAAACTCTTCGCCGATGCGGCGGATGAGCAACGGATCGCCGGTGCAAAAGTACCAGCGAACGGGGTCGGCCCGGCGGCGCCGCGCATACTCGGCCAATCGCTGCGGTGTGTCCGTTTGGGGATCCGTCGTGAGGC
>JACTND010000139.1 GCA_014584305.1 Planctomycetota bacterium | reverse complement strand
GCAGACTCGATTCGATCAGCATACCTACAGGCAACGAGCCCAAGTTGAAACTGCGGTCTCGATGATCAAACGTCGTCAAGGCAATCATATCCTAGGAAAAACCTGCTGGTCACAAACACGAGAACTGCGACTCATGTTTCTCACGCACAACATCATGATCCTTTGGTGCAGTATACTTTTCTACAGAGCCTGGGTGTCCCCTTTTTTACGGGAACCGCGCCAAACGCCCTATTTCAACTCTCGATCGGATTCCGTTACTTGGGCTTCTTCAATCCGCCAAATCCCAGTTCGTCCTCCAGTTTCTCCACCAATGGAGGAGGAAGCTTTTTCATCACTTTGTCCCACGCCTGGCGACGCAATTCCATCACTTCGCGTTGCAGCTCCATTTCCGCCTCGGCCATCGCCTGGCGGATATCTGCCAGTTCCGACGGCGTCAATCCAAACTCCGCGATCAGTTGAGGATTTCGATTGAGTAGATCGCGGAACCCCAGATGGTTCATCGCCACGTTGATGCACATCGACTTGATCGTCTCTAGCTGGCGTTCGTCGAATGTGTGGACCATCGTCTCTTTGAACATGTCGTCGGCGGTTTCGGTCACCATTCCAAGCACGTTAGACTTATGTCGCAGGGCATTCTTGATCGCATCTTGATCGCCTCGCTGTTCCGCTTCGTTTAATTTGATCCACGCGCTCGCCAATACCGCTTGTTGTGCTTTTTGTTGATCCGCAATGGCCAAAGCCTGTTCGTAACGAACATCGAGCCCAAGATAGTCGGGATACCATTTGAAATTAGCGACATAATGCAAAACCAGGCCCTCCAAGTCCACTTTCGCAGAACCTCGCCGGAAAAATCCCGTGGTGTGTCCATACCCGAACTGGGGCCATTCCTCGATCCTCGGTCGGGGCCCGTCATTCTGTGCCTCCACCGCAAACGCATGCACACAACATGCAAACACCAAGGTGCCCAATCGTATCGTTTGTCGTAACATGGTCATACTCCTCAAAACTGAAACCTAGTCCAGAACCCCAGAGTTTTCATAGACATCCCAAATCTCGATCTGTCCATTGCCGACAAAAATAAAGGCGACAATCGTGCGATACCAGTTTCCATTTTTCACGACGTAGAATTCAAACATGTAGATGACGTCGGTCACCCAGCCACCCATTGGTGGTCCCAAGTGAAACGTATGGGTCTCTCCAGGAAATGTTCCTTGCGGAACTTGTTTCGGACCATCCAGCGGGTTTTGACCCCCAGCCTGACGAACTAAACCCTCGGCGTCTGGGTCGGTTAACGTCGAATGTACCTCGACATCGACCGGTTGAAACCACCCAGAGTTCGCAATACTGAGAACGCGGCACTCAGGTGGCCCCCACGGTGGTCCTTGGCCTACGGCATCACTTGCTCCCAACACCCACAGGCTTATCAGGACAACAGTAGAAATCATCCGAATCATAACGCACCTCCAAAAGTGTGAAGCGTGAAGTGTGAAGCGTGAAGTGTGAAGCGTGAAGTGTGAAGCGTGAAGTGTGAAGCGTGAAGTGTGAAGCGTGAAGCGTACCGGCGACTCTTCCGTCACGTCACACGATGGCCATGATAGGCACTGCCAAGCCCGCTGTCAAGAATCCACTTGGGCCAACGGGCGCATCCTGGTCGAGTCCATATTCGACCGCTTGGGGACACAATTCCTCGAAGCCAATTGCCGTTACCCGGCGGGCACGGACGGAACGGCCAAGGATTGGCACGCTATCGTGCGCATGGGGGGGCCGAACAATCAAGAGTTGCGGCTCCCGACCTTGGTGGTGCTGGCCAAGATTCGTTGGTCGGCCGAAGGATGGGATGAAGAGGTAATGTTCGCCGACAGCTATGTCGATGAGAGGGACACCCAACAACCCAAACCAGGATTTGGCCAGAGAAAATTTGCGAATGGGCCTGTTTGGCAATCTTGTGCTGGCGGAAGTGAGATGCTGGTGTCGACCAGTGGTTGGGGGCCGGGAGACGGGTCGACCGAGAGTTGGCACCGCATGCCGAGTGAAATCTGGGGTTTGGATCAAAATAGGGGTGTCCCCATTTTGTGGGTGTCCCCATTTTGGCGCTCACTGCTCGCGCTCACCGCTGGAAAAGGGCTCAGTATGGACGATCACGGACTTGGACGCTATGGGCTGGTAGGGTGGGCTGATTAAACCGCAACCCGAAGTATCAGCGAGGCGAGTCATCCATCCCCTCGCTCACGGATGGATGAGACCGTTGAAACGGCGTCAGAACTCCCAGCGCCCTTGTTATCTATTGAGCGATTGGGCATTTGCCATGCTTCCATTCCATTGAAACGGCTTGATAACTCCCAGCATCCTTCGTGCATTCTCCATTCTTCAATTATTAAGAGTAGTGAGTTGACCGTTAGCCGCATGATCACGTATGGTAGAAGTCAAAGGTCCCTGACCGCTAGGGTTCGATAGTTCCTCGATCTCACATTTCGCGAGGAAAGTTTAATGGCCAACGATTCCAAATTGCTCGATTTGATCGCCGGTTGGGAAGCCGCCCGCGAGACTGGGACACCGGTATCCCCGGAGGAACTGTGTGCCGACTGCCCAGAGTTGGTTCCGGCCGTTCAGTCGGCTTTAATCCGGTTATATGGGACGAACGCCGTCGCTACCATTTCACTTCCCGATTGCAGCGAAACGGGCACGTTCGAGCGCACTGACGGGCCGACTGTGACGTCCGACGCATCGAGCGCGCGATCGCCCGGAGAAACTAACACATTTCATACGTCTGCTGAGCCGACCGATTTGCCCGAAGGCGAACGTTTCAGCGTCGGCCAAGAAATCGCCGGATTCCGTCTGATACGCCAGATTGGAAAGGGTGGGTTTGGCCAGGTTTTCGAGGCCGAGGACCCCGTTTTAAGGCGTCAAGTAGCCATCAAGTTCCTGTTGCCACACACGGGCTCTCGACCGGAGATGCGCGAACAATTTTTGTCGGAGGCCCGGTCGATGGCCGCCATTCAGCATGATCACGTGGTCCCCATCTTCCAAGTCGGTCAGGTCGATTCGAGCATGTTTCTCGTCATGCCGTTGCTCGTCGGCGAAACTCTCGCTCAGCGGCTAAAACGTGATGGAAGCCTATCGCCGGAAGAGGTTCGCCGCATCGGTCGGGAACTGTGCCTCGGACTGTCCGCCTTGCACGCCAAGGGGCTGATCCATCGCGACATCAAACCGGCCAATCTATGGTTGGATATGACCACTGGCCGGGTACGAGTTCTCGACCTCGGTCTGGCTGACAAAGTAGTCAACTTGCGAGGCAGCAGTAGTGCCGGGACTCCGGCCTACATGTCACCGGAACAGGTGGACATTGGCAACGTTGATTTCCGATCGGACTTGTTCAGTGCCGGTGCAGTTCTGTATGAGTGTGCCACGGGGCATCGAGCGTTTGCCGGGAGAAACCTCACCGAAGTGTTAGACGCCGTCCGGCAATCGCAGCCGTTGCCGGTGCGCCAAGTCAATCCTGGCGTGCCCACCGAACTAGCTGACCTGATCACACGACTATTGAGCAAGGATCGCGCGGCGCGCCCGTCATCGGCGTTGGAGGTAACGGAGATGTTGCAGCCAACCGTCGCTATGACTCGACCTCAGCCACACCCATCAAGTCGTATGCCACTGATCGGCCTGGCCGCTGCGCTCGCGCTGCTCGCTGGGTTGGCCGTTTTCTTCGTATTTTTCAAGCCGCGTGTGCCATCTGCCGAGACCACGTCCCAGCAGCCATCCGAAAACATTGGTGAGCCATCGCCACTGGCACCTTTAGCCATCGAATCGTTGCAAGTCATCCCTTGGAAGATCGAAGGGGACCGGCTAAAGGAAGCGTTGCCACCGTTGGGAGCCCGCGATCATGTGCTCCCGACCACCAACGACGCCATCGAGGTGACGGCAAAGCTATCTCGCCCGGCGTACTCGTTCATTATTCTCTACCGCAGCGATGGCCAAGACTACCTCTTGTTTCCACAAGACGACACCGCCATACCCCCGCTTACCGACGAACCTCGTTATCCCAGCATTCGGCCAGACGTGCGTTACGTGTTAGACGACGGTCCTGGTATCTGGGCGGTGGCCATGATTGCCTCGGACAATCCTCTGCCTAGTTACCGCGAGTGGCTCCAGCAGCGTTCGACAAAGCAACCTTGGAAGCCGCAGACCGACCCAACACGACTGCAACTGGCCCTACTAGACACTGGCCAGCAGTGGCGAACCTTGGGAAACAACCGCAGCTTCAGCCGGGGCGAGCGGCAATTTCAGTTGGAGCCCTACCAACAACAAATGGACTGGCTGAAGCAGCAAGTGGACAGCGGAGCGGTCATGGGGATCGCGTTTCCAGTTCGATAGCGAACGGTCCGCAACAAAAATTGTGGGAGGCTACTTTGACCGTAAGCCTGTGTTATGAAGTCACGCACATTCAAGCCCGAAGCGCGCGCAAGTGGACCGTTCATCTCGGTCGATGCAGTCCACTCGCGCGCGCTTCGGGCTTGTATTGGCACGCTAAATTCCTTGATTTGTGTCCACGGTTAGCCACAATCGAAGTTTATCTTCCATAACAAATCGCAATGTCAAAGAGAGTGGGTGAATTTTAGGAGAATACAATTCGATCATTTGCCATCAAAACGGTTATCCTTATTTCCAACCGGAGATCAATCATGCTGCGGATATTCATCTTTCTGTTGATTGTGCTGCTTTCGCACGACGGGTTCGCGCGGTTACAAGCGAACGTTCGTACCCAGGACGAATTGGCCAAATTGCCCATGTACCAGCGGTTGCTTGAAGGGGACGACGCTCAGCGGGCCGAGGAGCTTGAGGAGAAGTACGACGAAGCGCTCGAGGCCGAAGATTGGACCGAAGCAAAAAGGTGCGCTCAAGTCTTGCTGCAATTGCGGATCGCCAAGCAAGGAACTGATCATTACGAAGTCATTGGAACTCGGCAGATGCTGGAACGGGTGGAGATTCAATCTGGACTCACTCCTGATGAACGCGGTCAATTAGCCGAAGCCCTTCAGCAGAACGAACAACTCATCCAGTTGTATCATCAGGGCCAGTATCGGCAGGCTTTGCAACTGGCCGAAGCGATTCTCGCGACGCGCGAGAAAATTCTCGGAGAGAATCACCCGGACTATATTACCAGTTTAGGCAATCTCGCAAATTTGTTAGCAAACACGGGAGATTACAAGAGGGCTCAGACCCTTTTTGAACAAGCTTGCGAACTTCGAAAAAAGTCATTGGGGGAGAATCACCCGGATTATGCTCTGTGCCTAAACAACTTCGCCGCGTTGTACTATCGGTTGGGAGCATACGAACCTGCCAAAACGCTGTACTTACAGGCTCGTAGCTTGTACGAACATCTCTTGGGCGAGAATAGCCTTGAATATATCGCCACCATCAATAATCTCGCCATGCTGTACCAGAAAACGGCGGATTATGCCAAAGCCGAACCCCTGTTCCTCCGGGCCGGCCAACTCACCAAAATTCTGCTGGGGGAGGACCATCCAAACCATGCCACCAACCTGAGCAACCTCGCCACACTGTATCGGTCCATCGGCGAGTATGCAAAGGCCGAACCACTGCTCGTGCAGGCGATGGAATTACGCAGGAGGCTCTTCGGCGAGAATCATCCGGACTATGCCTCCAGTCTGAACAATCTCGCCGCGCTGTATGAGCGGATGGGTGAATACGGAAAGGCCGAGCCCTTGTTCCTTCAAGCCCTCAACCTGCGGAAGAACCTGCTCGGGGAAAACCATCCGTACTACGCTCAAAGCCTGAATAACCTCGCGTATCTTTACGATCAAATGAGGGAGTACGAAAAGGCCGAGAGCCTGTATTTACAGGCTTGCGAATTACGCGAAAAACTGCTGGGAGTCAACCATCCAGATTATGCCCTGAGCATCAACGGCCTTGCTGCACTTTACAAAGACATGAGGGAGTACTCAAAATCGGAGACTTTGATGTTGCAGGGCCTTGAGCTGAGAGAGCGACTCCTAGGGAAAAACCATCCGCACTATGTTCAAAGCTTGCACAATCTCGCCATACTTTACAATGCGATGAAGGAATACGAGAAGGCCGAGTTACTGCGCTTGCAGGCCAACGAAATCTACAAAAACGTGGTGGGAGAGAATCACCCACACTATGTCAACAGCCTGATCAGCCACGCCGCGCTGTACCAATCAATGGATGAACTCTCCAAGGCTCAAACCGTTCTGATGGAGTGTTGTCGAAGTTTCGAGATGAGTCGTATCGCGCGGGCCACTGGCTTTCAGAGAGCCATCAGCGGTGCCAACACCAGTCCATACCTACCTCTGGCAGTTGTTTCGGCCCAGTTAAACAATCCGCGGCAGGCGTACCAAGCAATGGAGCAAAATCTATCCCGAGCATTTCTGGACGTGCAAGCCGAACGTCGGGAACAAGCACTGACCGCCGATCAGCAGGCCCGAACATCTCGCATTCTCAGTGGTCTTTCGCCAATCGAGAACCGAATTGCCGAGCTCGTCATCCGAGCGAACTTGACCGACGCGGAAACCACCGAGTTGGCGGATGCGATTGAGGCCCGGAGCCGATTAAACGTCGAGCTGGCCGAGTTGGCGGCCGAAATGAGCGTGCAAGAGGTAAGCGACCTTGGTGCGATTCAAGGCGTTATCCCCGCCGGCCATGCACTGCTGGCTTGGGTCGACATTTCAACCAGCGATGGCGACCTGCAGGATCATTGGGTATGCCTGCTGACGTCCAACGGAAATCCGATATGGTCGCGACTAATTGGGAGCGGCGAGAACGGAGACTGGAGAAATGAAGATGGCCAACTACCTTTCAGGCTCCGAGAAGCACTGGCGCAGCCGGTGCCGCCTAGTAATTTGCCGGAGTTGATCGAGCAACTTCGCCGTCAACGGATCGAACCGGTACTGCCACAACTCATGGAACATGGCATCACGCAATTGTACGTCGTCGGCGTCGAGCAGATGGCCGGGCTGCCAGTTGAAGTAATTGCTCCGGAATTTACCATTAGCTATATCCCATCGGGAACATTTTTGGCGCGATTGCCCGGAAAGCCGAATTTCGCATACAGTCTCCTGGCTGTCGGCGACCCGATCTACGAACTTGACAGGTCACGGCAAACAGCCACCGCTGAGCAAACAGATGGGCAAGTTGCTTCCCGCGAGGGTTCTTGGGTTGATCTTCCCGGCACCCGGTTTGAAGTTGTGCGGATCGCCCAGTTGTTCGAATCACCGGTGGTCCTGCTCGACTCCCACGCCAACGAAGCTGCCATTGACGCCTTTCGTCGCGCGGGCGACCTCGATCAGTTCCGCTACCTGCACTTCGCCACTCACGGTAAAGGGAACCATGTTACCGCGTTCGAGTCCAAACTCATTTTGTCGCAAGATCACCCCCACGGCCAATTCGAGCCGGGCGAACCGTGGTACAACAATGAAATCTCCGCCCGTGAAGTACTTGACTTTTGGGAACTCAACGCCGACTTGGTAACCCTTTCGGCATGCCAAACTGGACTGGGCCGGCAAGGCGGAGGCGAGGGGCTGCTCGGATTCGCCCAAGCGTTCTTGCTTAGTGGAGCGCGCTCCGTTTGCCTGAGCTTGTGGGAAGTTGACGACATCGCCACGGCATTACTCATGCAGAGGTTTTATCAGAATCTGCTCGGCCAACGCGACGGTCTTACCGCTCCGATGCCCAAAGCAAAAGCGTTGGAGGAAGCCAAGCACTGGCTCCGCAATCTCAGCGCCAGCGAGGCGACGGCGTTAACGGCCCAACTTACCGGCGGCATTGCCCGTGGCACACGCAGTGAAAAGACCTTCAAGCTACCCGAGCCTGCTACGCCAGTCGATATCGCGGCCGGAGACAACTACAAACCCTACTCCCGCCCCCACTTCTGGTCCGCCTTTATCCTCATCGGCGACCCCGATTAAAGAAAAGGTGTCAGGAACCGTTTCTTGACAGTCGTCGAGGGAATGGTTAGACTTTTGGCATGGGACGACCAAAACGAGCGGCGGATGGCGGAGTGATTTACCACGTTTTGAATCGTGGCAATGCTCGCATGACGATTTTCGAAAAGGAGGGCGACTATGAGGCGTTTGAGCGAATCCTGGAGGAAGCCGTCGAACGATATGGCACCAAACTCCTGGCCTGGTGTCTCATGCCCAATCATTGGCATCTTGTGTTAAGACCTAATCGGAGTGGCGAGCTGTCCCGTTTTGTGGGCTGGTTCACACTGACTCACACTCAACGCTGGCATGCACACTACCAAAATACGGGCAGTGGTCATCTATACCAAGGTCGCTTCAAATCATTTCCGGTCCAAGAAGAAGACTACTTTCTCACGGTTTGCCGCTATGTTGAGCGAAATGCCCTTCGGGCCCGTCTCGTGGAGCGCGCCGAGGACTGGCGTTGGAGCAGCTTGTGGCGTTGGCATAAGGGGAACGTCAAGCAAAAGGAGCTATTGGCACCGTGGCCCATTCGACGCTCGCCGGGTTGGTTGGAGTGGGTCAACAAGCCGCAAACGGAGGACGAGCTGTCGGCACTTCGGAAAAGCGTCGTCCGTGGTTGTCCATACGGCGATGAACGTTGGTCGAAGAGAATTGTCAAGCGATTGGGGCTCGAAAGTACGCTTCGACCGCAGGGACGGCCGAAAAAGAAGCAAAACGGTTCCTGACAGGCTCTGTAGAAAACTGATGAAAACTGGGAACCATGAGCGAAAATGTTTCGTAGGTATGCGCGCGGGGAAGTACAGGTGAGTGGATTGCGAGGCGTTCTTGTTTTCGTCGACTTGCTATCGTCCAGCGATGCGCGGGGTTGGACGCGAGCCAGAGATCGGGCAGGAACGCGTCCAGATCGGCGCCGCTCGGCAGGGAAGGGAGCCGCGTGAGAATATCCTTGAGGTAGGCCCAGGGCTCGACCTCGTTGAGTTTGCAACTGGCCATCAGCGACATCAAGATCGCCGCCCCGGCGGCAGGCCAAGGGACTCACCACCAACAGCCAGTTCTTGCGGCCGATCGCCACCGGACGCATCGCCCGCTCTGCCGCGTTGTTGTCGATCGATAAATCCCCGTCTTCAAGGTAACGAGTCAGCGCCGTTCATTGGTTGCGGGTGTAACGCGCCGCCTGGCCAATTACACTCTTCGGCAAAAAACTTTCACGCTTGAGCCATTGATCGAGATCCGCAAGCAGCGGCGCCGCGTGCACAGCGCGTTGGGCTTGGCGAAACTCCGCGCTCTGGTCCGCCGCGGCCCGTTCCATATCGTAAAGCCGACTGATCACCGCCAGTACGTGGTGCGCCCGCGCCGGATCGTACTCCCGCGCCTTATGCCAGTAGCGCCGACAGTGGGCCCAGCAGGCGACTTCCACGATCGCGCCCCCGACTTCATATAGATTCCGTCGTAACCCCCATAAGCGTCCGCCTGCAAATAGCCTCGAAACCCCTTCAAGAATTCCGCTGGCCCGGCCCGCACCCGGTCTTCGGTGAAGTCGTACACCGCGACGCGATGCCGATCATCCCCCAAGTAACACCAGAATCGAGCCCGTCGCGTGCCGGGAAGGGAAGGATCCATCAATTTGACTTGCCTGTCGTCGGTGTGGATCACTTTCGACTCCAGCACCCGCTCTCGCATTCGTTCGTACAGTGGTTCGCACAAGTCGGCCATGCCCGAGAGCCAACCATAAATCGTGCTGCGTCGAATCTCCACCCCGTGCCGCGAGAAGATATCTTCCAGCCGGTAGCCCGGCAGGTGATCGCCGAACTTGCCGATCACCATCTGGGCCAATAGGCCGGCGCTCGCCAGCCCCTTGTCGATCGGCTGCGGTGGTTTGGGGGCCGTCGCTAGGTTCGCCTCATCGTGTTTCTCGCCGCAAGCGTAAACCGCTCGCCCGTGAACGATCACTTTCAGCTTCGCCGGCGTGTAGTCCAGTTGCTTGCTCTCTTCCCAGCGAATCCGCGGCATCACTTGGTCATCGACCGGACAGCAACGTTCCGATTCGGGCAATTCGTACTCGATGACTTCTTCGGGGAGTCCGTCGGGGATCAGCCGTCGGCCGTGTGGCCGGCGAGAACGGGGCGCGGCCGCTTCCTCGGACTCCGCTTTCTTCTCCTCGATCAGTTGTTCCAACTCGCCGATCTCGAACAACATCAATTGGGTGGGGTCGATCCGCTCCCGCTGCTTGCCACGCAATGCCTTGAGCAGTTCCGCGATCAACCGTTCCTTCTGCTCAAGCTGCGCTTGCTGCTCGCCGATCGTGGTCGCCAGTTCCGCGACTTGTTGAAGCGCCAGTTCGCGTTCACGCTGTGCCACTTCGCATTCCCGTCGTGCTGCGGCGGCTTCGCGTCGAATCGTCTCGAATGACGTGCGCGTCCGCAGCACCAATTCCTTCAGCTCGCGCACATCCGTTGGCAGGTCGTTTGCATCCATCCCCATTTAAACCCCGCACCGCGAAAAACGTTTCAACGCGAATTCAATAAATGCAAAACAATATCAGCG
>JACTND010000105.1 GCA_014584305.1 Planctomycetota bacterium | reverse complement strand
GACAGGGCACTTTTCTGGTACCGAGCCATTCGCTCAGTCCAGGCATCACGTCGAGAACGGGACATATCTTGGCCTCCAGGGTTCGGGTACAACCCAAAGCCTACCACGCCAAGACATCATCCCCCCGCCGAATGCTTACATCCATCCAAACCAATCCACGTATCGGTTTGCCCGTTTGGCAGTCAGCTTCTCAGTGTGTTCGTTCACTTGTTGGCGCGGCGGACTTGTGTTTCACTGCCTAACGCGCGGGGCGGCTTGGAATGGTTTGGCGAATCCAAGTGCCCCATTGTTGCCGTTTTTGTTCCAAGAACGCTGGGGCGGCGTCGGGTTGATAGCCCGCTGGGTTGCCGAACCGCTGCTCCAATACGACGGCCGAGATTTGCCGGATCGACAAATGGGGCGATACGAGACCCTCCAACAACGTCGGAATGTCGGTCGCCGTGACGGCAACTCCGCTACTCGGTGGCTCTCGCCAGCGCACGGCCGTCCGCGCCCATTCGGGTTGTTCTGAAAGTGTCGCCAGTTGCCGCCAAACCGGAACCACTATCGGGCTGTTGCCGGGGATCCGCAATAACCACTGGGTCGCCGATAAACGAATCCGGGCATCCGAATGATTGAGGGCCGCGATCAAGTGGTCCTCAGGTTCAATCTGAGCCAGCACCACATGGGACCAGTTCCGTTGCTGCCGATTTCTGGATTGAACCAAAGATTCTAGGTCACTTACAAAGCGTTCGCTGGCCAACAACCGGTCCAAATCGCGTCGCGGAATCGCGTTTCGCGTTACCGGCTTTTCAAACCAGTCTAATACACTTGTCGCGGCTTGTGTTGCGGGCCACGCTGCCGCAGCGAGTTCCAAGAATTGGCCAGCGGCGATGGTTCGTTTCATATCCGGATTTTCGACACTATAAATGTCCGCTGCGCCAGCGATGACTGTCAGTGAGGGAGTGTCTTGCTGCCAATTGATCACCAACAGCGAATCGGGCTCATGGATCGAAATCACATACGAGCTGCGATTCAGTTTTAGGGTCGTTTGGGACCCGGTATTCAGGTTACGCATTGCGACCGAACCTGTTTCCAATTCCAGCTCCAAATGAAGCGGGCGAGCGCCTACCATTTCGAGCGAAGCCGCGCTGGGTAAATCAACTAATCCGGGCGGATTCAAACGGAATCGCGTATTCTCATCAGCAGTGATTTCGGTCATGTCACCGATACCGATTTGTAATCGACTGGCGGAAAAAACATGAAACGCTCGAGCGTCAAACGTCTCCGCGTCGGCGAGTATTCCCAGCCAATGGCGACTGGTCGGATCGTGCGTTGCTACCAAACCGTAGATTTGTTTCCGGTGATAACGCAGTCGTTCCGAGGGATCTGGAGTTGTGTTCGTGACGTTTTCGGTGGTTGGATTCGTGTCAACGTGGGGCGGATTCTTATTGAATTGAGCGATGGACTCGCGGTCGCCGCTTGGCACTACTTCCTGCGGTGCCAATTCCGTCGCAGGTGGACTTGTGATGTCGTCATTTGCTACATTCTGATCCATCGGCGACCGTTCAGTCTTGTCGGGAGTCACTTGCTCAGGTAACCGTTTGTCGGCAACATCAGCGTTCGACACAACCTCGGATTGATTGTCTGGTCGGTCCGTTTCACCCGAAATCGTTTGGTAGGGTCGATGACTGGACCAATAAACAATTGCAAGCGATACAGAAATGATTAGACTTGCGGCTGTTACAATGATCCACAACTGGTTGCGTTTTGTTTTTTTCTCGCCGTCTGTCGACGTGATCAACGGAAATGGAGATGGCGGGCGACCGTTGTTGCCGTGAACACTTGCATCAAGTTGCCGGATTGTGTTTTTAGTCTCAGGAGCCTGTGGCTCGATTATCGCTTGAATCACCCCATTGGATTCTACGGCAGTTGTCGCCCTAGCACCGGGGAACAGCTCGATCAAACGGCGCGTGGTGCGGCGACTGACCGCGATCGCTGAGTCGTGTTTGCTGCCCGCAATCGACACCTGATGGAGCGAGTCGTAAACCGCCACGACTTCGGCCAACAGCGCCGCATCGGTCCAACATTCCGACTCGAAATCAACCGTTTGTTGGCGGTTGAGATGATCGTCCATATAGGCCGCGACGCGTTGCACGCTGGATCGCGAATTATCTGAATGGGTTGACTGGGACGATTGTTCAACTTGCAACCAGCGACGCTGCCAGCGTTGATCGCTGGTGATTTTTGACTTGACCGCCTCAGTCGACGAACGGTCGAGTTGCCCGGCGCGGAGCTGCAATAGTAGTTTCAGGTTGGGAATGTCAGGTATCATGTAAACCTCAGCAGTTTCTTGAGCCGTTGGCGGGCGCGGTGCAGCTTGGGCCCAACCGAGTTCAACGACAATCCCGTTCGTTCGGCAATTTGTTGATAATCGAGACCTTCCAAGAAGAATAATTCCAATATCTGGCGGTCCGTCGGTTTGAGTTGGTCTAGTTTACTCTCAACGAGTGTCCAAGCATCACGGTCAAGCGCACGGGATGGCTCAGAAGAAACGGCGGTTAATCGATCGCGGGCGGCGGCTGAAATCGCTTGCTCGCGGGATTGGCGGCGCAGTTGACGTAAACACACTCGTCGAGCAATTACCGCCAGCCAAGTCCTTAAAGTGCAGCCAAATTGAAATGATCGCAAAGCAGCCATGTCATTCTCCAACAGCCGCGAGAACAGCTCTGCCAATAAATCATCTTGCTGTGTCACGGTCATCGCGATTCCGAGTCGGCCGCCATGAAATCGCAATTGCTGGGCAACGAAGCCTTGGTAGGAGTTTACGAACGACGCCCATGCCGTCACATCACGTGCAACAAGCCGCTGGACCAATTGACGTTCGACATCATTAGCCAGCGGCTCCGTTTCGCGGATTTTAGTTCGAGGTTGGGCTGAATCGTGCATACGGCTCCAGTATAGTTCGGCGGGTGGTTCAAGTCGCTTGCTCGGACAAACCGTTCAGCATCTCACCCCTCTAAAATGGTGCTAGGATTTGCCGAATGGACCTGAGTCTCGACTCTTCGACTGCCAGCAGTGCTCGCTCGCAGACATAGTTAAGCTGATTCGCCAGTTGCGTTGCCCCAAGCTGGACGAGTATTTCGTAACATCGTCGGCACTTGAACCGGATTTCCGCCGAACACAATCGAGAAGTCTGATTGATGTATTCGATGCAGCGCCCTGCGAGTACTCGGGCTTCTTGGAACTTGTTTTGATCTAGCAAAATGCGAATTTGCGGCAGACATTCTTCGACCGTCTGGCGATGGACCGCTTCGCAGCGCTGAACCAACTGGGCAACTTGATTGACACAGCGTTCATAAATCGCTTGTGGGTCGTTGGCGGCGGCGGTCGTCGCTTGTGTCATCAACAAAGCGGGTAAGGTAAGAGTCAAGACTCGGATGATTGGTTTCATTTCGAATGCTCCTGAAAATTTGGTTGTTTGGCATTGAAAAAACAAGTGGCCATCTCGTAAAAACTGCTGTCGACAATCCTATTGTGCCGATGCCACCGCGATTTCGTGCAGTTTGTGAGAGATTTATGTTTCCCAGCCGATCGGCTGCGTCCAGGCCTGTTCGAATTGGTTTTCGAAGGAGGGGTCGGGATGGGGTTTGCTGCTGGTGATCATGGCGCGAACATAGAGAACATCGTCGGGGATTTGGAATTCCATTTGAGTCCCGGTTTGTTTCGCCAACACCGAACCGATTTTCCGGCAGTAGCATTGTTTGACCGTTAAGCGGTTTCCCGCCTCGTCAACGGTGGTTGGCCAAGTGCGATCGTAGTCGCGCCGTGCCCACTAGTTGCGTTGTAAACTCGACGCCATCTTCTGCGGCGATGTTCAATCGGACCATGCGCGATGCTGCTTTGTATTCGACTTGGTTCAACGTCACCATCCCTGTAACCGTTCACGCCCTACTGTAGTAGCCGCTGTCCCTGGCGGCGCCGCGCATGGCGCCCCAACCATCTCGGTAAACGCCGCTGGGGACAGCGGCTCCTACAGTATCAACCCAATCGGCTGACTGTTGGTACAACCGTGAACGGTTATGAGTTATTTCATTAGCAGACTGCACTCCAACATCACCAGGTACCTAGTTAGACAGCGCCACTTCGCGGCGAATATAAGCCCGAAGCGCAAGCGATTGAAGAGGTTACGGCATAAGATCATCAAGTACACTTGCTCGCGCGGCGTGCTTGTATTTTCGGCCTTCGGGCTTGAACGGTCACGTTTCGTCGTAATCCTACTCGTACTCAGCCATCGGCGGTACTCGTACTGAATTGGCAGACGGCTTCGAGTACGAGTACCAGTACGAGGTAAGCGTTCGACCTGACTATCGTGCTTGAAGTCGGCGGCGGGCGCGGCGGGCTTTGGTTCCGGCTCGCCAGCGCGCGGCAGGCGCGGCGACTTTGATCAGGCATTGGAGATTGCGCGACGCAGCGCCGAGTCGGCTGAGCGATTGGATCATCTGGTGCGCGCGCTGCGGCTGAGTTTGGGAAGCAATCACTGGGGCCGCTGCCGGGAGGTGGTGCAACTTTTGATGCTCGAGCATCCGATCGATGAGGAGGCCATCTTGATGGCCTGTGCGCGCCAAATGATGGCGCAACAACCGTTGTGGCAGGTCCGGCCGCGGTGGACGTCGTCGAGGATTTAATTGTGCTCAGCGGCCATCGATGGGACAGCCGCCAACCCCATCCCTGGGCCTCGGAGAATTTGCAGTTTGCGCGCGACATCGCCACCGGCAATCGCCAGCGATTGCAATTGAATCGACTTGACGCCATCACGCACTGACAGCGCTCGCGCCAGCAGCACCTACCATTGGAAAGCCAGGCCCCTGATGTCGGATCGTTGCTTGAGCACCGTCAATCGCGTGCGATCCAATTGGCGCGCCAGTGCCACTCAAAAAACCCATCACGGCTGGCAAAGGCCTGCACATCTGGTCCCAATTGATTCAGGAACCTTCGAAACAACCACTCGGAAGCCGCATACATTCGGTCCGAGCGGGTCTCAAGCGCAAGCGATAAACTGCTGTTTTGGCGGCGCCGGGCCTCGCGCTGGTCCATGAATGTGCAAAGATAATTGAACCGCAGTGAAGCGACGCGAATTCCCTCGCGGAACTCCGGAAAGCTCACTTCCAGCCACCAGGGTTGCACCTCGTCGAGTACCTCGACCAGTACGCGATCGAACTCGGCAAGCACCAGCCGGGCGTCGATGGCGTCCGGCTCCTTTCCGTCCAACGCTTCGGCGATAAACCGATCGACGAATGCGATCCAACGGTTCATCGCCAACATGCCTGAATTCGGGACCTTTTCACTGGATCGCACCAACTGCTCGTCCATTCCATTTTTGATCGCCTGGGCAAGCTGATCTTTGTCATCGAGGAACCAGCCTTCGAAGTCGCCAAAATAGAATTGTTTGAATTGCAGGGTTAAGACCTCATTTTCTTTCTTTGCCACCTGGCGAACGAGCTCTAATGCCGCGTCGGGATTCTTTGTTGAGGTGACATGCAGGCTCCCGCGGAGGTAGCCCGGCTCGCGATGTTGGAATTGCAGCAAGTAGGTATATCCCGAGAACGCTCGCACGTCGAGCTCGAGGCTTCCCGAAATTCGCAGGGCATTCGACCAATAGGCGTTGAGCCCTTCCAGGTCGTTCTTCTCCCGATAGATGCGCTCCATCGTGGCCAGCTGCTTGGGGCGATCGACGTTCTGAATGACAAGTCGATCAGGTTTCAAGTTGAATCGTTCCAGTAAGCCACGAAGGTCCGGAGCAGTTGTGATCGGCGCCGAGCATTGCCAGACTTCCGTGATCCCTAGCGGAGGTACGGTGTAGGGCACTGCCAAGCGAAATGAAAAACCACTTTCAGGGCGCGTTGTTTTCGTTTCTGGCACCGTCAACTCGCACCATGCACCTACCAACTCTGAAAACCCTAATGTTTCGAGGTACTGCGGCGTGTATTTCTTGTCGAGCCACGGGAGCAAATGGTTTGGGGAGAAATAACCCTCCACGTCTCCTCGTCGGCGCTCGTCGGAAAGCTGTCGCGCCCTGGCAAACCGCCGGCTTTCCACGATGGGGCGCCATCCCTGGGGAAGTCCTGTGGCCATGCATCCCGCTAGAGCGCCTTCAACCAACTCGCGCGAGTTTCCGAACACGAGCCATTTTCCCTGGACGCGCGATTCCGCAACTTGAATTCTGGAGAGAAACTCCGCCACCAGGAGTTGTAGGCGATGGCGATTGGGATCGCCGCTGCCTGTCGTGTTGAATTCGTGGCCGCGACCTACCTCGCTGCCACGTTCTGCTTTCTTTATCGATTCATCAAGACCCATGCTCTCGGTGAGCCAAGTCAAGGGAAGTGGCAAAGGCCTGGTGACCCCGACGTCCTCAGTGGACAACTCGACGATAACGCAGTATTTGTACGACGGCTCAAACTCGGTCACAAACACGCCAACCGAGCGGCACGATCGGAACAGCGCAATCCATTCGCGCACGGTGTCGAACAACAGTTCGACCTTGTCCGATTCGCACAATGGATCATCACCCACCGTAAGTACTTCAACGAATTGCGGATCTTCGGCGGCCGCATCCAGGTACGTTAACAACAGGTCGGCGATTTTTGCCGGCTGTTGGATGACGATCGACGCCAAGGCTTGATCGGGAACGGATTGCCAAATTCCCTGAGCGCGACCATGATTTGCCGTTTGCCAACATCCAGCCGCTACACAGAGCAACGCCAGCGATGTGTGAATCCGGATCCTCCGAACTCCAGTATCTGTCAAATGCCCGTGACGCCGATCTTGAGTCGCTGCGCCTTGTTGTACGTTCATCTCAATCACCATTTACCGTATTTGGATGATGGGGCGGCAGCCAACGACCTGCGACAGCTCCAGCGGCCGAAACGGCGAACAAGGAACTTAGGAACAGGAGTGACCACGCACCAATCGGACGTCGACTCAATCCTCCCAAACAACCACAATCGATGACCAGACCACGAGACCAGGCTGACCATTGCGCTGCGGCAAAAATCCCGAACATCAACGCGGCCAAGGCAAAAACTGGTCGATGGGAGCAATTGGACAACAAGAGCGCCGCCAAGGCGAACTCGCAAAACGGCAGCAGGATGGCTATCCAGACCGCCGCAATCCCTATCATGAGCTCGTAATTCAGAACATCATGCAAGACTAGATGTGGGTTTTGAACGTGGCCAGCCCCGGCCAACAAGAGGATTGCCGCCACGCACCACCGGACTGCATCAATGATCGTCGGTCGTCGAGTTCTCGCGAACACGGCTACGCCCCCTCCATTCTCGATGGCCCTGTCGGTAAATCGACACCTTGCGAATCCCCACCAAGGCGAGGCGCCGCGCAATGTGGTCGCTCCATTGGCACCCTTCACTTTCACAAAACACGATCACACCGGGCGCCGATTGCAACTCACTCACCAGCCTTCGCTCCGCATTAAGGCTGATATCGAGCGGATAGTTCATTGCACCCGGTATGGTCGCCAGGGAGAAAGCACCTGAGTAACGTGCGTCAAGGAGCAACTCGCTTCGCTCACCTTGTACAACTTCTAAAACCACGTCGTAAGTCACTTCGGGAAACCTGGTCGAGTCATATATCGCCAGGTTCCGAGCCAATAACGTCCAGTCTGCCAAAAGCCCATCATATCTTAACTGGTTCCAGAGCGAAGAGATAATGACTACGCCCATAAACACAATTGGTAGAACCAACCGCTGCGACGCCCGTTGAATGCGATTAATGACGATGACGCCACCAATGATGCAGGCGGCAAAAACCACGGCGCGCACTATCCAGGCAATCCGTATTGGCCAATGGACGACTTGCCAATCCGTACCCGGCTTAGAGACGAGTATCGCTGTGCCATCAAACCGACTAGCAACTTCTTCCCAACTCAGGCTTTGGCGACCGTATTGAGGATCCACAATTGCGACGAACCCATCGTGACTTTGGCCGATGTAAGCAACCCAATGAACATAGGCAGCAACGGCGCCGCGCGGTCGAACGTGTAGAATGGCAGGAACAGTTAACCGTGACAGGTCAGCAACACTTAAGCCTGACATCGAGCGCGATTCCAAACCAATCTCCTCAACGGCCCTCTGCAGGTCCTCCAGTGTACTGCCATACTTACCCGTGACGTACTCCGGGCGCACCAATTCCGACAGCGAGCATTTGCACCCTAACAACTTGGCGGCAACATATAACGAATGAATCCCGCAGAGGCCCGTTGATTCCGGTTCGACCCAGCGCACCGGTGTCTCCTCCCATCTGCGGTCTTGGCTCACAAGGGAACCGGCGAGGGCGCAATTCACCCAGATAACCCACACCACCTTCGCCTTCATCAAGGGTCTTAACATTGCTTGCGACCCCGACCCCGCGACCACCACGCGATCAGCAGCACTGAAACCACGAACAACGCCCAGACACCTAGAATCCAAAATCCTCCGCGCCCACCTTGACCATCAGCTATTGGCACGTTGGCTTCCAACCCAGCGACCGCATCGTCCAGCTGCCGTTCCATTACGGGGTCGCTAGAAGCCACCAACCGCCCTCCGAGGATGACATAGTGAAATGCACTCATACCGGATATTCGCACGATGGTACCATCTGGAATCTCATTGACCGTGTTCACCAACTTGTCAAAATCGATCGGTTGCCTAGGCGATTTCGACAGCCGCACAACTCGGATCAAGCCTGTAACCCGATGCTTGCTTCCATCAACCCTTTCATGCGACTCTTCGAATCGCCACGAGCGGAGACCTAACAAATTCTCTGTAGTCGGCGATTCATACTCGAAATCAAAAGCGACCAGGGAAATCGATCGCTTTCCTGCCGAATCGAGTCGCGCGCCATGGTAGAAATGCTGGGGCGATTCCGCCTTGACTTCGAGGCGGATCAAACGAAGGCTCGATGGTTCTAATTCCAGAGATACCTGCCCTATCGGACTTTGTGAACATTTAATTCTAACCGACTTGCCTTGGTTGCGTTCTATCGTCAGATTCTCACCGGATACCGCAAGCTCGAAGACTGACAACTCGCGCTCAGTGTAAAAGGGAGTTCGTCCCAGCATCACCAAGAAGCCGTCGCCACGCATACCCAACGACTCGCTAAGCGTCGGTTGCGGATACAAGGCCACGTGCAACGCGCTATTCGCCTCGGCTACATCCAGCCACAGAAGCCGCTTCCCATCAAACAACGCCTCGGCAAAAGGCCGCGGGGCAATAAAACCAGATGTCGGATCCATCGTCCATGAGGCCTCGCGCAGCGACCCGTCAACATTCAATTCCAGGACGACCCGCTTCACACTTTTGGTGACCAGGGGCTCCCATTGCTCGCCAAGTTGACGGTCAATTGAGAACTGGTATTCGTACTCGATAATCAAAGACTCATCGATAATGGACCGAGCTTTACGTGACAACGCATTGAAGATGTCACGGGCATCCTGATTTTGGAACAACCCACCTGCCGAGAGCGCTAAAAAAGGGACAATTTGAATCACGCGCGACCTCGATCATTGACTGATAAACCTTTTGACCCGTCATCGCAGGAGTCAGGATTCGCGTCTCATGGAATCACCGGCTCTTGGCATGCCTCTGTCGATAGTCGATCTTCGTTCTTCCCGAGGCACGCGGGCCACTGGGCTGGCTGCCGACATTTTATCCGACCACCGTTCTCGTCGCAAAGCGATACCTTCTTGTCGCCCGCATGACATTTGTCGAGGCTAAGCGGACATCCAGGAAGGAAATCGTTACATGGATGATCATTCAGCCGTGACGTGTCACAATCTGGCATGCCGCCATCAACCGACTTCGGTAACGGTGCGCTGGCGAATAGAAACAGCACGAAAGCGCCTAGCGCTATGCAAACGTATTTTGACATTGCCATACCCTTTCAGTTTGATCCTGGAAACAACGCCCGACGCGCACTCGCCATCGCCACTGCGCGGCATGAATTGAATTTCGAGAATCTTCATTCCGTGTGGTCGCTCCGCGTGCGCGCCGGGGGACAAAACTCACTCCTGTAATTATTCTCTCTCTCTCTCTCTCTCTCTCTCTCTCTCTCTCTCTCTCTCTCGCAAGTCAAGTACCGAAATTGTGGACTTTGTTCCGTTTATTTAAATTTCTCGCCAAGTTTCCGTGGGGTTCTGGCACCGCATCCTCCCAACGAAGGATCGGCGCCGTTTTCGCGCGATCGATTGCGGCCTTTCCGACCATACGTTCGTTGAACCACCGCGGCGGATGTTTGTGGCGCCTCCTTGCTCCCTGGGTAGGCATCAGTCGCTCCCTGAACGCCGGTGCGGCTAGTCCTGTAAATGGGCCAGCTACATCGGTTGAGAGACTTGTCGCGTCTCACGGGCGCACAGCCGCTCGACTTTCAGGTGGCCGCGAACCTCGCGCGGTCGCGCGATCATCAGGAGCGTGAACGGGACTCGACCGCTCAATCCGAACGCTGCATCGCAACTCCCGCCAGACCTCCCTCAATGGAAGGGACCGCCTGCAAAAACCACTAGTGGCGGTATTAGCGTTCAGGC
>JACTND010000208.1 GCA_014584305.1 Planctomycetota bacterium | reverse complement strand
GTTGCTGTCGTCGGCATCAAAATCGTCGGCGGGATCGAGACCCCCTTCTAACAAGAACCCGTCAATTTTTGCCCGCGCTTGCGCGAGTTCCGACAACGACTGTAGATAACGCAGGTTCGATTCAAACCAGGTCCTCCTAACCAGAAATGTCTGGAGGAAGTCAATTTCACCTGCGCGATAAAGAGATTCGGTCAGTTCAAGTGAGTCCTTGCTCTTGGGGAGGATTTCCGTTTCGTACTTTCGTACTGCGGCCATGGCCGAGTCATACTCGCGGCTAACAACCGCCAGCCTGGACTTGATGGCCAGCTCTGTCCGAGTAATTTCTTGAGCAGCCCTGTCATAGTCTGCCTGGGCAGCACATATGTTTCCTCTGTTGGTGTTATGAACCGGAATGGGGGCACTCACCTGAATGTTGAGAAGCCCGGATCCAGTGGCGTTGTCGACACCGCCGCCTAGCTGGAGCGTCGGATTCGGGAGCGCCTGAACCCGTTCCCGTTGCAACTGGGTACAGGCTTGTTGCAGGCGTGCCTGGGCTGTCTGTACTTCCGGACTGGCTGCAAGCAGATCTGCGTACACGAGCTCCCAATCAAATGATCGAGATGTTTGCGAAAGCTCACCCTCCAGGGAACCTGTCTGAAGATCGGTAGCACCGGCGACAGCAGCCAAATCGCGGAAGGCGCTGGCGAAGGCAACTTCAGCCTGCTCGTGCGTCAACTGGATTTCGCTGAGTTGAATTTCCGCTTGAAGCAATTCGGGCTGCGAACCTTCCTGGGCCTCTTTTCGTTGCGACGCGATTTCAACACCTTGAGTGGCCACAACTTCAAATTCACGTGTCAACCTCATCTGCTCTTGAGCTGCCAATGCGACAAAGAACCGGGTTCGCACATCGGTCAGGACGCGTAGGGTCTGGGATTCTGATGCAGCCAATTGCGCCTGGATGCCGTGTTGCATCACTTGCTGATTGAGCGGTAGCTTGCCCCTTCTTACGATTTCCTGTTCGATAAATATGCCATGTTGGTCCGTTCCGGCATCGCCAATCTGGCTACCAAAATAACCCAATACCGGGTTGGGAAACCTGCCAACCTGATCGCGGAGCGCAACCGCCTTATTAACGTTTGCCGATGCCTGCCCAATCGTTGGATTATTTCGTAACGCGAGTTCTTCGAATTGGGCAAGTGTCATCGTTCCCGAAGAGGAAGTGCTCTCCTGACTTCGAGTTGCAATTTGCGTAGATGTGACGACCGGGTTGGATGGTTCCGAATGGGAAACGACAGTAACGGCCGGATTGAGTTCAGGTTGCCGCGGATGAAGGGAAGGAGTTGATGTGGTGTTCCGACGTTGCGACAGGTTTTGAGTTGGTCCTGGAGCTGACTTGACGCTCGATCGGGTTTCTCCGCGTTTAACAACTTTGAGTTGAGTGTGATCTGTGGCGGATTCTGAGTGCGACGCACGCCGGATGATAACGGGCGGTTCGTTGAGCAGCGATCGCGTTTTCGAATTCGTTTCGTTGACATTCGCGATTCCAGTCATGCGGCTTGCGCGCCGGCTCGAATCGACAGTACATCCGCAAATGATAATGACGGACAGTGCTACTGCCGAACGAAAGTGCATATTGAAAAGCGACGACATAGCCAACCCCATCGAAACTGTGAAAATCCGTTACGGCAACACGTCATGCGAGTTCAATTTCGCCATAAGTCGACCCCGACACCCACCTGACCGAAGATCTGGCAAACCTGCCATCATCGGCACACTACAAAAAACAGTATCCCGTTTCTAAATTCGGCAAATTTGGTATCTCACTGCCAGGGAATCCACGACAAAACCCGACGCCGGCGGATTCCGCTAGCGGCCGTCGGCTCCGAACCCCCGGTTTCGATTTCAAGTTCCAATATTCACGATCCATATTTGTACTTCTGCTTGACGGTGTTCGTTAGTTTCCCCGGTCAACCCAGTGTTTACCATTCAACAGCCGCAGGCCATTGGCCGTCACCAAAATTGAAGCTCCCATATCGGAGAGGATTGCGGCCCAGAGGGAGGAATGGCCCACCAGTGCGAGAACGACAAAAATCGCCTTCACAGCAAGCGATACCACAATGTTTTGCTTGATGATCGAAACGGTGCGACGCGAATGGTGGATCAGCCAGGCGAGAGCCGTCAGATCGTCTCCCATCAGTGCGATATCGGCTGTTTCGAGTGCTGCGTCGGTGCCAATCGCACCCATTGCGATTCCAATCGTCGCCCGTGCCATTGCCGGGGCGTCGTTGACCCCGTCACCTACCATTGCGACAGTACCGAAGCGTTCGACAAGTTCGCCCACCGCACGGACTTTATCCTCAGGCAATAGCTCGGCCCGAACCTCATCGACTCCGGCTTGGCGTCCGATTGCCTCGCCGGTCCCCTTGTTGTCGCCTGTCAGCATGACCACATGCTGTACCCCGACCGAACGTAAAGCTGAAACCGCATGGGCGGCTTGAGGACGAATCCGATCGGCAAGGGCAATCAGTCCGCAGACATGCTCTTCCTTTCCCACAACAATGACGCTGGAACCGTCCCGCTCCGTTGTTTCAAGTTGTTGGTGCATTTCGGGGGTTTCCTGGCCCCGCTCCTCAAGCAATCGATGTGAGCCGAGCCAAATGGATTTGTCGCCAACAATCGCTGTCGCACCTTTGCCTTTCGTCGCCTGAAAATCGCTCGCGGGTTGCGGCCGAATGCCAGCCAACTCGGCTGCCCGCACAACCGCCCGTGCCAGCGGATGTTCCGAACGCAATTCTACTGCTGCAGCGATTGCCAGTACTTCCGCTTCGGTGTGCCCCGACAACGCCACGATTGAACGAACTTCCGGCTGTCCTTCGGTCAGCGTACCCGTCTTGTCGACGGCAACCGCCTTTATCCGTGCGGGAGTTTCCATGAACTCGCCACCTTTGACCAGAACTCCGCGCCTGGCCGCTGCCGTCAACGCTGCCACGATACTAACCGGTGTCGAAATCACCAACGCGCATGGGCAGCCGATCACCAGAAATACCAGCCCCTGATAAAACCAATGACTCCACGATCCAACCAACAGCGGCGGAATTACAGAAACCGCGATCGCCAATGCCATGACAGCAGGAGTGTAATAATAGGCAAATTTCTCAACCCATTGTTCACTGGGAGATCGTTTGCTCTGGGCATCGCCAACCATCCGGATGATTCGCGAAAGCGTGGTATCCTCGAACGCTTTTGAAGTGACCAGTTCGATCGCTCCATCCTGATTAATCGTTCCGGCGAACACCTGATTTCCGGGAGACTTTGTTACCGGGAGCGATTCGCCAGTGATTGGCGCTTGATTGACCGTGGTCTCACCTTTGGAAACGGCTCCATCCAGCGGAATTTTCTCGCCAGGGAGTACCACCAATGTCGATCCAACCGGCACCTTTTCGACGCCAACGATGGCATCGCTTCCATCGTTCCCAACCAACCGTGCGGTTTCCGGCGTCAGCGACATCAGTGCGGCAATCGCCCGTCGGGCGCGATTCACGGTCCACGACTCCAGCGCCAGTGAAACAGCAAACAGAAAAGCAACTGTTCCGGCTTCCAGAAACTCGCCGATGATGAACGCTCCAAGCACGGCAAAGGTCATCAATAGATTCATGTCCGGACGCAACCGCTGAACCGACCGGATGGCTTTGGGCACGACAAACCAAGCACCGCAGATCGCAGCCAGGACATAGAGAGCCTTAACGGCAGTCGACGAATCACCGCCACCTGTGAGGCCCCCATAAAATCCAGCCTGGCCGGTATTCAACGCGAATCCGGCGGCGAGCAGCAAGCCGCTCGCTGCCGTTGCGGCCAGGCGACTCCATTGACTCTGGCCGGCGACAGGAATAGCGGCAGTTTCTGACCATGGTTCGTGGCGCATTCCGGTCCGGTCGATCGTGGATTTGACGTCGTCCAACGACAAACGGTTTTCGTCGAACTCGACGGTCAACTTGCGATTCAGCACGTCGAAACCCAGCTCTCGAATTCCCTCAAGTCGTGAGAACTCGGCGCGCAGCACCGCCACTTCTTCGGCACAATCCATGCCATGGATTTTCAGGCGCACAGTCGTCATTGTTAAACTTGGCCTCCCTGCCGAATTCAAATCCCCTTTTTCCGCGAAACTGGACGTGGATAATCGATTCCGTCTCGCGAATCGGAAATAAAGTCAACTAATCCGCTTCGCCTACCTTTGCTTCAAAACCTTGGGTCTTAAACCATTCAACCCACTGATTTGCGGCAGCCTCGTCGGCAACGCAGATTTTGCACCAGGTCGGCGCCCGGAAACGGATATCCGAATGATTGCCGTGTTCTGTCACGCGGACATCGCAGCCCACCTTCTTCAGCGTTTCGACGAACTGATTCTGCTCGGCAGAACCATCGCCGTGTAGAGATTTGAATTCCGCAAGGCGAAACTGGACAGCCGCTTCCCCGCTTGAAAACGCAGCGTCCACGCGTGGGGAAAAGACATCGAATCCCGCCGACACCAACCAGTCATTCCATTGTTTGGCGGCTTCGGCATTTTCCAGCGTCATCGACTTCCATTCCTGACAGTGGTAACGGACATCAATATGATCTCCGTGCTGCGATTTCTTGACCACGCATCCCAGTTGCTCGACTGCGTTCAGATGTTTCTCTGCCTCCTGGGCATCATGGAAGTGCATTTGCTTCCAATCTGGCAATCGAAACGAGATCGATTCTTCCGCTGGCGCTTTCTCGTGAGACGCAAGCTTGGACGAACCACGATTGTCCGGTTCCTTTCCGATTCCAGAGTTGTCCTGGGCGTAACCGGCTTGCATTCCAGCAAAGGCGATTGCGACAACCAAAACTCCCCGTTGCTTCCAGGCTTGAAACAAAGACATGCAAATTCTCCTTAACAAACAAAGTTCAATCAGAATAAAACTCAAACAAACTCAGAAGTGTTGGCCTTCGATTCCGAAGCATGCGCCAAAAACTATTTTTTCAGTTCAAATCCAGCGACATGCTTGGCTCCGGAACTCTCCTCGACTTCGATCCACAACTGGCTTCCATCGGCAAGCGGTTTGGGAACTTCGGCATGTGCATGGCGATGGGCCGGTTCGGCGGCATCTTCGATTTCGGCAAGCGCCTTGATCGCACCTTTTCCGTCTTTCGTTCCAATCCAGCAGCGAACGGCAGATACTGTTCCGGAACCGCCAGTGACGGAGCAATCGACAACCGTTTCTCCGCCAGGAACCAACTCACCGGCGCTAATTGAAGCAGTCACCGTCCAGCCGCCCGCTGATGAGCTACCGAGTTCCCGCATCGGGCCTTCATCGCCATGGCCCCCTTCATGGTCATGATCATGATCGTCATCGCCGTGTTCGTGATCGTCGTTCTGTGAGGTGTTTGGAGGAGCGTTTGAAGGAGTCGTGGATTCATTATTCTGGCATCCGGCTAACATCGTCGAAACGATGAATGCAAGGACGATTGGGTAATATCGGATCATTGGGATACCTCTACAGATTCAGGTTGGGACGATTTGCGGGAACCGAACAGTCTGCGCCAAAAGCTCCGTCTGGAGTGAGCAGGCGGCACAGGCATGAATCGTGCGCCGAACACCAGCGCATATCCCGCGGGAACAACAAACAGGTTCAGAAAGGTGGATGAAATCAATCCACCCAGAACCACAATTGCCAGTGGAGCAAGCAATTCACTCCCTGGCTCGCCCGCGTTCCACGCGATCGGGAAAAGTCCAAGCGCAGCACACAAGGCGGTCATTAGAATCGGGGAAAGCCTTTCAAGCGAACCTTGTACGATCGCCTGTTCAAGTGTTTTCCCTTCATGCTGAACGATGTGTACGTAGTGATTCACCAGCAGGATCCCGTTGCGAACGGCGATGCCGAACAACGTCACGAATCCCACCATGCTGGCAATCGAGATCACCGGGGGCACATAACGATCGCCGATGCCAAATAGGGCGAGCGTATTGGCAACCAGGTGTTCAGATTCCGTGATATAGATTGCGGCGATTCCGCCGATGACAGCTAAAGGAAGATTGGCCATGACGAGCACGGCAACACGGAATGAACCGGTGGACATCTGCAGCAACATCAGCATTGCCAAAAGGACGCCCGCGCCCATTACGAGAATCGTCTGGCTTGCCGATTGTTGAGCCTCGAATTGCCCCCCGTAATGAACGGCGTAACCAGCCCGTAGGACGATCGGATCGACCTTGGCCTTAACGTCCGTAACCAAGTCACCCAGGTTGTATCCCTCAGCGACGTTGCAGGAAATCACGGCTTTGCGGCGCGCGCTCTCACGTGCGATCAGATTGCTGGTCATCTCGGTGCCGATGTCGGCCACGTTTTCGAGACGGACAATGGCTCCCCCCTGGCCGCGCAGCAACAATTGATGAATTTGTTCCACTCGCTCCCGTTCGTCAGGCGCCAAGCGCACCACAATGTCATACCGCCGAACTCCCTGATTGACTTCAGCAACAACTTCGCCATAGAGGGCGTCCTGGACTTGTTCGGCGACCATTTGTGGAGTCAAACCGGCAGCCGCGAGATCCTGCGCTCTATAACGAATCGGCAACGACTGGATCATGACTTCGCGGTTCGCGGCGATGTCGCGAGCCCCAGGAATCGTTCGCAATGCCGCCTCAACCTCCTTGGCCAATGAGCGAAGTTTGGAAAGATCGTCGCCAAAGATGTTGATCGCGATTGCGGCCGGTGTACCGGATAGGATATGCGACAAACGGTGTTCAATTGGCTGCCCGATCATCGTCGTGATTCCCGGAACATTGGCGATGACTTTGTCGATTTCCCGGCGCACATCGAACTTGTCGTAGCCGGGTTTGACCGAGACTTCGATTTCCGAACTGCTGACGGGCTCCGCATGTTCATCGCGCTCGGCCCGACCAGTTCGTCGAACGACGCCCAACACGCCATCGACTTCAACCAGTTTCGCTTCAATCCCCAGCGCCACTCGGTTGCTTTCTTGCAACGACGTCCCGGGCGGCGCCATTAGAAACACCGTAAAGGTTCCTTCATTGAACTCTGGCAGAAAGGCGGTCCCAAAGGTGCTTCCCAACCAGATGGAGAGCGCTGTGACTATTGCCGACGCTCCCAAGACGGATTTGCGATGCGCGAGCGACCACCGGAGGAAGGGTTGGTATATCGCCTTGATCCATCGAACGAAGAACCCATCATGGTGTTGCCCGACATGAGCGTCACGCCCAAGATTGCGTCCCAACAAATATTTGCAAAGTGCCGGGGTAACGGTCATCGCTACGATCAAGGAAGCCAGAATTGAGACAATGTAGGTCAGGCCGAGCGGACGAAAGAATCGGCCTTCGAGTCCCCCCAGGAAAAGGAGGGGGACGAAAACGATAACTATCAGTACCGTCGCATAGACCACCGAACTGCGGATCTCATTCGAAGCGTCGAAGATCACATCCAGCGACGGTCTTCGATCCGAGACCGGCAAGGCGTGATTCTCGCGCAGCCTGCGATACACGTTTTCAACATCGATGATGGCATCGTCTACCAACTCCCCAATCGCAACCGCCAGTCCACCCAAGGTCATAACATTAATCGTCAGGCCGGTGATCCATAGCAATAGCAAGGCAACCGCAATGGACAGCGGCAATGCCGTAAGCGTGATGAAGGTGGTACGAATATTGAGGAGGAACAGGATCAGAATAATGGAGACGATGATCGTCGCGTCCCGAAGCACAATCACCACGTTCGAGACCGAGCGTTCAATAAAGTCCGATTGCCGCATTACGTGTCGATTGATGGAAATGCCTTTCGGAAGGCCCGTCTCGATCTCGTCCAGCGATTCGTCAATGGCGCGCGTTAACGCCAGCGTATTCGTTCCTGGAGATTTCTGGATCGACATGACGACAGCGGGTTGACCTCGATCCGCCGCTGTTCCTCGCTTGGGCGCGCCGCCGAGTTGCACGTCGGCGACCTGTCCGATGGTAACGGGAGATCCCTCGTGATACTTGATCAGTGTGTTACGAATGTCGTCTACGGATCGAACTTGCGTCGCTTGGCGCATCGGGAGTTCCCGATTTTGGACGTTGGGCAGGTAACCGGCACTCGCAGTGCTATGCGCTTGTTGAGCGGCATTGACCACATCTTCCACGGTTAGTCCATAAAGCTGAAGTTCGCTTTGTCGAACATGTACCTGGAACTCGGGAAGTTCACCGCCGATCGAGACTACCTGTGCAACTCCGGGGATTGCCAACAGCCGGTTTCGCAACTCGAACTCGGAATATGCACGCAAATCCAGATCGCTAAACGATTTGTCTGGCGACGACAATGCGAGAAGCATGATCTCGCCAGTAATTGACGTTATCGGTGTAATCTCGGCATGCGCAGATGGCGGAAGCGAATCGCGGGCAGCCGCCAAACGCTCGGAAACTAATTGGCGTGCGCGATAAATGTCCGTTCCCCAGTCAAACTCCACCCACACCAAAGCGAGGGAAATTGCGCTGGAGCTGCGTACACGCCGTACGCCTGACAGTCCATTGACGGCAGTCTCAAGGGGAAACGTCACGTACTGTTCGACTTCATCGGCGGCCAATCCCCCGGCTTCCGCGAGAATAACCACCGTCGGCGCGTTCAGTTCGGGAAACACATCAACGGGCATTCGCGGCAACTGGTACGCGGCGAAAGCCACCAACATGACGGCTGCGATCAATACCAGCGACGAGTATTTCAACGAAAACGCAATCAGGTTCTTCAGCATACTCGCACTCCAGGTTTTCCGTTCGCCATCGTGATTTCCTTGCCGTAGTTCATATTTCCGGAGTCAAACACAACTAGTGGTCCTCACCTTCATGAAACGTCCCGTCGGCATGGAAATGGCCCCCTTTTGGAATCGAACCGGACGTTGCCAGAAGCAGTTGATAAACGCCGTTCAAAACGACTTCGTCTCCTTCGCGTACGCCGCTGTTGATGACAATCCAACGGCCATCGTCCATACCGAGGTCTGCTTCTATTCGAATGGCCTTGTCCGGATTGGCTGGATCGCGGCGGAAGATAATCGATGTCAATCCATCCCGGACCACTGCAGGCAAAGGAATTGCGAGGCTGGAGTCATTCGCTTGTTCCGTTGAGATCTCCAGAAACGCGGATACTCCGGCACGAGTCCAGTCCTTCAATTCGGGCGGAGTTGCAAAAAGGTCTACTGTTCGCTCTTCAGGATCAGCGTCCAGACCCAGCTCAAGCACAGTTAGTATTGACTCGTTGGCCCGCACTCCCCGTGCGGCGGGGTTGACTATCGCAGCCGAAAGCCCGGTTCGCAATTTGTCGAGATCGCTTTGCAGCCCTTGTGCGCGAAATCGGACTTTCGTCGGATCAGCGACGGAAACAACCTGGGCCCCTTCTTCGGCCCACGATCCATTGGACGCGGATAACTGGTCCACAGTCCCGTCGATGGTAGACTTCATTGCGATCGTCGTAACTGTCTGCCAAAGAGGACGCGCATCCGCCGAGCCATTAGTCGGAGCAGTGACTTCCTTACGAGACACGCCGAGCAATGACGCCGCGGAGGTTAACAACAGTTCCAATTTTGCCTGCGCACTTCGATGCTGGCTTTCGGTTTCAACCCGGCGAAGTTCCAACTCGGCGGCTTTCTCTTTCAATTCGCCCAGCGCTGAACTGGATTCCGTGATTTTCGATTGGGCCTCAGCCAATTGAAGGGCCTGATTGCCGACAACCGACCCTAGTTCCTCAAGCTTCTCCTTACGCGCGGTCCACAGCAAAATGTTTTCCTTTAAACCTTGCTCGTGCCGCTCATGAGCTTCATTGATCGGCCCCATTGCCTTAAGTTGCGCCTCGGAAATGTCAATCGCTGCAATCGTCTCGGAAAGTTCGCGTTGCAGGTCGCGCCATGCCGGTGAATCAAGATGGTAAAGCACATCTCCCGTTTTGACGGACTGAAACTGCCGAACTGCAAGTTCTACGCGTCCGCGAAGTGGAGTGTGGTATTCGACGCGCGCAGTCGGCAAAAGCTCGAACCGACCTGGAACCCGAATCGTACTTGCGACGGACCGTTGCTCGACTCGGGCAAAAGTAATCCCGAGATTCGATCGGACTGGCGCGGGGATATCGATCCGATTTGTGATTACTGTCTGGCTTGTTTCCGGTGGAGATTCCTCTTTGGAATCTGGCTTACCCTTGCATCCTGCAACTGCCAGGATCAGGGCCGCAATCCAGGTACAGTGAAATCTCTGCGACATTGAACGAACTCCAAACACAATTGCTTTCAGAACTTCAAGAAACGCGCCGCCAAGTACGCCTTTTCTTGATGCGACTACGCCATAGCCAAAAATGGGATGCGGTTCGCCGCATGGAAGGCGACCGATACATGAACGATCTCCGCGCAAGACAAGACGCGCGGTGGACTGCTAGGCTAGATTAGCCAGGCGCACAAAAGCTGTTGTGGGCGCGCAGAGGTAGCGCCGATCAGAGACGGAGGCCTCGATTGAGCCAGACGCTTGAACGTTAACAAACTGGAATCGCCGAAAAGGTCCGCGAAGCTCCAGTCAAGTTCAGGTGAAGCACCTTCAGGTGGCGCGATCTT
>JACTND010000048.1 GCA_014584305.1 Planctomycetota bacterium | reverse complement strand
ACCCAATTGGATCGAACTTCAATCGCGAGACCGCGTCAACTGCGCACGACATCGGAGCGAATGCGCTTCTGGATATCCGTTTCGATGCCGCCAAACACTTCCTCATGCCGTGCCACCGAGATATGCAAGGCGTGCAGCAACCGCTTGGCCGTGTAGAAATTCAATACGATCCGCTGCGTAATCTCCACCGGCCGATCGCTGCTGCCAATCGGTTGCGAGTTGAGCCCGAAATCGATGATCAACTCTTCCGGTGACCCCGTCACGCGGCAAAAATTCGAGTAGGAGCAAACCGCTTTGGAATCATCCACGGCGATTTGCCGCTGTTGGTTGCGACTTTCTTGCTCAGCCATCAGAATACTCCTTTTGCAGCAACCTCGACATCCTGGAAGCACGCGGGCGACTGCCGCCGTTTTCCCCAAGGAAAATTGTGACACGCAGCGCACGGTTTCGCAAGTAGAGCGATTGATGAAGAAGTCTGTTTTGATCGTCAATACCGGGGGCACCTTAGGCATGAAGCCGACACGACAGGGTCTGCTACCACAGCCTGGCTACTTAGCCGAGAAGATGCGACAGATTGAGGAGTTGAGCGAACCGACGATGCCGGCGTTCGATATTCTGGAGTACGATCCCGTGATCGACTCGGCGGATATGACCACGGAACATTGGGCGCGGATCGCCGCCGATATCGCGCAGCGTCACGATCAATTCGACGGATTTGTTGTTCTGCACGGCACCGACACCATGGCCTATACGGCTTCGGCGCTGGCGTTCATGCTGGATGGATTGAAAAAGCCCGTACTGTTAACTGGTTCGCAATTGCCACTCGCGCAGGCGCGGAACGATGCGCGTGAAAATTTGAAGACCGCCATGATGTTGGCGGCCGATTTTCCCATTCCAGAGGTTTGTATTTTCTTCGGCGATCGATTGTTTCGCGGGTGCCGTACGACCAAAGTCAGCACCTCGCGATTGGATGCTTTCGAGTCGCCGAATTTTCCGCCGTTGGGCGTCGTGGAATCGACGATTGAGATCCGCCAAGAACTTGTGCGGCCGTCTCCTTCGCCGGGAAAGTCGCTCGCCGTACAGGAGCTGCTGCCGGCCGACGTGGCGACCTTTCGCTTGTTTCCTGGCATGAGCCTGGCTGTACTGCAAAACCTGCTACAGAGTCCTCTGCGGGCGTTGATTTTAGAGGCCTACGGCAGCGGCAATGGCCCTTCGCTCAATCGAGCGTTTTTGGAGCTGATGGCGGCAGCGAATTCCGCCGGGCTGGTCGTTGTGCTCTGTACCCAATGCCGGCATGGCCGATTGGCACCGGATTGTTATGCGACAGGACGAGCACTGTTGGAGGCCGGCGCTGTCAGTGCCCACGACATGACGATCGAGGCGACACTGACCAAACTCATGTTCTTGTTTACTCACAGCGCCTCGGCAACCGATGTCCGTCGGCGTTTCGAGGATAACCTGGTCGGTGAGATTTCCCCGCTGCCGGGAACAAACGTGGTATAATCGAGGCCCGCTGCCGGTCCTGCTACCGAATGAAACGCGCTTGCGTGTTGCGGCCTGAGGACGGTGGGAAGAGGAGGGAGATGCTTTGAGATCCATATCGCGAATTCGTCGTCGGCCATTGTTAATCATGTGGGCGGCAACGCTGGTATTCATGTGGTGCGTGCTGGACCTCAACGCTCAGGACGTGGAATCGCTCGGTATTGTTACTGTCAAGCCGGATTCGGGACCTGCGGTCGATCTCGGCGACGGTCGGTTCATGGTTCCCTATGTCGCGCACATTCCTGGCAGCGACGTAACGTTCGAGATGATTCCCATTCCGGGGGGGGAGTTTTTGTTTGGCAGCCCGCCAGATGAGATCGACCGGCGCGATGACGAAGGTCCGCAGGTGCGCGTGGTAGTGGAACCGTTTTGGATGGGAAAATACGAGGTGACCTGGGCCGAATACGAGACGTTCATGAAATTGGACGCTGTTTTCAAGACCTTTAATTTTCGCCAGATTCGTCCCGTGAATGACTCCAATCAAGTCGATGCGGTGACGGCGCCGTCGTCGCTGTACGACCCGTCGTTCACTTTTGACGCGGGAGGCGACCCCGATCAACCGGCCGCGACCATGACGCAGTTCGCAGCCAAGCAATACACCAAATACTTGAGCCTACTATCGGGAACGTATTATCGCTTGCCAACCGAAATGGAGTGGGAGTATGCGGCGCGCGGAGGAACCACAACGGCTTACTATTTTGGCGACGACGACAGCCAACTGCGGCGCCATGCCTGGTTCAGCGAAAACTCGGATGACGAACGCCACCCGGTCGGCAAGCGTCGGCCCAATCCGTTTGGACTGCATGATGTTTACGGAAACGTAGCCGAATGGGTGTTAGATGCCTATTCGCCGGACGGTTATCGGGACTGGGCAGAACGAGAAAGCGTCATCGCGTCCGAGTTTCGCCGTGGCACAAAAGTCCATCCGCGAGTCTTGCGGGGCGGTTCGTATGAATTGGAGGCGGAAGACGCGCGGAGTGCAGCGCGGATGCCGTCGGCGGACCCCGATTGGAAGTTGGAGGATCCCAATTTTCCGAAGAGTCCCTGGTGGTTTACCGATAGCCCAGCTACCGGGATTGGCTTTCGTTTGTTGCGGCCGCTTCGCGTTCCGGCAACACGCGCGCTGATGGCGGAATATTGGGATGCCGACGTAAACGATATTTTGCTGGATGTCAACAATCGCATTCGCGACAACGGACGTGGCGCTTGGGGCCTCGTTGATCCAGATTTGCCACAGGCGATAGAACAGATTCGCGATCGATAAGTCTCTTCCGGCCAGGAATCGCCGTTCGCTCAATCGGCGACCATTTTTCCCGAAATCAAACTAATGAATTCGGCGTTGGAGGAAAACCTCGCCAGCTGCTTCGTCAATTGTTCCATCGCATCGACGGGATGCATCGTGGATAGCGTGCGCCGCAACATGGTCACGGCATGCAACGTTTCTGGCGGCAAGAGCAATTCTTCGCGCCGCGTCCCCGACTGCGTGATATCGATCGCCGGCCACACGCGACGGTCCGCCAGTTTGCGGTCCAGCACCAGTTCCATGTTGCCGGTCCCCTTGAATTCCTGAAAGATCAATTCGTCCATGCGGCTGCCGGTGTCGATCAAAGCGGTGCCGACAATCGTCAGTGATCCGCCTTCTTCGAACGCCCGCGCCGTCGCGAAGAGTTTTTTCGGGATGTCCATGGCCTTAATATCCACGCCTCCCGACATGGTCCGCCCCGTGTTGCCGACCCATTTATTGAATGCCCGGGCCAACCGCGTGATCGAATCCATCAACAAAAAGACCTCGCGCCCCATTTCCGCCAGGCGTTTGCAGCGTTCGACAATCAACTGCGAAATCCGCACGTGGCTTTCGACATCTTCGTCCAAACTGCTGGCCACGACTTCGCCATTGACGTTACGGCGCATGTCCGTCACTTCTTCGGGACGCTCGTCCACCAGCAACACGATCAATTTACAGTCGGGATAGTTCGTGGAAATCCCGTGACTAATATGCTGCAACATGATCGTCTTGCCGCTGCGAGGCGGCGCCACGATTAATGCGCGTTGCCCTTTACCCAGCGGCGTCAACAGATCCATCACGCGCGTGGTCAGCGGTTGTTGACCGGTTTCCAATTGATACCAGGAGCGCGGATTGATCGGCGTCAGCTGGTCAAAATTCTTGACCTGGATGTACTCGTCGGGCGCCAGACCATCGACGTCGATGATCTCCCGCAAACGGGGACCTTGTTGAGGTTTCGCGGGTTGAACCATGCCACGGATCACGACGCCCGGCCGCAGACCATACTTTTCGATCATTGTGCCGGGAACAAATGGATCCGTCAGCTCCCGCGAATAATTGTTGTTGGGGCTGCGGAGAAAGCCGTAACCATTGGGGTGCATTTCCAGCAACCCCACACCTTCCGTCAAAGTCACATCGCCGGATTCAAGCGGCTCTTCCTCGCGCGACTCTGAATGCCGCCGCATTCCATTGGGCCGGGATCCGGACATTGGCCGGCGCCGCCCAGGATGGCCGTTGCGCGATCCATGGCCTCGTTGAGCGCCATCATGTCGCCCGCCGCCGCGTCCCGGCCGTGACCGTGATGAACTATCATGGGGACTAGAACCGCGCGGACGGAAACGCTTTTTGGCCATGCCTCACCTGCCGGAATTACGAACAAAAACTGAGTTGGTGGAATGGAACACGGTCACAAGGTATTGAAGAAAATTGGTTGTCAGATCTTTCTTTGAGCCAGCTCGCCGCTATCAACTAGGGAGCCTGTGTGCTCAGCACTCGTTTCCGAAATTTGGATGCTCCATGAGCGGCCTTCTTGGCCCTGTGAAGCCCATTTAACCGTTAATGAATACTTCCGCTGACGGGTGACGTCAGCGATCTGTTCGGGGTCGCTTAGCTGCCTTCCCGCCATGGACTACAGTCCACGCACCACAGGCAAATCCCCCGATGGGAACGTCTATCAACGACAGCCTTTGCTGTGACGTCGGTCCCGTTTGGGGGCTAGGTCCGGGCTGGCGTTTTGCGTTCGAGCCCAACCCTCGGGCAGCCTAAAAAAAACAATGAATCCTTCTCCTCGCTCACGATTATCCTCGGTGATCTTCGATTCACCAGGTACGCAGTAATCTGTTTTCCAACAGATTCAACGGAGCAGAGAGCCAAATCCGACCAAGGTCACAACATGCAAACGATCGGCGCTGGCGGAAGATGCGTTGGATTCTAGGCCATCCGACTGGGGTTGTCAAGCCAACGTACCTTCGGAAGTGTCCAAAACCCAGAGGTTTTCCCCAGGTGTATGTTTTTCTCCCTTGAATAGTGAGGAAACTGGCGGTCATTTACTTATTTGCCACCCTTTTGCCCAACGAATGACGGGCCCCGCCTAGCCCATGATTTTCCGGCAAAATCGGCATGATCATCAAACTTTAATCGCTGTTCGACCCGATACCTAATAGGTAGCTCCCTCGTGGGAGCGCCCAGCATTCAGTCACTTGAGATTGTCGTATGAACTGGCCAAGGGGATGCCGCTGCCGTTTTTCAGCCTTGTCCGGCTGGCTTGTCGCTGTCATGCTCCTGATCGGTGTCCCTTTTGCCACCGGGCAGTCGATCGCCTGGCGGTCAGACCTGGAATCCGCCCTGCGCGAATCGCGCACATTGAATCGGCCCGTCTGGATACATGTTACCGCCGATTGGTGCCAACCCTGTCGCAGCTTGGAGACGTTTGTTTTCAAAAATCCCACACTGATCCGAACGATCAACGAGCGGGTCATTCCCTTCCGCGCAGAGTTCGACCATTCGACCGCCATCATTGAGCGCTATCAAGTGGACTGCATCCCCTTTGACATTCTTTTAACGTCCGACGGACAAGTCATTTCTCGCCGTCGTAGCCCACATTCAGTGGACGAATTCACCGCCCTCATCCAATCCATCCCCGCCCCATCGGCACAGGCATCTTTATTGGGACAGGCACGTTCAGGTGGGGATAGTCCCGAGGACGCGGCGGGCAAGCAGCCTGAAATACCACCTCTGGTTAATACTCTGCGCAACACACAACCCGAACAATCCGTGTTCAATCCTTTCGCCAGCGAAACCGAGTCCGGTATTGCGGAGCCTCAACCGGCTGTAACACCATCGGGCGGTATGATCCGCCCAACGAGCCCGTTCGAGACAGCGACGCCCCCCACGGTTTCAGCCCGTGCGGGCAATTCGGACGCCCTGGCTCAGACGTCTCATTCGTCGCCGACCGGCGTGAACCATCGTTTTGCTCTGGGAGGCGATTGCCCGGTCACGCTCATTCTTGAAAATCGCTGGTCTGCGGGAGATCCACGATTTGGTTGCCGACATCGCGGCCAAACCTACTTGTTCGCATCAGCCGAGTATCTAGAGAAGTTTTGGAACGATCCCGATCGCTATAGCCCGGTCTTGGCCGGTTATGATCCTGTGATCTATCAAGAACAGGGCCAACTTGTGCTTGGCGATAAGTCCAACGGTCTGTTCATGCACGAGGATGGAGTGCAGCAGATCGTCCTATTCTACAGCGCGGCCAATTGCGAAAAATTTCGGGCTCAACCCGACAAGTACGTCGAGACGATCCGGCAGGCAGTGCGCCTCGCCATCGGCCCCGATCAATGAGCGGATTTCCGCCAGCCACCCTGCGCGAAGCGAACGAGCAAGAGAATCGCTCGCACATGCAGGTCGGCAAACATCGCATACCAAGCTCCGGTCACTCCCCACCCTAGTCCGACGATTTGCAGACCGCCCACGCGCGCAATTTCGCCTTCCAGACAAAACCACGCGGCCAGTGGCAACCGAACGGCGAACAGCCCGGCGATCGTTACCAAGAGCGACAATCGTGTGTCCCCAGCCCCGCGCAGCGCTCCGCCAAAAATCATCACCACCGACAGGGCTGGCATCGCCCACGCGACAATACGCAATAGGGCGCCCGCCTGGCGCGTGGTCTCGTCGGATTGTTGACCTGAAAAAAACTCCGCGACCGACTCACCGCCAATGTAGATAACTCCTCCCGCCAGACAAATAACGGTTCCACCGACCAGTAGAGTCCACATTACCGCACGTGTGGCTCGCGGGGGTGCACCCGCACCCAGAAACTGCCCGGCCATTGTTGCTGCGGCAATCTGGAATGCGCCGCCAGGCAAGTACGCGCAGGCTTCAATCTGAATTGCTAGGCCGTGAGCCGCCGCGGCAGCGACTCCCAGACTGTTCACCAGTGATAAAAAAATTAGTTGGCTGCCCAAGAGAGTCATTATGTCTAGGCCACCGGGAACCCCGATCGATAAGATTCGACGCGAATCACGCCAGCGGATCCGCCAGGCGCTGGGCGACAATTTCAAGCCGGCCCGACCCCGCAACAACACGCCCAAAATGATTAGACCTCCCAAACCATGGCCGATCGCGGTCCCCAACGCCAAACCACTCCAGCCGAGCTGTGGAAACGGCCCCCATCCTGTGACTAAGACAATACTCACTAACAGGTTCACGACCACCACGATGGATTTGGCCACAAAGCCAGTAACCGTGTCCCCCGCACCTCTCAGACTCGCCGCTCCAACTTGTTCAAACATGATCAGAGGAACTGCCCAGACAATGATCAACAGGTAGTCTCCAGCCAGGCGGGCGGCTTCGCCTCGCAACTGCATCCACTCGACCAATGGCCGGCTCAACCATAGCATGGCCAATGTCATCGCGAGGGCCGTGATCAGCCCCAGTCCAACGGCTTGATTGGCCACGCGCCGCGCCTGCTCCCAGTCCCGTGCCCCAACGAAACGCGCCACCAGTGCCAGCGCACCGATGGAAATAAAGGCAAATGCACAAGGAATCAACCACATGAGATAACTCATCAATCCCATCGCGGCTTTTGTGGCGTCACCGGCCAAATAGCGCCCGGCCAGCCACCAGTCCGTCCACGAGACGAACAACAACAAAGACTCCTCCGCCAGCGCGGGCAAAGCCAGCCGCAGCAACGAACGCAGATAGTTCGGAGATTCGACGACAGAATAGGATTTCAAACAGCGCTAACCTAATGCCGGAAATGCCGCGTTTTTGTGAAGTACATCGCTATCCCTCCTTGAGCGGCTGCGCGAATGATTTCCTCGTCACGTTTAGCGCCACCAGTTTGCACGATTGCTCGTATCCCTGCTTCCACCGCCAACTCGATCGAATCCGCAAATGGGAAAAAGGCGTCCGAAGCCAGGGCCGCTCCGCGAGCGCGTTCTCCCGCTTTCGCCAATGCAATCTTGACCGAATCCACGCGACTCATTTGACCAGCACCCACTCCGACGACCATGCCGTCGCGGACAATCACGATCGCGTTAGACCTGACAATTCGAACCACCGACCAGGCAAACTCTAAATCGCTCAGCAATCCGTCACCGACCGCCCCCGGTACAACCAATTCCCAGGCCGCTGCGTCGTCCGGCTGGTTGTCTGGTTCCTGCACCAATAGCCCTCCAGCAATGGTCCGCAAATCCCAACTGCCGCTCGTGGGAGTTGCAACCCCAACCGTCAACAGCCGTACATTGGTGCGCCATTTAGCTTTGGTAATCAACCACTCCAAGGCCTCGGGTGCAAACCCCTGAGCGGCAATCGCTTCAACGAACAGGTCGGGTTCCCCTACGAGCCATTCGGCGGTGGCAATATCGACGACTCGGTTCATGGCTGTGACACCGCCAAACGCGCTCAACGGATCACCCGCAAACGCCTGACGGCAGGCTGTCGCCAAATCAGCCGCTACCGCAGCACCGCACGGATTGTTGTGTTTAATAACCGCACAGGCCGCTTCGGATTGCGCAGTAACCAACTGCCAAGCAGCGTCCAAATCGAGAATATTGTTGTACGACAACTGTTTGCCATGGTGTTGGATCGCATCAACTATGGAACCAGTCGCGCGCTGTTCCGAACGATACAACGCGGCGCGCTGGTGACTGTTCTCGCCATAGCGCAATACTTCTCGCCGCGAAAATCGCAAATGCAAATGCTGTGGGAATACTTCCGGTTCTGGTGCAGGCGCTTCGTCAGCGGGAAACTGCCTGGCGAAATAATCGGCAATCGCTTGATCGTATTTCGCCGTGTGGGCAAAAGCGCGCACCATGCATCGCTGACGGAAATCCAGCGTCGTACCACCTTGTCTTTCCAGCTCATCAATCAATGCAGGGTACTGGTCGGGAGCCGTCACCACGGTGACAAAAGCATGATTCTTGGCTGCAGCGCGGATCAAACTTGGACCGCCAATGTCGATCTGTTCAATCGCGTCCGAAGGTTCAATATCATCGCGCCGAATGGTCTCTTCAAATGGATACAAATTGACGACTACCAAGCCAAAGGTTGCAATCCCAAATCGCTGCAGCGCGGCTTGGTCTTCCGCATGGTCCAGGCGACTGAGTATTCCGGCAAAAATCTTGGGATGCAGCGTCTTTACCCGGCCGTCTAACATCTCCGGAAAATCTGTATAGTCCGTCACATCGCGCACCGGAATACCGGCCGAAGCAATATGACGGGCTGTGCCTCCAGTACTATAGATCTCCACCCGCAACGCAGCCAGGAGGCGCGTCAACTCGTGCAAACCCTCCTTGTTGCTGGTCGAAATCAACGCGCGTTGAATTGGCCGAACAAATTCCTCCGTGGTCAATGTCATTCCTTTCCTGGAGTAGGCACTACAAAATCCCGGCCACGACGACAAGCCAGCCATATTAACCCAGCCGAAAACATCATCAATCCGGCGGCTAAGCCGTAAGGCAACAAAATGAACCATTTAATCAACGGGATGCTCAACGCGGCACCCATAATGCGCGCCATAGCGCTGACGCTCTGGCTGATGCCCAAGGATGATCCCTGCTGCCGCGGATCGCTCCAACGGGAAACCATCGCGTACAAGCTGGATTGCAGACCCGCCGACCCGAAAACGACGATGACAACCGCCGCAAACAGCCCTGGCAATGACTTGGATTGAACCGCCAGCGCAATCGCCGTGAATCCCGCCACTTCAATCAAGGCCCCCGCCAAACCTAACGATCGATTGGTGATCCGCTTCGCCAGGGGGCGGATGACCAGCCCTTGGACGCATGCCGCCAATAATCCAATCCCAGCGTACGTTGCACAAAGCTGCCGAAAACTGAAAGCGTAAGGTGCATCGACGAAATCGCGCGACCCTTTCAAGAGGATGCTGAAACTCGTTTCGAACATCGCAAACGAGTAAATGCACAAGAAAAACGCCAACAATAACCACACCAACGGACGATTAGCGAGCACATCGCGCCAAGCTTCCGGTCGCCACCAACCACCGTGCTCCCGGCGGGACGCGCGGTCGGTATTGGATTCAGGCAGATAACGAAAAGCCAAGACAAATGCAATTGCCGATAACGCGGCAGCCAAAAAGCCCGGTCCACCGCCCAAAGGCCGTGTGGCGTCGCCCGGAACTGCTGCCAATGCGAATACAGGACCGACCGTAAACCCCAAGCCAAAGGCCATACCGATCAAGGCCATCCCGCGCGTGCGGTTTTCTAACGTCGTCGTATCTGCGATATACGCTTGTGCCGTCGGAATCGTCGCCCCGGCAATCCCTGCGCCGATGCGGGCAACGAACAGCCCCACCAAGCTCCCCCACATCGATGCCACAGCAAACAGCGAGTAGAAAACTACAGATCCAAACAACCCCATGAGAATTATTGGACGTCGCCCCCATCGATCGGATGCCCGTCCCCAAAGCGGTGCAAATAGAAATTGCATCAATGAAAAACTGGCCATCAACATCCCGATCAGCCACCCCGATGCATCAACGGCAAACTGCTCGGCGTACAAAGGCAGTAACGGCAGGACGATCCCGAATCCAATCAGGTCGATAAATACGGTCAAAAAGACGACCAACAGTGCTTTCTTGCGATCCTCCATCCCTCCATTTTTTCCATTTCCCCCTCCCCCACAACCCCACATTTAAGGACAGGCATAATTATGTTGACAGGCCCGGCTGGATTTGATACAGTGCGGAAATCTGGTGGGGAGAGCGGGTCGGTTGATTACGGGAGTTGGACCATGACAATGCCGCGAAAGTTGCTAGTCGATGTGAATGTCACACG
>JACTND010000300.1 GCA_014584305.1 Planctomycetota bacterium | reverse complement strand
TTCTCCGGGTCATAGGCGGCGCCGTCCCCCAGGAACGCCCAAACCCGTTGACGGGACGTGTCCTTGATACCTCGATTTCTTAAGTATTCGTTGAAGCGGGCTTGATAGATGGCCATGATCGCGGCCAAACCCATCGACACGGTGGGGTACTCCCAAAAATCCGGCATCAACCAGGGGTGAGGATAGGAGGGCAATCCAGGCTGCTCTTGCAACTCGCGGCGGAAATTCTCTAGGTGCTGTTCCTCCAGGCGCCCCTCCAAGAAAGCCCGCGCATAAATTCCGGGCGAACTGTGCCCTTGGAAAAAGACCTGATCGCCGTCGTAGCCAGACGGACCGCGGCCGCGCAGGAAGTGGTTGAACGCGACTTCATACAAAGTTGCCGAGGAACCAAACGTAGAGATGTGCCCGCCAATCCCTTCGAAGTTCTTATTCGCCCGCGCCACCATCGCCATCGCATTCCATCGGACGGTACTCTTGATCCGCCGCTCGATTTCACGGTTCCCCGGATAGGCTGGCTGTTGCGAACGGGGGAAGGTGTTGATATAGGGTGTATTCGACTTGATGGGGAGTTCGACGCCTTCGGTTTTCGCCCGGGCCTCCAGGACCGACAGCAGGAATTTTGCCCGTTCGGGGCCGCGGCTATTGATAACATATTGCAGCGAATCGACCCATTCCTGGGTTTCGGTCGGGTCGATATCGGCTGCTGCCGGAGCAACAGCGTCTTGGTTCAATTGCGGCGACGGTTTAATAGCGTCAGTCATGATCTGGTCTCTGGCCAATATGCACGTGGGCGGTTGGACCGCCATTCACTGGGTAAATTGTCATCATTTTCGACCAGTTGGTAAAGTCGAAATCTGCGGGAGGTCCCGATTTCCGGCATTTACGCGCAACGTGCGCCAAACGAGAACGTTACGCAACTTGGTCGTCCAGCGCAGGCGCCGCAGCGACAATGGCAGAATCCACAGCCCACCTCGCGCGATTGCGTGAGGATGTCCTCCCCAAACGGATCGCGGCGGCCACCTACGGACGATCGCAAGGAATGTAGGGCCGCCGGGGCAAAGATTGCAAGCTTCGAAGATTCAGTACTCGAACCTTCGAGGACGATACAATTGATTTGAAGTTGTAGCCACGACGGCCGGGTGAGACCGTCGAGTTCCCCCGCCCGGAAGGGAGTTGACGTCAACGATTGTGGATCGCCAAGCCGATGCGAGACTCGCCACGCAATCGAATATGATAATCATTGGTGCCGCGACCGGCACGGCAACCAGCGACTTGGCAATAGGACAATTGACATGCGACTGCGAGTAGGACTTGTCGGATTGGGGGACAATTGGAAAACCATCCATCGTCCGGCGCTGATGGCCCTGTCTGACCGGTTTGAAGTCAAAGCCATTTGTTGCGAGATCGCGCAGCGTTCCGAAATGGTGGCCCGCGAGTTCAGCGCCGAACCGATGGACGGTTTCCGCGCGATGGTCGAACGGGACGATATCGACGCGGTGTTGGCCCTTTCCTCCGACTGGGCGGGGCCGCTCCCGGTCGTGGCCGCCTGTGAAGCGGGTAAAGCGGTCTTCAGTTCCGTCGCCTTGGATATTTCGGCGGACCAGATCGATGAAGTCCGCCGACGAGTCGATCAATCGGGCGTCGCGTTCATGGCGGAACTGCCGCGCCGCTTCGCGCCCGCTACGGTGCGGCTCAAGGAGCTGATGGCCACGCGGCTGGGCCGGCCGCAAATCCTCTTTTGCCACGAACGCTTGCCGGTGGAAGCGCAATCGAACCGTTTGCGGCGCGGTGATTATTGTCCGCTGACCTGGCGATTTCTCATGGAGCTGGTGGACTGGAATTCGTACATTATTGGTCGATCGCCGACGTCGGTGTACAGCGCGCACATTCATCATCCCGACGGCGACCGAGAATCGTTCTATCAAATGGTCAACTTGGAGTTCGCGCCGGAGAACTCCGATCAAATCCCCGTCATGGTGCAGATGAGCGTTGGGCATTATGTCCCGCAGCGCTGGCAGGACGCCCTCTCGTTTCGTCGCCCGGCGTCCGTGCAAGTCCGCTGCGAACGCGGAATCGCTTTTGTTGACTTGCCGTCGTCGATCATCTGGTTTGACGATGCGGGACAGCATAACGAGTCCTTGGAAATGGAGCGCCCAGTCGGTGAGCGGATGCTGGACCAGTTCTATCGTTGCGTCACTAGCCTGGTCCGTCGCTCGTCGGACTTGAACGATTCCTGCCGCGCGTTGAACATAGTCTTGGCGGCTAATGAAAGTGTGCGCACCGGCTGCCGACAGGTCCTGAAGCCAGGGTATTAGATTTCAGATTTACGATTTGAGTTCCATTGACAAACCAGCCTTTCAAACATCCATGAATTCGCCCGACAGTGGATGTCTGGCGGGCATGGCCGCCTGGCACCGGCCGACAAATTGCGGTGTTTTGGAATTTTTGGGCAATTCCCCGGATGGGTCGGGCCACGGCCGACGTCAGACGGAAAAGCCCTCTCGATTCACGACTCGACCGATTGCTGATTGTTGCTGGTCTCCGGTTGCACGACGCGAGTCAAACGACGCGGGGCGGAAGACGTCTTTTCCCAATACTCACGGGCCTTTGCCACGGCCAATCCTAACAGGCTGTCAGTCGGATACTGGCCGGATGCCGATCGAGTTCCCGCTGCGACGCCTGTCATCAATTCCATGGCTTGCTGGATCGACTCTACGGCAAAGACGTGGAACTGACCTTGGCGGCAAGCTTCGACCACATCAAACCGGAGCATCAATTCGGCGGCATTCGACCGCGGAATGACGACACCTTGTGTCCCGGTAAGTCCAAAGTAACGGCAGACGTCGAAAAAACCTTCGATCTTCTCGTTGACTCCGCCAATGGCCTGAAAGCGACCCGTTTGATCGATGGCCCCGGTGATCGCCAGGTCTTGGCGCACGGCGGTGCCGGTCAAGGCGCTCAACAGACAAATGATCTCCGCGCCGCTGGCCGAATCGCCGTCCACGCCCACGTAGCTCTGTTCAAAGGCCAGCGAGGCGCTGAACGACAACGGGTGGTCGGTTTGCAACAGTTGCCGCAGCAGCCCGCCCAGGATGTGAAACCCTTTCGTGTGGATGGCGCCGCTCATTTTCGACTGGCCTTCGATACTGATGATCCCTGCCGTGCCGGGCCCAATCGCGGCCGTGATACGGGTGGGAAAGCCGTAGGTGAGCGGCCCGGCGGTCATCACGCCCAAACCGTTGATCTGTCCCACGCGGCGACCGCTGGTTTCGATGACGATGGCCGACGACTCGACCATCTCGCTGAACCGCCGCGAGGGGAGACTGGCTCGCTGCTTGGTGCGGCTGATCGCCTCGGTGACGTGTTCGCTGTACACCAGCGCGCTGTTGCGTTGTCGGGCGAGATAATCCGACTCCCGCGCGATGTCGGCAACGCGGCCGAACTTGGCGGTCAACTTCCCGCCGCGCGAAACGATCCGCGCTCCATGTTCGATCAAGGCCGCCATACCCGTCCGATGAAACGGCGTGAGCCCTTCTTCCCTGACGAGACTGGTAATCACCGACGTGTAATGCTCGATGCCCGTCGTATCGCGCTCGATCTGGTCGTCCAGGTCGGCCAGCACTTTAAATAACTCCTGGAAATCCGAATCGAACTGATCGAGATAGTAATAGGTGCCGATATCGCCGACGAGAATGACCCGCAGCTGCACTTCGATCGGCTCCGGTTGAATCACGGCGAAGGGCCGCATCCAGCCCATCTCGGGAGGAACAATCTCCAACCGGCGCGTCCGCAAGGTCCGCATCAACGCGCGGTAGGCACCGGCTTCCGCCAACAGGTCTTCTATATCCAGAATCAAAAAGCCGCCGTCCGCGCGGAGGATCGCTCCACCCCGCACGCCGCGATAGTCCGCCTTGCCCCCTTCATTGGCGGTCCAGGTCGCATCCACGGTGCCCAACAAGTTCATCATGTTGGGTACGATTTCCTCGACGATCGGCGCGCGATCATCGTGCGGGTCGTGGGTAATAATCACATTGACGCCGTAGTTGTCGAGTCCGACAGCCTCGTCGTTCTCTTCGGAAAGCCGCTTCTCGGCCGCGTCACGGACGATCTCATCGATGAACTCACGGACGCCCGTTCCGGGAAAATCGTGGAGTATCGCCGTCGTCGCGGTGGATAACAATTGTCGTGCCGATTCCTGTTTTAGCAGTTCGATTTGTTGCCTCCCCTGGCGAACCACGTCATGCACTTGCCGCGCTACGCGGTCGAGTTCCTTCTGAAACTGCGGCCGCAACTCTTCGTATTTCTGGAGTTGCTCCGCGGAAGCTTCACCCTTTTCAATCAGGACCGAGAGCTGGTCGGGCGGCAGCGGTTCGCCCTTGTGTGTCGGAAAGATGGCGGTGGTGGTCAATGGGCCTTGCTGCAAGGTAACCAACGCCATCTGGTTGTCGGCCAACGACTGCTCCAGCGGTTGCGTCAGATCGCGAATCTGTTGTTGCCATTTTTCCTGGGCGGCTTGCCGCTGGGACAAATGCGGCTCGTTATCGAGGGCTTTCGCCAACTCGCGGACAACGAACTCCCCCAGTTCCGCGATCCGGCGGCGAAACTCGGGCGCCGCCCCTGCCGCCAAGGTTATCAATCGCGGCCGATCGGGTTGAAGAAAGTTGTGGACATAACAGCGGTCGCGCTTTTCCGTCGTCCGCGGTTGCAGTTCGTGCAACAGTTGCCGCACAAGTGTTATCCGGCCGGTGCCCCGCAGTCCGCGGACAAATACGTTCTGTCCGAACGCCCGGCATTGAATCCCAAACCGCAAGGCATCTTCGGCCCGCGCCTGACCGACCATCTTGTTCGTCGCCGGATATTGGTCCGTCGATTCGCAGGGAATCAAAGCCGGATCGCAAATCCAACGCAACTCCGCGCAATCCAAACGCCACTGCCGATCCGCGGACGGTGTTCCGATTGATACTGGTTCACTGCTCATAGTAGTATTCGGCGATTATAAATGATCCATTCCACGACTAGCACCACCAGAGCCACCACCACCAGCCACTTCCAGAACTCCAGTCGAACCGTTTGTCGCGCCTGCGTCCCTTCGATCCGGTCCCCACCGATATCGAGCGATTCCTTGACGCGCAACTCCGACTCTTGCGGATCCAACAGGTTGACGGCAAAGGCAAACGAGTCGCCGTCGGGCGTAAGGTCCGTGACGGTGTACCACCCGCGCAGGTCCGTCTGGCCGAAGATGAAATCGCCGTCCCGACTGCGCGGCACGGTGTAGGTCTGACCATCGGGGGCCGTTACTTGGACGCGTTCGACATGTGGCAATCGGCGGAGCGCAATAATCTGACCCGTGCGCGCATCGCGCGTGGATACGATCCGCGCGCCGCCTCCCAAGACCCGCACAACATTCTGTATGAACAGAGGAAAACTCAATTGGCTCGGCCAGTTGCTGTTGACCATGAACTGTCCTTGCTCGTCCATTTCCATCAACGCGAACGAAAGAACCAAATCTTGATATCCGCCGCGCGGACCAATCGCCATGATCGGACCATATGTCGCTTCAAGCAACGTCTGCGTCCCCGTTGGCCCGGTCAGCGCCGCCGCTTCGACGATAGTCAAACGCGATAACTGTAAAGCGTCCATTACCGGATGGCGCTGATCGAAATCGATCAAGGGAGTGGGAAACGTCTTTGCGCCCATCGTCCACACGTCGCCCGGCGGGATGTTCCCGATGAACATCGTGTTGCATTGCGGCATCGTTGTCGGTTGGCATTGGTCGTAGATCACCAAGTCGAAACGCCCAAATAACGCTTGTTCCAGGTAATCCTGTTCCGACAAATAATCGCGGTTGCGAAAGGCCACGCGGGCGGCTTGACGGATCGCTTCAGTGTTCAATGCGACTCGCAAATACTCGTTCCCGGGGGTGACCACCAGAATATTGGCGGGCTGCGGCGGATTGAGAACCGCGAAAACGACGTTGTCCATCAGGAAGTCGTCCGGCTCGTCAATCTGCAATCGAATTTTCAACGGTTCCGTCAGCGAAGGAATCAGCGATTGCAGGTCAAACCGCACTCCGGTTGCGCCACCGGCGGTCAGGGCCACGTTCCCTTCGGCGTCATAGAGGACGTCGTTCACGTATAGCGAAACGTTCACGGAGCGCGCGGCGTCGTAGGAATTCTGAATCTTGGCGTACGCCTGCAATTTTCCTTCGGACACCCATTCGTCATTGATGGCGAACGCGACAATTCCGACGTTGTGCGGATTCTCCGTGCCAATCGGAAAGTACTCGGCCGTGAGATGACCGAATATGAAATCCGGGTTCGACCGCGCCCGACCGTCGCTGAATATCATCAACTGGGCCGGCTTCGCGTCGGCAACTTGCACGTCAGTCTCTTCGGTTGCGATCCGCCCCGGATTGGCCAATCCCGATGCAGCGGCCAACGCCTCCGACATATCGGTCGAGTGCTCGCGGACCTGCACTGACGCCAAGCGACGCTTCAACAGTTCCTTGTCCTTGGTGTAGGATTGAATCACCTCAGCGCGATCCGAAAAAGTTAACAGCATGGCCGAATCGTCGCGAGCCAGCAAATCGATCATGTTGCGAATCTGCCCTTTGGCGACTTGTAACCGCGATTCTCCTCCGAGGTCAGTGGCCGACATGCTGGCCGAATTGTCTAACAAAAAGATGAACCGTTCGCCCACGAGTTCATCGCTTTGACAGCCCGGCCGCAGGACAGCCAGGATCAGCGCGCCGACCAAGAGCAATTGCAGGATCAACAACAGGCTGCTGCGCAACCGTTGCCACAGGCTGTTGACGTGCATGTCTTCCAGGGTGCGGGCCCACAAATAGGTGCTGGGAACAGCCAAGGGTTGACGGCGCAACTTCAGAAAATAAAGGAGCACGATCAGCGGCGGTACCGCCAGCAGTAAGACCCAAGCGCCGGTGCTAAGCGCATTCACCCAGGTCATCGGACCAGCCCTCGTTGCCGCAAGTAACGCGAGATCAATCGATCGACGGGGCGATCCGTGCTGGTCATCATGTACGTGATGCTCCGCTTGGAACAAAACTCGCGCGCACCTTGGATGAATCGGGCCAGTGTGTCTTTGTAGCGGTCGAGCAAACGTGTCGAAACCGTAATCTCACGCGCGTCGCCGTCTTCGGAGTCGATCAAACGCAAGTCGCCCTTCAAATCGGGGTCGATCTCCGCGCGGGACAAAACGTGAATCAGGTAGATGTCCAAATCCCGCGCGATTAAGTACTTCAATGCTTGCTCGTAACCCGCTTTGTCCATCAGGTCGGTGATCAAGACCAGAATGCCTTTCCCGGAATTGCGCAGGCAAAACGACTTGAGGCTTGATTCAAACGGCGCATCCGCATCGGCGGGAAACTGATTCAAGTATCCGAGCATCTGCCAGACGCTTTTCCGTCCGCGCAACACCGGTGCTTGCTGCGCGAGCGGCGAACCGAGCGGTTCGATCCGGATTCGATCCGAACGGCAGAGCCCGATGTAACCGAGCGCCGCCGCCAATTGTTTCGCGTAAAACAACTTCGAGGGCTCGCCGAAATCCATACTGCGGCTGCAGTCCACTAAAGCATAGAAGTGCAAATCCTCTTCCTCTAGAAAGAGTTTGAGGAACAGCCGCTCCAACCGCGCGTACAAATTCCAATCGATGAAGCGCAGGTCGTCGCCCGGTACGTAGTTGCGGTAGTCGGCAAACTCGACGCTTTGCCCTTTTCGTCTGCTCCGCCGCTCGCCCTTCATGCGACCGCGAAATATCTTGCGGCTGACCAATTCCATGCGGTCCAACTGGCTGAGCAGTTCCGGAGTCAACAGCTGATCTTTGGAACTGTTAACCGCCATAAGTCATCCCTTGGCCTGCGACAGCAGCCCAGGCGGCAAATCGGCAACCGCCAGGTTGCACAAGGTGTCGAACGTCAAGGCATTGGCTCATGGGGTTCCTCGGTTTCGATGTATGCATGGTAAAAACCATCGATCTCCACTGGCGCCGGGACGCTCTCGGATAATTGCCCAGAAGAAGCAACTTATTAGTCCGCCGTTTGTGGCACCTCATTGAGGATGTCCAGCAATACTTGGTCGGGATCGATCCCCTCCGCCAAGGCTTCAAAGTTCAAAATAATGCGGTGCCGCAACGCTGGCAAATAGGTTCTCCGCACATCTTCCACCGCGACGTTAAACCGGCCATCGAGCATCGCGCGGACTTTGGCCGCCAAGGCAATCGCCTGCGCACCGCGGGGGCTGCTTCCCCAACGAATGAACTTGTTGGAGATCGCCACCGCTTCTGGCCCCTCCGGGTGTGTGGCCAAAACCAAACGGACGATGTAATCGCGCACGTGTGTTGACAGTTGGACTTGACGAATCACTCCCTGCCAGCGAATGATCTCGTCGCCATCCATGATCTTTTGGGACTCGATCACGATCCCTCGCGTGGTGCGGTCGATGATGGTCGCCAACTCCTCTCGATTGGAGTAACCCACCACCAGCTTGAATAAAAACCGATCGAGCTGAGCCTCCGGCAACGGATACGTCCCCTCTTGTTCAATCGGATTCTGCGTGGCCATGACAAAGAATGGCTTCTTCAATTCATAGCGGACACCGCCGACGGTGACAGTCCCTTCCTGCATGGTCTCCAGCATGGCCGATTGGGTCTTGGGCGTTGCTCGATTGATTTCGTCCGCCAAGCAGATTTGCGTAAAGATCGGTCCTTTTTGAAACTCGAACTGCCGCCGTCCGTCCGGCGTTTCGACGACCATATTGGTCCCCAGGATATCGGCGGGCATCAAGTCCGGCGTGAACTGAATACGATTGAAATCGAGACTCAGCGTATTGGCTAACGTGCGGACCAACAACGTTTTTCCCAAACCAGGCGCTCCCTCGAGCAATACGTGACCGCCGATCATCAAGGCAGTCAGGACTCCATGAACAATTTCCTCGTGTCCGACGATGACTTTGCCGATCTCGCTGCGCACATTTTCGTACCGACGGCGGAATTCTTCGGCCAGGTGTTGTGCTTTCTGAACTTCGTCCATCGAATTGTTCCCTATGAGACGTCGGACCAATCAGCCGAGGCAAGCCCAGCACGCGCTGGTGTCTGTAGCGAGTTCGCGCAGCATGAGCCGCGCGGCAGCTTGAATGCCTTCAGGATGCGACTATCCACAAAAAGACAATGTAACGAATCTAGCCCTAAGTTTAAGTAGGTGACTCCGCCTCCAGCAGCTATCTGCGATTGTTCCCTGGACATCGACTGAGGGTTCCGATCCGAAACGCAAGCCTCGTGACTGGCCATGCCCTTGATTGATGCTCGCACAAGGAGTACCAGATGGTCGTCGGAGGTACCGGTCTTCACAGAGCCAGCACCTGGAATGCCTCGCCGAGCAGGAATTGACAACGATCTCGCAAGGGCTAGCGAATTTGCCGAACCGTTCCAATGACTTACAGGTCAGCGGCGCAAGGCACGAGCTCTGGGGAACGGCTTTGGTGATAATCACGGGTGACAATCTGCGCGGTATCGCGCAAACACGGAACACGAGGTTATTGGGCAAAAGGAGCCAATCCCGCGGCGGCACATGCGGTTCAATTGCTCGCCGTAATTCCATGGAAAAAGTATCGGGGAGTCGGCGTGCACCAACCAGTGGGACCAATACGGTTCCCCCCGATCCGGCGAACTTCGGATTGCCGCCCTTTCGAAAACGCAGCGCATCTCGAAGTAATGGTAGTTGTTGGTTTCCAAGAAATCATGGACATATTAGAGTAGCTCCCACATATTTTGGCAACGATGGTTTCGAGTGACCGTCTCATGGAGATGCCACCAAACCCGTTCGATCGGATTGGTATCGGGAGGATATTTTGGAAGACAAAGAAGGCGAAGCTTTCACTCCATGTGAGCCAGACACTCGCGAACCAACCGGCTGTGATACAACGATGCATTGTCACAGATCACGTGAATCACGCGATAGCAACGCAGCCGCCAGGAAAGGTCCTAGGGCCGCTACCATCAAACAGCCCATTGCCAGAGAAAAGGTGCCCACGACTCGTGCGACCGGAATACCAAGTCCGGGTTTCTGCGCCGTCTGTTGTGCATGCAGTTTCCGATACTTGGAAATGTCGGAATCAAGAAGGTGAAGCCCTCGAACAGCTTGGCGTGTCGATGTCCTTGAAACAGCCGATCGGTTTCGGCTTGTGCTTCAGCCTCATGGGCAAAATCGCAAGTCAGTGCTTTGAGTGCAGCCTCCGGCAGTTCAGCGCGCGGCCGAATATTCACCCGTGTCAGCCGATGGAGCCGCACAGTCCAGTCGAGTCAGGTGGGCGACAACCCGAGCCACAGCCGATTGACAAGCTGCTACATTACTGTCGCGTAGAACCTATCTGAGAATGGCTCACACCACCAGTGGAAATGCCAAACGGGGGGAAAGCCAAACGGGGACACCCAGTTTTTCAGAATTGGGACAATTACGTGCGAGTCCTTCAGACTGCCATCGCCTGCAACACAAAGAGCGCGCACAGGGCACGCATCGACGACATAAAACCCTAATTCGGCCGTTTTATCAACTGGCTGAACCGGGAATTTAGCGAGGCGCGCAGGGATCGCATGATCCCCAGGCGATCCGCTGGAGGACTTTATTCCAGTCGTCGCGGGCGGTTTGCACTGGGCCGCGTTGGCATTGGCGGATGGCGATCACGTCACCGGCCT
>JACTND010000270.1 GCA_014584305.1 Planctomycetota bacterium | reverse complement strand
GATTTGGAGGTGGCACGCCAGCGGGGTCAGTATCCATCACTCCTTGTATTTCGTCCGCAAAATGATTGACCTTCGGTTGCGGCCGAGCCAAGTTGTGCAACTAGCTCAGGCGAGCCACTTTGCCTTTGCCAAACCGTGCCGCGCCGGACTAACTCAGCTGGCCTCCCCACATTGATCGGTATTTTCTCGGGCGCCGTGAGCTCGAATCCGTCGTTCATCGCGTCGGCGGAAACGTCGCTCTTCTTCGCAGCCGACAACCGGGCCAGCGGCATCGAACTATGGGTGCTCAGCCACCCGGAAAGCGCCCCAGCGCCGACGGAAATGCCCGCAGTTGGTGCAGGCCGATTGGCTGGCGGCTCCGACTCGACTGGCGCACTTTTTGGATGGTCGATCCGTCCGTTGACTGAGAAGCCTCGTACGCATGAAGCGATCGCGTTCCAATACGGGACTCGCCCGAACGTGGACATCGATTCCGCGCAAAGGCAATGGTACCATTCGATTGGCACATCGTCACCAAACCCGCGCAGCGCGCCAGTAATAACCGCTCACTCTCATCGTCACGCGGACTCGGTACGACGAGGCGCAGCCCCTCGGGCGATGTGGTTGTCGCGGATCGAGTCACCGACATCGGACGGGTTATTAAACGCTCTAGATCGAGTCCTCGGGGAAGAGACGTTGTGACCAGGCAAAACAGGGTGTCTGGATTGAATGGCACTGCCCGGCTATTACGGAATTAAATGGTTGAGATTGACGCAGTAGCGACCGAATCGGCGATGTGCTCAGGTTGGTATTCCAACTAACCTTCGGGGCGCGATGAACCGATGGCAATCTCGACGTTCACTTGCAGGTTGATCCACCGCCGCGCCAATTCTGTTGATTCTTCATCCAATTCAATCCGCACTTCGACGGTCCGCCGATCGACCATTGCCAAAGGGCTGGGGTCCACCAACGTGGCGGCGCCGACTAAAGACTCGACGCGCGTGACGCGACCGTTCAGCGGACTGGGCAAGGCCGGTGAGGTAATCACGGCTGACTGCCCGACTTGGACTTGACCAGCCAACCGATCGACGACCTCCGCGACGCACTCCATCCGCGAGAGATCGCCGATTTGGAGCAAGGGCGTCGTCTGCGCCGCCTCGCCGGGTTTCAAGAACAGACGTACCACGGTGCCGTCTTGCGGTGCGAACACTTGTTGCGATTGTCGCTGCAACCGGGCGATTTCTTCCGCTATTGCTGCGCTGCGCATGGAAGCCAAAGCGTCTTGGGCGGCGTCGCGATTCTTGCCCGCCGATTCTACTTGTGCCTCGGCGTTCGCCACCGCCAACTCAGCCATCGCCACCGATTGATCGGCGATCTTGCGCGCCTGGGCCAATTGCAACTGGGCGCCTTCCAACTCCAGACGTTGATCGGCGACCTCAAAGGCAGACACTAATCGCGCCGTTGTTTCGTCGCTCAACAAGCCTTCGAGCCGTCGCAGTTTGGCCTCTGCCTGAGAGATGCGCTGCTCTTCAACCGAGAAATCCTGCTGTTGTTGGGCTTGGATCAACTGCAGCCGAGCGGTTTCCAACGCGGCCTGTGCGGCGCGATACTGATTCTCGGCCTGCAAGACTTGCAGCTCTAACTCGCGCCGGGTATCCGCCGTGCGCGATTCCGCCAATTCAATCTGTTTGTCGAGCAGCGGATCGCCAGCTAGTTGAGCCAACAGCGTCTGGCCTTTGACTACCGAGTCTCCAACGCCAACGAGCAATCGCTCTATCCGTTGCCCCGGAGGAATGATGACATTGCAGGGTCCTCCCTGGGGGGCTAACCAGCCTTGAGCCACCACTTTGTTCAAAGTCACTGGAGAATCGACCGGCGATGTGCCGTTCGATGACGTTGGCTTCGAGCCGGTCGTTGACGATGGCGTTCGGCCGGCCAGGTACCAACCGAGACCAAATGCTGTACCGCTTACGGCCAGCAGAACCGCTACGAAGCCAATTCCACGCATAACAGACTAGAAAAACCGGTTGCCGAGGGATTTCCGGCAGAGCTTTATTGCCCAATCCGACTCACCATTCCATCGACGTCTCTATTTTAACTCGGCGATTGGCACACACGGATTATTTCCGGCGTGTAATTGCGCAACCGATTCCGTCGAACCGGACCATGCGGCCTATAACGGCTATCCGACCACAACCTCCGCCCGATTGATTTTCACAGGTTGGACCGGCCGATCGCCCGCACCAGTTTTTACGGCACCGATGCGGCGAACTACATCCAGACTGGCTTCGTCCGCCGTCCGCCCAAAGGCCGTATAGTTCCGATCGAGATGGGTATGCGTTCCCAAGCAAATAAAGAACTGGCTCCCCGCCGAATTCGGATTCTGCGAACGAGCCATCGACAACACGCCGGCGACATGCGGCACGTCGTTGAACTCGGCCGCAATTTGATAACCCGGATTCCCGGTTCCAGTCCCCTGCGGGCACCCGCCTTGAATCATGAATCCTGAGATAATTCGATGAAAGGTCAATCCATCGTAGAAGCCGCTCCGGACGAGTCCAATCATGTTGCGGCAATGGTTGGGCGCTTTATCCGGCAATAGATTCAATACAATCTCGCCGAGGCTTGTCTCGAATCGAACCTGATACGTGTGCGCGGCAAAATCGACATCGTGTGTCGCTTGGTCAACTTTGGACTTCATATCGTTGTCTTTCCTATTGGATTAATTGATTGGCGGAAACGCTGCATCTTCGATCACAATCTGCTCACCGTAACAAGTTACTGGCGATTCCGCCATGACCACTGACCTGCGGACGATCGCTAAACCAATGAACGCTTCCAGTTCTTCACTCCAGGCCACGGACGTCAATCGCCCGATTTCGCGACCATTCTCACCGATCAAAGGCGCCCGCGTCCAGGGATGGGCCTTCGTCCCCAGTTTCACACGCACCAACAGACGGTTGACGTGTCCCAAGGCGTCGAGCCGCGCTACGGTCTCTTGACCGAGGTAACATCCCTTGGTGAACGAGATCGCGCGGTCGTCCCGCCGCAATTCTTGCGGCAGGTTGTCAATCGTCGCGTCGATGCCGTACCAGGGGCAACGCGCGGCGATGCGATGCGCTGCCAGTTGTTCCTCCGTAGCCGGGATCGCGCCGTTCGCCTGCAATTCCTCAGTCATCGCCTGGAATCTGCCGACAGGAAATTGAATCAACCAGCCGGGTCCCGCAAAGTCATCGAAGATGGACCAAAGGGCATGTCCTTCGCTGTCTTTCCAGCGGCAGACTTCGTTTCGCGTCCTGGTCAAGCGATCCAACCAACTCGTTGGCAGGCCATCAGCATGTCCAAACAGGAAGACGTGGGCGAACTGCATGGATTGATCAACGAAACGGACATCCTCGCGGATCACATACCGCTGCCAATGTTCCAGCAAAGGAGTGGCCTGGTCGGCGACGGAATTGATTTGGATTGCGTCTGATTCTGTTACCACAAACATGTGGCCCAACACTTTTCCCCGCAGGTCCAGTACGAACGCCTCGCGGCACTGATCGACGGCCATTTGTTTGATGTCTTGCGTGCAGAAATTGTGCAGGAACGCCGCGCGGTCCCGGCCGTGGACGACCAGCACTGTCCGTTTCCATTCGGCGAAAAACAATCGGTTGTTACGCATTCGTTCTATGATAGGGGAAATGCATTGGTAGGCAAACCGTCGTGATTGCGTCATCCAAAAGCAAAGAGCCTGGAACAACGTCCAGGCTCTCACGGGTATTGTCTCGGTAAACGGCAAGACTTCGGCAGTCCTGGTTCGACAATCCTTAGCGGAACTTGTAAGCCGAGTTCTTGGGATCGAAGTCCCTTTCCGATAACCCGACATTGAGTTTGACATTGATGTAGCTGTATTCTTCCAGCAACACGGGTTCGCCACCCGGAGTGGTCGGCCATTCGAAGGCACAGTAGCGAACCGGAATCTGCAGCTCATCGTCCACAAACACCTGGGCGATGTGGAAGTCGTACGGCGCACGCTTCACATCATGTTTCACCTGGATGAGTGTGCACGTCCGACCATTGATTTTTGCGCCCTGCCGATACTCGACTTCGCAATCGCCGGCGCTCTTGTCGCGTTCGGCCTTCTCGATCAGTTTGACGATCAAATTTTCGAGGCCCGCTTCGTAAATGGGATAGCGGTTTCCTTTCATGGCCAAAGCGCTAGTCGGCTCCAATTGCACCGTCACTAAACTGCCGATTCCCCCTTCGTGGGCAATCAATTTGCCGTCATTGCGGCCTTTGACATAGATCACTTCCCGGCCTTCGACACCGCGCGGTTTCTTGAAGTACATATACACGCTGAAAGGAACGACTCCATTGGCCGTCGTTCGTTCGTTGCGAACTTTGATATCCATGAAATAGGCATCGCCCAACATATTATTGACGCGTTCCCGTTTGACGAGCGTCGCCGTGTAATCGCGGACGTTTCGGTGCATGTTGTCGAGTGCCCGGTACGCGATATCGAGCGCGGGATCGAGTGGATGCGGCGCTGGGGCCGCGGATTCCACCGGAGCAGCTTCGGTCTTGGTCGGCGCGACCATAGTCGGTTCTGCCGCAGCGATGGTTATTGGCGGACCATCCGTTGCCGGGGGCACGAGTTTGGAAACGCGAAAGACTGGCTCGACCACTTGTTTCGAGTCTTGATCAGGCAGTCCCTGGGCCGCGGCCCAATTCGACATGCAACACGCCGCTGCCATGGCGGCGAGCATCCCCACTCGCCAACCCGACTTTGAAAAATACATTCTCTACTCCCTTACTGAGTGCTGGCCGACAACGAAGGAATATCCCCGTTGTCCACCGAGCGAAGTTCCTGCAACACTGCTGGTGGCGGAAGGAGACCAATGGCTCAATTCGGAAGGCGCTTCAGGCTTTGCATTCATGGTCCGCGCCTCCGCCAGCTAGCAACACGATGCGGCGTTTTGTCGTCTGCTAAAGTTATCGCCCTTTCACTCGGTTGTTTTCCAGCCGTTTTACAGGCCTAATCGCCGTGATCGTCCCAGTCGTTGCAGTTTTACACCGCCGTTCAGGTTTTTGTCATCAGGAGTTTTTCCGGGTGTTGTAATGATCCGCACATCGGCCTTCGATTCGCTGGCTACCAGCATCCGTTGGCGCTCGCGCTATTATCGCTTAAATGTTAGCGGCACTTGCTCTGGCGAGCGTGGCCACCGTACAGTTAGGCTGTCATTATGCCTTAGTTCGATGAGCCTTGCAGAAATCCTGCTAGTTTCTGGATGCGCACCGGATGCTGCAGCTTGCGGACCGCTTTCGCTTCGATCTGCCGCACGCGCTCGCGCGTCACGCGGAAGATGCGACCGACCTCCTCCAATGTATAGCTGTAGCCATCTCCCAAACCGTATCGCAATCGAATAATCTCGCGCTCTCGGAAGGTCAACGTCTGGAGCAGGTCGTCAATTTTCTCTCGGAGAAACCCGTTGTTCGCCAGACGACTGGGATTCTCGAAGGACCGATCTTCGATGAATTCGCCGAAGCTACTATCATTCTCTTCTCCCATCGGGCGGTCGAGGCTGACAGGTTGCCGTCCGATATCCATGATGCGTCGCACGTCTTCCACGGGGAGATTCGCACGAGTCGCGATTTCCTCGAATGTCGGTTCGCCGCGCGTTTCTTGCATCAATTGCCGTTGCACATAGCGGAGTTTGGTCAACAAATCGATCATGTGTACCGGCATCCGAATCGTGCGGGCCTGATCCGCAATCGCCCGCGTGATCGCTTGACGAATCCACCAGGTGGCATAGGTGGAGAACTTGAAGCCGCGGCGATATTCGTATTTGTCCACGGCCCGCATCAGCCCGGTGTTCCCTTCTTGGATCAAATCCAGGAAGCTCAAACCGCGATTGCGGTACTTCTTAGCGATCGACACGACCAACCGCAAATTGCAGCTCGACAACTGCCGTTTGGCCGCCTCGAACTCCTCGTGAAACCGTCGGCACTCCGCCGCGCGCCTCGTCAATCCGGCGGGGCTCTCTTGGCATAAACACATCAGTTCGAACAGTTCGCGTTTGAGTTCGCTGCGCCGCCGCGCGCAGGCCCGCGTGGCGGGAAGCTGACCGAGCTGGTCTCGCAACGACACCATCCGCTCGGCGAGCCGCGTCATTTGCTCGATCAACGGGTAGACGCGACGAGAACGGAGGCTGAGCTCTTCGACCAAGACCACCATCTTGGCTCGTCGCCGGATGAATCGTTGTCGGGCCTCGGCTTTGTCGCCCGAAGGCGCGCGGCGACTGATCAATACCTTGAAGTCGCGCTGGTTGCCTTCCAACAATCGATCGATCGTGCGGAAGTTGTGTGGCATCCGCGCCTGAATCTGATCCTTGGTCAACTGTTCGGTCAACGACACTTTGATCGTCCGGTCGAACGGCAGCTCGCCGCGATGTACGCGTTTCAGCGTCTCTAATGTCGCCGCCAAGGCGTAGCGATTGGTCAAGACGGCGCGGCGAAATCGTTTGCGGGCAATTTCGATCCGTTTGGACAATTCGATTTCTTCTTCGCGGCTGAGAAGGGGAATTTCAGCCATCTGCGCCAGGTAGGCCCGAATGGGATCGTCGCCGGGTCGCGCGGGGCGCGACGTGGTCAACTTCAAGTCTTCCAGATCGGGTTCCTCGGCGACCAACTCGGCCAGCGACGGGCCCAAATTGACCGACGGCGCTTGCTCTAACAACTCGATGCCGCACCGTTCGATGGCCGCCAACAGTTCGTCCATCTTTTCGGGCGAGTTGGCTTGGTCCGGAACGAATTCCGTGACTTCGCGATACGTTAAATAACCTTGTCGTTTCCCTTTTTCGACCAATTGAGACAATTCGAGATCGTACACGTCCATGTGGGTCAACTCCTCCAGCGGCATCCTTGCCGCCTCCTAAAGTCTGAATGGCGCGCGACACCCAATACGATCGGGAGCTACTCCTCCGTGAGCAACTAAACGCCCGTTCGCCGCCGCGCTGCATTGAGCAATTCTGCGAGCGCCGTCACCTCCTCTGCCTGATCCAAGTTACCTTCCTGCAACCGCCCGACGATTTGCCGCTTGTCGGCCGCTTCGCGCCGACTGCGAAAAATCGCCAACACCCGATTCAATTGCAATTGTGTATCGTCGCCGGCCACTTGTTGTTTCTGCTCGGCTTCGTCATAAAGCCAAACCAGCAAGCGTTTCAATTCTGGATCCTCCAGCAACACCATCAGCCCCTCGAAGGAAACATCTTGCCGTTGATGAAACCCATCGCCAATGGCCTCGAATATCGCGCGCAATGGAGCCGCTGTAATTTCCGCCGGCGCCACTTGTTCGACGATCAAGTCCAACAACATGGCGTCCAACAAGCCGAGCTGCAACAGCTCGACCTCATGTGCTGGAAACGCCGACCCCGATAGGGGAGAAGGGGGCGGCGGCTCAACTCCCACACCGGTCGCCGAAACCCTCGCCCGCTGTTCCCGAATCTCCCGCAACCGCTGCTGCAACATCTCGCGGTCCACATGAAAACGTCGCGCTAACCGCACGAGCATTTGGTCAAACCGCACCCGCGCTGCCGCCGTCGTTTCGTTGATCGACACCGGCACTTGGGCCAAGGTGGTGAGTATCCGTTCCAACGCGTGGTTGGCGCGGTGCGTATCCTGTACGACGTCCAGGCCTTGCAATTCGATGCGCAACCGGTGCTCCAACGCATCCGGCGCCGCAGCCACCAAGGATTGAAACGCGTCGGCATCGTGGGCTTGGAAATAATCGAACGGATCCAAGCCGGCGGGCAAGCTCATAATGCGCAGATCGACGTTTTCCGCCACGAATAGATCCAACACCTCGCCGGTCCGTTTTTGCCCGGCGGCATCGCCATCCAAAACCAACGTCACGCAGTCGGCATAGCGCCGCAACAAGCGAATATGCCGCTGATTAATCGCCGTCCCTAACACAGCCACGACATCGCGCAGGCCAGATTGATAAGCGCCGATCACGTCCGTATATCCCTCGACGACGGTCAGTCGCCGCGTGCGGGCCGCTTGATCCGAGGCCAAATGCAAGCCGTACAACGTCTCACTCTTCGAGAAGATGCGCGTCTCCGGCGAATTGATGTACTTGCCGGGCGGTTCCTGCCCTGCGGGGAATATGCCCGGAACCAAACGCCCGCCAAACGCGATGACGCGCCCCGCTGTATCGTGAATGGGAAACAGCAACCGGCCGCGGAACCGCTCCGTCCAACCGCCCGAATCGCGGCGGACCAATAATCCACAAGCTTCCAAAACCTCTGGAGTAAACTCCATCGCTCGCGCGCGATCCCCCAGCCAGGACCATTCCAGCGGCGCGAATCCGATTTGAAACCGATCCGCTGTTTCGGGGGCGATTCGGCGATCGGCCAGGTATTGACGTGCCAACCCCGCGGCATCGCTCCGTTCCATTGCCCAGCGGTATTGCTTGGCCGCCCAGGCCATCGCCTTATACAACGTCGGTTTGTCGTCCGGACTTCCCGGTTTGGATTTGGGACCACTGGCCTGCCAGGGAATCCCGAGGCGGTCCGCCAGAATCCGCAACGCTTCAGGGAATTCGACCCCCTCGCGCCGCATGACAAAATTGAACACGTCGCCGCCAATGCCACACACCCAACATTTCCAGATCTGTTTTTGGGGATGCACTTGCAAACTCGGTCGGCGATCATCATGCCACGGGCAATTGGCGACAAACAGCGCCCCCTGGCGGCGCAATTGGAGGTAACTCCCCACCAACTGCACGATGTCCGTGGACTGCTTGATCCGATCTTTAATATCGAAATCGCTTCCGGGCGTCACCGCCGGCATCCTCAATTAGAAGTCTGGGTCAACAACGGCCGCGGGTCGGTCGCTGTTCGAGGCTGTGGTCGGATAGGCGCGAACGCATCGGTGTTCAATAAGGCGCGCCACCAAATCACGATCCTTGCGACGGCGTGGCGTGCCGGTGTGCCAATCCTTGCACAACCGGGTAAAGTAAAACAGCGTCCCCGACCGGTCAACATCAATTCTTTAACAAAAATTACAAAACACAAAATTTTTTTGCCGACGGATTGCCATTCGGCAACACGATCGAATCGGCCGTCCTACAGCTTTCACCGTGAATGCCTGCCGACATCACTCTCCATCCGACAAAATTCTACAAACATGATCAGTCGATACATAGCCTGCCGGCAATCAGTTCGCGCGAACCGCCAACGACCGAGAAAAAATCACGAAATCGGTGCGCGGCGATTGTCGGTCACCGGGACGCTTTGACCTTTTGGTTCGTAGAACCGCGCGGGTTGCCGCAATCGCCAACCGATGCACACGGCGAATGCGATAAACATGGCCCCGTATCGATGATTCCCACCCACCGGAACACCCCGACGAAAGCTCAACAAGTGCCAAACAGGATAATGGGATTCACGCCGCCAGCGAGAATCGCGCTGGAAATTCCGGTTCGCGGCGTACCGTTCTTATTCTCACGGACGTCCGCATTTGGCCGACACAACGCCAAGGTTGACAGCTACTAGCCGGGAGACAATAATTCGATGCAAATGCTGTCGCAGCAGAACGTAGAGATGCTGTCGCCGCTGCTGATTGATGTCTAAACAGGCCCCCTTCGTCTAGTGGCCTAGGACTCCGGGTTCTCAGTCCGGCAACAGGGGTTCGAGTCCCCTAGGGGGTATTCTGTCGTCGCCAATCGTCTTGATTTCGCAACGGATGCAGACACCGAAGGGTGATTGGGAATCTCTTCGGCACATGAATGGCCGGAGTTTGGAATGCTCCAACTCCGCAGCCTCGGCAACGTTGGATGATCGATACCCTGATCGATCACGCGCTAATTGGATGCGCTGGGTTGACACCCAAGTGTTGGGGGCTGTCGAACAGGCACATCCAACAATCCGACGAAATCCAAGAATAGTCAGGTTGTCCGCTGCCAGACAAGGCGTAGGACAATCCGCCAATCAAGAGTGCAGCAATCATCAAAATTGCTGGCAGGATCGTCCCTTTGCCCTGCATGAATCCATAAATCATGCAGTAGGTGCCGCCGGAACACAAACAAGCGATTCCTTGGCCGGGATGAACGGTGAATGCCACGATCGAAATCCAAATCATCCCTAACGCATAAATAGTGGATGCGGCAGCTATGCTGATCATGGCCGGAGTCAATTCAAACTTCTCCATGAACCAATCGAGACTGAGAACTGTGGCGACGCCTAAGCCAATGAACGCTACGAAAGCGCCCCCCGCAACCAAACTGATTAAGATTGATTCATTGCCATCACCGAAGTCTTGCCCGACGGCCGTGACCGGACGCTCGGCTATTTCCTTTTCTGCTTTAGCCAATATCTTCTCGGCGTCGCTCATGCGGCTGGAACCAAGCAACTCCTCATCGCCGATCAAGACGGCCGTTTCCAGTTGCTCTCCGGTTTCCAAATTGTATCCGCATTCGACACAGATGATGGCGTTGGGTTGTACTTCGGCGCCGCAGTTCTGGCAGCTCAAGCCACGCGGCCGCGCGGCGACTTGCGCCTCATCCAACAAATCCAAGAGCGGGTTGTAGCTGTTGGAAGCGCCAGCGGTCGGGCGCGTTGCTGAACGTGAATCAACCGATGCTCCGGCTGCTCCCACAAACATCGGGGCGGCCGCAGCACGCTGGGCAGGAGCCGACACTGGTTTTGGCTGCGCCATCGGTTTAGCCGCCCCTCCGACCGGACGCGGTTGAGGTTTGGCTTCA
>JACTND010000180.1 GCA_014584305.1 Planctomycetota bacterium | reverse complement strand
ACTGCGCAACCACGACTTGACGTTGATCGGTCAACCAACCGATTTCGCCAGTCAATTGCCCGTGGCTTCCGCACTCGCGAAACATGTGGCCACAGGTCAGAACGAGTCCGTTGTTGCCGTAAGTATGGATGATCGTGCCGGTAGCAAACGAAATATCCTGATCGCGTTCCAATCGCAAACGAACGGTCGCCGCCATGGCCCTCGCTTCCGCTTGATTGGTCGGTTGGTGCGTGCCGGAGTGCACCGTCGCATCGAGGTTGCCGTTTGAACCCGCTGACGAATGGGCCGCTTCAGCTCGTGCCGTTGTAGTTGATGGTGCTTCCTGTATCGAAGAGCTACCAGCCACCGGTGTTGGCGTTAGACGTTGTACTAGCGCTCGCAACTGGTTGGTGTCCAGAAGGCCGGAATACCGAGCGGTGATCTGGTTTCCTTCGACCAAAACGGTAGTTGGCGTTTGCGTGATGTGGAACTGCCGAGCCCATTCGGGTTGCGTGCGAACGTCGATTTTGGTGACCGGCCATCCTTGGCGCATCAAATCGTCGATTACCGGCACCATTTGAGCGCACGGCGGACAATTCGTTTGCGTGAAAAAGTAGAGCCGGGATTGTTGGCCAAAGGTCGAGGTGTCCAATGCGGCCCATAGAACCGCCAATCCGAGGGCGAGAATTGCCCGCTTCCCCGAGACGAGACCTCTCACCAGGGAGACGTGATAAGTAACCAACGTGCGTTCCGTTCCGGTCATGCTTCAATCCCTCCTTGGATTGAGTTTTCCGGCTCGGTGTGGCGGTTCAATGACGCCAAACTGCCGGTAAGATATATTTGTTTCTGTCGAATAGTGTACCGGTGTTAGTGGATTCTGTCCAAATCAGTTTTTTTGGCTAGCAACATGCGCGGTCGAGTTCGTTGCCTCTGGGTACTGGCGGTTGTTTGGGTGTTGAACAGTTTCGCTGGTAAGGCTGTGGCCTGGTGGGCTATTCAAGAGGAGAGCCGTCCGGCCCCGCGATTTCGCACGCCCGTATTGATTGAGTTCTCGGGGATCATCGACGAAAGCACCCAGCGTTTTTTCCGCAGCCGCTTGGCCAAAGCGCAGGCGATGGGTGCGGACTTGATTATTCTGGAAATTGACAGCCCAGGAGGGCTCAAGACGGTCAGTTTGGATATTGCCGAGACGCTCCGTGATGTCGATTGGGCGCAGACTGTGGCGTTCGTTCCGCGGACAGCGATCAGTGGTGGCGCATTGGTTGCGTTAGGCTGCGACGAGATAATCGCCGATCCGAAAATGAAGTTCGGCGACATTGGCGAGATTTATGCCGACCCAGAATTCTTCGCTTTTCGCTTTGTTCCTGCCAAAATTCAGTCGGTCCTTGTTCGGCAGGCCCGCGATTTGGCGGAGGCCAAGGGCCGCCCACCCGATTTAGCTGAGGCCATGATCGACAAGGATGCGCTGGTATTTGCGCGGCGGTCCGACGACGGACGCAAATGGGAGTTTCAGGTGGTCCGCGTCGATGATCCGCGTCCGCCGCCGCCGTGGGAATTGATCCCGGAAACTGGGCCGGAGCGATTCCTTACAGTTAATGGTTCGCGGGCCGTGGAATTGGGAATCGCTGAAGGTTCAGCGACGAGCCGTGAGGAATTGGCTCAGCGCTACGGTTTGACAGCCAACACGTTTGTTGTCATGCGCTATGGATTCACTGACGGGATGGTGGATTGGTTGGTCAACCCCTGGATCACCTTTTTGCTGGTCGTGTTAGGCGTATTGGCGCTCTATTTGGAGCTAAGCGCACCCGGGATTGGCGTCGGGGCTGTCGTCGCTGGACTTTGCGCCGCGTTGTTTTTCTGGTCGCGATTTTTAGGAGGTACTGCGGATTGGTTAGAAGTGATTTTGTTCTTAGGGGGTTTGGCTTTTCTGGCGATGGAGATGTTCGTTATTCCCGGATGGGGTTTGGCAGGGATTATGGGGATTGTTTGTCTGGCATCCAGTTTCGTTATGGCAGGACAGGATTTCTTCTGGCCGGCCAACCAATACGAATGGCACAAACTCGTAACGAGCTTGCTCGTGTTGGCTGGCTCGGGGTTTGCCGTGGTGCTCGGGGCAGTGTTTATTGCGAAGTGGGTCGGCAATATCCCGCTGTTGAATCAAATGGTTTTGGAGCCCAAGATAGATTCCGGTGACCCCCACGCAGCGGGGAAATCCGATGAGGCAAGTAGCAAAGCATCGGCTCCACAGGCGTCGTTGGTGGCGGTGGGCGATATAGGATTGGCCGTGACCGTTTTGCGCCCTGCCGGCCGGGCGAGGTTCGCCAGCCGCAGTTTTGACGTTGTCAGTGACGGGGAGTTTGTGGATCCGGGGAAACGCGTGCGGATCATCCGCATCCAGGGAAACGTCATCAGCGTCATGGCGATTGACGAGGATCGAACCGAATATACCCCCGTTTCGTAGGATTATCGGGGTATTGTCGATTCGCTTGACTCGGATCAACCGGCGTCCTAACATACAGGAGCGGTTGGAATGGGGTAATTGGCTTGTTGGCGTTGTGCCACTAGCCGAATTGCGGCTTCTTTTCCGTCACGATTCGATGAATGGCGGTGGCTGAAACGACTCAGTTGCCGATCAAACAGCTTTAAACACACGAGGGAATTCCGTATGTCAAAGGTTTTAACAATTGTGGGCTGCGCGGCGCTGTTATTGGCCGGAGCTTATTACATGGCGACTAGCGAGACGGGGACGAAGATCAAAACCACGCCGACGTCTCAGTCCGGCAGCCATGCAAGCGGCTGCTGCCAAGAAGCAAGTTCCAGTTGCTGTGCGGGCGAAGCCAGCGCGTGCTGCGGCGAGAAAAGCGAAGTAGCCGCCGCGAGTGGTTGTTGTGGCGCGGAAAGTAACGCCAGCGCGTGTTGTGAAACACAAGCCACGTGTTGCGAACACAAAGAAGTGGCCGCAGCCAAGACCTGCGACGCGAGCTGTGCTGATGACAGCGCGACCTGTTGCCAAAACAAAAAGGAGTGCTGCTCCGAAGAATGTACAGCCGAGGGTTGCGCCAAGGAGAATTGCTGCAAAAAAGCGACCACAGCGGCGACATGTGAACATGCGGAAACATGCGGCGAAGGCGTTTGCCCGGTAACCGGTCAAAAGGCCACTGGCAGCGAAGGTGGTTGCTGTGCGGCTAAAAAGGCTGAAGGCGACGGCGAATAATAAGCTCGACCTGATCGGGTTGCACAGAAACTCGATTGGAGCAAACTGAAATTCGATAGCGACCTCTCGCGGGATTGAACCGCGAGAGGTTTTTTTCTATGCCTCGATTCGTTGTGCTTGAGCACCGATTTCCGGCAGGTTCTGACCGGACCAGCCATTGGGATTTGATGCTGGAATCCGCGGAGGACTTGCTAACCTGGGCTTGTGAGAACGATCCATTCACTGGCCGCGCGACATCGGCAACCGCGCTCCCCAATCATCGCGTGGCATATCTTGATTTCGAAGGCGAAATCTCGAGAGGGCGCGGCACGGTTCGCCAGGTTTACGCAGGCAATTATCTTTGGCTAGATCTGCAACCGGGGAGGCGCACACTGTTTTTGGAATGCGCCGACCATTCGCAATGGATTCTGCGTATGGATGAGAGCGTTGATTCGGATACGAGCCAGACTGCGGATTCTGTTGCGACAAGTAGCAAAGTTCGCCTGTTGGTTCAGCCTGTATCGGCCCAAGCACAGAATCATGGTTTCGACTGGCGAGGCCGCAAACTGCCACGACGCGGTGTCATAGGCGTCATTCAACGACAATCCGAGTTCCTGGTGATTCAGCGCAGTCAAACGGTTCGAGCGCCGGGCGCATTCTGCTTTCCCGGTGGGACCGTGGAATCGGGCGAAACCGACGAGATCGCATTGCAGCGTGAGCTGTGGGAGGAATTGGCCATCGTCGCCAAACCGAAAGTGAAACTGTGGGAGAGCCGGTCGCCTTGGGGTGTGGAATTATGCTGGATGGCGGCGGAGGTGAGCCCGGATGTTCAATGGACCATGAACGCGTCCGAAGTGGCATGGGCGGGCTGGATGACGCTTGAACACATGGCGACCTTGGATCCGCTCCTGCCCAGCAATCGGGCCTTTTTGCGGGCCTGGGCAAATGGTCAGTTGTTGCGGCCAGTGGCCGAAGATGGAACAGGTAAAACAGATTTTGGGCGCGGGTAATAAAACCGATTGAAGATTTCTGGATCGAATATATCTCGCGGCGAAAACGTGTTGGGGTCTTGTTCCAGCTTTGTAGCGCGGGGCAACGTATTCGCAGGAAGCTCGTTGGAGGAACTGTTGCCGACGGACTCAATGCGCGGGATTCCAGATGATGCTCGATCTCGGGGGTGAGTCGGCGTTCGCGGTGGAAAAACGATCGCCTCCGGCGGCGCTTCGCGCGGAGTCAAGTCGATGCCCACTAATTTCGCAGCCGTCGGCCGATCGGCCATTTCTGCGATCCACAATTCTAACGTCCGGTAATCCACGGAATCCCGTGACATAATGGGCGACGCCCGCCCGGCGTGTGGTTGAATGGCGGCCCGCAACAGAGGATGTTGCTCCCCAGGTTCCCTGCTCCAATGCTGCACCGTGCGAATCAAGTTTTGAAGCTTCATCAGCCGCGGCGTCTCGGTGCCGCGTGGTACGTGCAGCCAAGCCAAGGTTGTGTTTCGGGAATCATGGCATCCGCTCGTGGCGCAGTTGCGCACGAAAATCGAGTCCACGTGTTTTTCATATCGCAACAGTAATTCTGGTTCGATTCGGGAGACCAGATCATTCAGCTCGACGGCGGGCAGTAGCCGTTGACCGTCGCGTGGAAGTTCCACATAAGTAACAGGCAAAATCGTCGTGAAAGGTTGGGGATTGCTGGTAATCGGCGGCGGCGTATGAGCCTCCAACGCGCGCGCGTCGGAGGCCAAACTGTTTCCGGCTTTGGCCCGCGCCGCGGATTCTTTGGCCAAGCCCAGCGCTTCGCTCATTCGCCATAATTCGACTCGGCTTATCGATTGGAACTGGAGTTTATCGATTTGGGACTGCGCTTCATCCCACAGCTGGAAGCGCAAGCACCATTCGAATAGCTTGACGTGATCGATGACTGCGTTCGGAGCGATCCTTTCGCGCTGATACTGATAGGCGCCGGAAAGCGATTGAAATACCGCATCGACTTGGTGGTGGGGCAATACCAACCGGCTTCCAGATTCGGTCCAAACGACAACTTGTTGGCCGAACGTCTCGACTCTTCCCGAAAGGACATTGCCGTTCGTCAGCAGGACGATCCGTTCGGAATCCTGTTGTATGCCGAGTTGAGCGATCAGGGACGCCGGTCCCATGACTGTCGCCAGCAAACTGATCGCGAGATGCTGCCAGGTTCTATCGAGCATAGGGGGCGAACCTTAGCAGGCCACCGCCTCCCCGTCAACCGATTCCAAAAAGGGGACACCCGCACAAGGCAAAAGCTATAAAGGACAGGCATAACTAGGTGCTCAACCTGAAGTGGGTTTAGGCAGTTTTGGAAAAATAGGGAACTTGGAGTCATTCAAACAATAATGCCTGTCCTTAAAGCGAATTCCGACTTTTTATTGGCAAGTCAGGGAGATCTGGCACGCAAAGTTGCGGGTTTCGGAACGATTGGGACTCGGTCGAGCCCTCGTTCGAATTGAAGTTACCCAGAGCAGGTCAGCTCTCCCTAGGCAACGTCTCCAATCCGAGGACCCCACGTTAGGTCAGGAATTTGCTTCTTCCGGCGGATGATTGTCACCTGGAGGTTCCTTCTTGATTTGAAAGAATTGAGCCAGATCGGAAAAGGATCTCATGGGTTTCTTGCCATCAATCATTTCATTGGTGATCGGCACCACAGGTTTGGGTTTGGACGGGCGGGTGTGGGGGCGGGCGTAAGCCTGGCGACGAATAGCACTCGGCTTCTTGGCGTGTTTGGTGCCGGATTGTGTGGCATCGAACCGTGACGTTTGTGGTCGTGGTTGCCCCGCGCGTTTCCTATCGGCCATCGCCGTTTGATTTTCTCCATTAGTCGACGCGGCGGATTGCGACTGGCGGCTATGGCGGACGCGATTATCAGCTCGACGTTGACCATGCCCGCGCCGCACGCCGGGTTCAATCGCGGAGAGTTTAACGCGACGTCGCTGGGAATCAATTTCCTTTACCCAAGTCGTCAGGTGATCGCCGACGGAATAGGCCTCGTATAAATTGCGCACAAAGCGTCTTGAGAGTTGGCTGATATGGACGAGACAACTGTATCCCAGGCCGATATCGACGAACACACCAAAGTCCACAACATTGACGATCTGGGACTCCAATTTCATGCCCGGTTGCAGATCTTCCAACTTGATAATTCCCGAACGAAAAACCGGGCCGTCGTATTCTTGGCGAGGATCGTGCAGGGGCCGGCGCAACGAATCGATCAGATCGCGCATCAACATCTCGCCAACCTGAAACTCATGCGCTAATTGCGCGGCGTCAATCTTTGCAAGCAGATCATCCGACCCTTCCATAGGTTTTCCAGGGGCGGTTCCATCTGTTGCTTGGCGAGAAGACTCAAGCTCCCAGATGGCTCGCCGGTTTTCGATCCATTGTTGTTTGGTCCACCCGATGCGCGCCAAAATGCGATCACAGAGTGAATAACTTTCGGGGTGGATTGCGGTTTCGTCATAGGGTTCCGTACCGCCATAGACGCGCAAAAATCCCGCCGATTGCACAAAGGTAGTCTCGCCTATACCCGGAACTTCGCGCAGCACCTGCCGATGGGAAATAGGCGTTTGTTGTCGAAATTCAATCAACCGTTTCGCCGTCGCCTGGTTAAGACCAGCCACGTAGCGAAGCAGCGCCGGGCTGGATGTATTGGCATCCACGCCCACATGGTTCACGCACAACTCGACCACTTCGTCCAATGACTCAGACAAGTGCTTCGCTTTGATATCGTGCTGATAGAGACCTACTCCCAAGTGCCCTGGGCTGATTTTCACGAGTTCCGACAATGGGTCCAAAAGACGCCGCCCAATCGAAACAGCACTGCGCGCATGTGGTGGCAGACCGGGGAGTTCCTCACAGCCGATTTCGCTCGTGGAATAAACACTTGCTCCCGCTTCATTAACGATCACATACTTGACGGGCCGGTCGGCCAAGTGTTCTCGGATCGTATCGGAAACCATCTGTTCCGTCTCGCGGCAGGCCGCGCCATTACCGATGGCGATAACGTCAATCTCGTATTGCCGAACCCAATCAGCCAACCGCAACTGATGCTCGCTGCGCCGTTTGGCATTCCCTACGACAAACAAGCGGTCAGTGTGCAACACATTGCCGCGACAATCGAGGATGGCGGTTGCGCACCCGCTTTTGTATCCGGGATCGATTGAAAGTATCCGTTTGCCGCGCACGGGTGGCTTGAGAAGCAGACTTCTCAAGTTGCGCGCAAAAACAGTCACGGCGTGTTGTTCCGCAGTTTCGGTCAGTTCGCGCCGGACCTCACGCTCCAAACTTGGCAATATCAACCGCGCGAGCGCGTCGTGTGCGCAGCGAGTCATCAACTCAGAAAATGGGTGGTCACCCGGTACCAGCAATTCAACGGCCCGTTCCGCCAACTTGTCGTACTCGACTTTCACTTTGGCCTTCAATTGACCGGCTCGTTCGCCGCGGTTGATGGCCAGGACACGATGGTGCGGAATTCTTTTGAGAGATTCAGCGAAATCGTGATAATCGCGGAATGGATTTTCCGGATGCTTGGCTTTCTTCCTTGGTTGACTTCGGCTTAACTTATCTTTTTTCAGGTCCTTCACATCAGTTTCCACGTGCATGGTAGGCGGCGGTGGAACCGATGCAGTAACCTCGGATGAGAGCGCTGCGTCATCCGACGCGGGAGGCGCCTCAAGTGCTCGTAAGCAGTTGTCCAATGGATTCGTCAACGAATCGGCAGTGACCGATGGTACGGCCGTATCCAATTGAGATTCGAACGCCGATGATGGCGAATCAGTATCTACGAGATCCGTTGTCGTTTGAGTCGGAGCGATTGGGACGTCCATTTCCTTGCCGCACGTTGCGGATTGAGGATCCGGCGGCAGAGCATGGACGGCAGCAGCCACGGCCTTGGGTGGGGTATCCGGTTTCTCGATGGGTTGAACAAGTTTGCTGGTCAGTTGCCCCGTTTGCCAGATGATGGCGCGCAGTTCACGTCGCAGGTCACTCCTTTCTGCGAACCGTTCCGCAATCAAATGGCAAACTCCCTGCATGACGTCTTGAACGCTATTCAGGCCCCGATCAACGCGGACAAAATCGATAGTCCGTGTGGCGATCTGTTCCTCGGTAAACTCGCCGGAATAGATATCGTTGGCCAATGGCTCCAGGCCCTGTTGTTTTGCGGTCAGCGCCAGCGACTGCTTTTTTGCCTTGTACGGCAGATACAAGTCTTCAAGCCGCCGACTATTGGTCGCCTGTTTGATTTCCTGGGTCAACTCTTCGGTAAGAGCGCCCTGGCTTTCTATAGATTTGAGGATAAACGATTTGCGTTCATTCAAAGCCCGTAATTCACCAACTCGTTGCTTGATCGCGCGCAATTGATCGGCGTCCAGCCCACCCGTTTGGTCTTTGCGAAAACGTGTAATAAAGGGGATGGTGTTGCCTTCATCCAGCAACTGCACAGCGCGGGCTACTTGCTCTAACGGTAGGTGATGATTGCGCGCGATTATTGCCAGGTCATCAGTCATACGAGCCGCGGTAGGATCACGCAATTTATTCTAGTCAAACCGGTTATTTCAATCTGCGCTGTTGTGTCAACTGCCCTGGCAATCTAGGGATTGCAGTGGGAATTGTCAAGGAAACTCGTCCGTTATTGACCTGCCACCATGGATTCCCGCGCCGCGCCCTATCGGCGCGATTTAATTCAATGGATTGTAGCTGGAATTAGGCGATTTCAATAGTACTGCATTTGAAGTCGCTCGGTTCGCGCCCCATATTTGAGAACAGTAATTCGATCCATTGGTGAGAAACCTGCCAGGTTGGCATTGGATTAGGAAAGCTGCCGGCAAAGTTCTCAACGGAATTCACTTACGCGATGGCATTGTCTGTAAGTTCGACAACCGCCAAACCCGCTCAGGAAACGCGGGCAATGCGGTCTGACGGAATCGTTTTTGGCGTGCTGTTTGCTCTCGCGCTGACGGTGATCCAGCGTGTGCTTGGATTTGCGCGCGGCGTGCTCTTCTGCCATTTCATGACGGATCAACAGCTGGGGCAGTTTTCGTTGATCTACAGTTGGCTGTTAACCCTGGCGCCGCTGGCAGTACTGGGCATGCCAGGGACGTTTGGCCGATTCTTGGAGGAGTTCCGTCAGAAGGGCTCGATCGGAAGCTTCCTCCGCATCGTCGGCCGGATGTCCGCGGTATCCACTTTGGTAATGGCGGCCACCATGATGTTGTTTCCCAGCCAATTCAGTTGGCAAATATTAGGCACTGGGAATCAGATCGACTTGATTTGGGCCGCGGCTGGCGGGTTGATCCTGTTGACTGGCTACAACTACCTCGTTTCTCTGATTGAGTCGATGCGACAGATCCGGCTCGCAACCATGATGCGATTCGTTTCCGGCGCTGGCTTCACTGTGATTGGGGTCGCCGCTTTGTGGTTGGCTCACCCCGCATGGAGCACCCTGATTGCTGTGGTCGCATTCGGCCTGAGCAGCATGCTGGGCGCACTACCCGCGCTTTGGTACTTGCATCGCTATCGCCACGATCTGTGCGACTGCGTTGCGCCGTTGAAAACACGTCAGGTACTTGGACGAATCGGACCGTATGCCGCTTGGTGGTGGATGTCGAACTTGCTGCAGAATCTATACGAACTGATGGATCGCTACATGTTGGTGCATTGGTCGAACACGGACACCGTCGCCAACGTGCAATCGGTGGTTGGACAATATCACAGTGGGCGCGTGATCCCCATGATGCTAGCTGGCTTGGCAGAAATGGTGCGCGGGCTGTTGCTTCCTTATCTGACGGCTGCTTGGCTCAAGGGGGACGCGCATTACGTTCGCCAACAACTGAATTGGGTAATCAAACTGCTCGCATTGGGATTGCTTGTCACCGGCGCCGGATTTCTCCTGGCGTCGCATTGGTTGTTCGACACTCTTTTAGAAGGACGTTACGCCGACGGTTTAGCCGTCATGCCATTGACAATGGTCTATTGTATTTGGATCAGTATCGCTATCGTCGGTCAGGACTTTCTGTGGATCCGCGAGAAAGGCAGGTGGGCCAATGCGGTATTCGCGGGGGGACTTGTTGTAAATCTCGTGTTGAACGCGAGCCTTATCCCGACTTACGGACTTTGGGGAGCCGTGATCGCCACCGCCTTGGCCAACGGAATTGTGCTGGTGGCGCTCTTTTGGATGAACGCTCATTTTGGCTGCCGATTGAGCAGCGCATGCTGGTGGACCTCGGCTATTCCGCTGGTCCTGCTATTGCCGCCATGGCCCGCCTGCGTGGCCACGGCGAGTATCGTGATCTTGGCCGCTTCGACAACCTTCTACTTTTCAGCCGATGAACGCCGTCAATTTCATCAACTAATCCAAACCGCTCGCACCCGCCTGGGCTTCTAAAAATCCAATATGTGCCACCCACCTTCTATACCCAATATGCAAATCCCTTAGATACAAATTGGTCCCGCAGACACTCAAAAAAACAAATATCAAAGAACTTGGATTGAGAATTCAGCAGAATACCTATCGGCAGCCCGCACATGAGAAAATGCGAGATAAACAGTCGGATGAAATCTTTCCGACCGAGATGCGAAGATTGAATTGACCAAATTTTACTCTACGTCGCAAAACAAGGCCGCGCGCGAGTCTGACCGCGGTGCCAACGTTTGCCGAGTCGCTCCGCATCGGCGGCTAAGGACTGCGGAGAACCGGCGCCGCTACCG
>JACTND010000080.1 GCA_014584305.1 Planctomycetota bacterium | reverse complement strand
GCGGTGCGCGCCGCGGCCGGCGCATTGGGTCGGCGCTGACGCCCCGGGCGAGGAGTTCGTTGACCGTCGCGGCGGACGAAGTGGTGAAAGAATTGGTCAAACATCGATGGAACACTCCCGGTGTCGAATCACTTTGGTTTCCGCATCCACGGCGGTTGGCCAACAACCGAGCCGCATCGGCTCGCTCACAACCCGATATCCGCGGTCGCCCAACTGTCCTATTTTAACATATCACCAGCATCGCCGCACCGTTTTTTTCGGCATAACCGGCTTTCGTGTTGAGGGCTTGTTTCAAGCGCGGTCACAGCCGCTGCAATCCGAAACGAAATCGATTATCCGCAGCGGAGCATGCTTCTCCGATCCGAGATGCCACCAAACGGGAGGCGAATTACGATGGCGAACGTTTGTCCATCCGACGTTGGCGAGTATCCGGCCGGCGCGGCGGCTTCCACGATTTCAAGCGCTGCACCTCGACCGCGGTCAACTTGCGGTGTTCGCCCACTGCCAAAGCGCCCAATTGGACTGGGCCGACGGCGACACGAATCAGACGAATAACCTTGTGACCGAGCCGCGCGAGCAAGCGCCGAATTTCGCGGTTGCGGCCTTCCTGGAGCGTGATCTCCAACCAAGTCCCGCCGTGGGCCCGTTTTTTGATTTCGGCACGGCTGGCTTTCGCCAATCCTTCAGCCAAGTGGACGCCGCGCTCCAATTGATCGAGCTGGTCGCGATGTGGGTGCCCGACTACTAACACCAAATACTTTTTCTCGATGCCGAACTTGGGATGTGTCAATCGTTGTGCCAAGTCGCCGTCATTGGTCACAAGGATCAGGCCTTCGCTCGATTTATCCAAACGGCCGACGTTGTATAGCCGTTGGTCCGACGGAATCAAATCGATCACTCGTGTGCGGCCGCTGGGATCGCGGCTGGTCGAAAGTACCCCGGGGGGTTTGTGGACGGCGAAATACGAGAGCCTAGCCGTGCGCACCGATTCGCCATCGAGCGAGACATGCTGGCTATCCGGGTCAACTTTGGTTCCCAATTGCGTGACAACCTGGCCATCAACTTCTACCCGGCCCTCGGCGATGAAGGTTTCGCATTGCCGGCGGCTGCCACACCCGGCGGCTGCCAAAAACCGCTGTAGGCGAATGCCTGGTCCTGAACTCGACTCCGCCGTGCCACCGGCGGGAGCCTTGTGCTTGGCCCGCAAACGGTCGGCGGGGCGCGGATGACGTCCTCGGCGCTGGGGTTCGGTGGGCTTTTTTCGGCGGTTGTTCATTGCTTGCCACGGGGTATGCTGCTAAGTTCATCCGATTGCACTAGAATGAAAGTCTAACACAAAAACTTGGGCATCTTCGAGTGGATAATAACATGAGAATCTTCATTGTCGGCTTGGTTGCCCTTTCGTTACTCAATCGCTGCGACGCGCAAGATTGGGCAAAAAAACGACTGGATGACTCGCCGCGCCATGGCGAGTGGGTAGCGTTCAAACACGGCGATCGCCAAGTTGATGCGTTCATTACCTACCCCGAAGTCGCGACGCCCGCGACGGGAGTGGTCGTCATTCATGAGATCTTTGGATTGACGGATTGGGTGCGCGGCGTCACCGATCAACTGGCCGAAGCTGGTTACATTGCCATTGCGCCCGACTTGTTGTCCGGCATGGGACCGGGCGGGGGAAATACAAGTTCTTTTGAAGGGACCGACGGCGCGCGGCGCGGCATTGCGGGCTTACCGCCGGAACAAATTACGGCCGATTTGAACGCTGCCGTCGAGTATCTTCGCCAATTGCCGGCCTGCAACGGAAAAGTTGTTGTAATCGGGTTCTGTTGGGGAGGGGGCCAGACGTTCCGATTTGCCACCAACAACGATTCGATTCAGGCGGCTTGTCCGTTTTATGGCAGCGGGCCGCAATCGGCCGAAGAGATTCAACGGATCGATTGCCCCGTGTATGGCTTCTTTGCCGAGAATGATGCGCGGGTCAATGCTTCGCTACCTCCTACCGAGGAACTGATGAAACAAGCTGGCAAGTCGTGGGACTTGGTGGTTTATGAAGGTGCCGGTCACGGTTTCATGCGCGCGGGCGAAGCGCCCGACGCCAATCCGGCAAATCGCCAGGCGCGCGAGCAGGCTTGGCAGCGGCTGAAAGAAATACTGTCGTCAATTAATTAGTCCAAGGAGAAAAGGGATGCGCATCGTCATCGCCACGAGTTTGTTCATCGGGCTGGTATTTGGCCATTGGTTGTCGCCTGTCGGGGCTCAACAGTCTGCCTCTCCCGAGACGGCTGCGCAGAACGGATACCAGTTCACGATGGAAGTCAATCTGACCTGTACCCCCATCAAATCTCAGGACAATACGGGGACCTGCTGGAGTTTCGCAACCGCGAGTTTTTTAGAGTCCGAGGCGATGCGGATGGGACGCGGGGCGCACGACCTGTCGGAAATGTACAATGTCAAAAATGTCTATCAGGACAAGGCCCGCAATTATTTTCTCCGGCAAGGCAAAGCGAATTTTTCCGAAGGGGCACTGGCCCACGATTACTTGAATGCCGCCCAGCGCTACGGGCTGGTCCCCAACGAAGTATTTAACGGTCTGCGCGGTAATGAAACACGTCACGACCACGGCGAAATGGTGGCGATGCTCGAGGCGGTCCTCAACACGGCCGTGAAACGGGGACGGGTCAGCGACAATTGGTGGGCTGTTTTCCGCCATACGCTGGATATCTATCTCGGGGAATCGCCGACTGAGTTTTCCTACCAAGGTCAGGTGTTCACGCCACAGTCTTTTGCGGAAAGCCTCGGATTCAACGCCGATGACTATGTGCATGTGACTTCGTTTACGCATCATCCGTTTGGACGGCCGTTTGTCTTGGAGATTCCGGATAATTTCAGCAACGGTTCATTCCAGAATGTTCCCATCGACGAACTGGAGAAGATCGTCGATCAGGCGCTCGATGCGGGCTTCACCGTCTGCTGGGACGGCGACGTCAGTGAGCGCGGGTTCCAACGCGACAAGGGGATCGCAGTGATGCCGGTCCAGGAAAATTCCCGAGACTTTCTTCGCGGACCCGTGGACGAAGTCCTGGTCGATCAAGAGCTACGGCAAAGGGTATTTGAGAACCTGACGACTACCGACGATCACTTGATGCACTTGGTCGGCCGGGCGCGTGACCAGATGGGAAACAAGTACTACCTGATCAAAAATTCGTGGGGTGAAGTGGGTGAGCATCGCGGCATGCTCTATATGTCGACCAGCTATTTTCGACTAAAGACCGTGGCAATTTCACTGCACCGCGACGCGCTGTCCGTTGAGCCGAAGACAATTCCACCGGGCGAATAGATAAGTAGAAATAGATACAAAACACTCAAGTACCTGCGCTAGCGGATGCGTGTTACCCAACCGCGCAACGTGCAGCTGCCATTTTCTTCGCGGCCATCACTCGTTCCCAGGTTCTGCCTGGAAACGCCTTTAGCGTAGAGCGGCTGCAATTTGTTTCTAGTGGATAATCATTCGCGCAACCGAGGTAAGCTCGGTTGGGGCAACGTACAGCGCTCCGTCGAGCTTGCTCGGCGGAAGCAAGGATTCACGACTAGGAACTAATGGTGACCGGAATTAGCCATTGGTTGGGAAACGGTTGAGGGGTACGTTAGTTTTCACGCCAACAGGTCGTTGTTTAATGGTACTTCTCCACAGCAAGCACGGTGCCGTGGTTGAGCCACGCTAGTTCCAAATTGGATGCCAAAAGCAAGAAACAACAAAAAGGGAAACCCATATTCCGGTGCCATCAGTCGAAAAGTTGATAGGTACCAATCCGTTGCGGCCGACATGCTGACATCGTTGTTTGCGCCATTCCGATCGCAAGAACGCGCTGGCCTCCAAGCAATTAAGCGATGAGATCACTCAGCACATGGCCGTGAACATCCGTCAGACGACGGTCGATGCCGTTGTGGCGGAAGGTCAACTGTTTGTGATCGATCCCTAACAGGTGCAGGATCGTGGCGTGAACATCATATACTTGTGTGCCATGGTCCCGGTCGAGCGGTTTGAATCCGATGTTGTCACTGGGACCGTAACTGATCCCGCCGCGCACACCTCCGCCGCAAAGCCAATTCGTGAACACAAACGGGTTGTGATCGCGGCCCGTGCCGCCCTGGGTCGAAGGCATGCGACCGAACTCGGTCGTCCAAAAGACGATCGTATCGTCCAGCAGACCGCGCTGTTTCAAGTCCTGTATCAGAGCAGCTGCACCCCGCGCCATTCCCAGTGCCAATGGGCCATGGTCTCGTTCCAGGTCTTCATGCGAGTCCCAATTGCGACGGGGAAACCCATTATCGTTGCCCGACCAGACCTGAACAAATCGTACGCCACGCTCTAACAACCGCCGTGCGATCAAACATTTTCGCCCGAAGCAATCCCGTTCTTCGGTCGGATTGATTTCCGAGGGCCACTCGGTTCCGGCGGGTTGGATTCCGTACAGGTCCAGGATGTACTGTGGTTCGTTCGAGATGTCCAGCGCTTCTGGGGCGGCCAACTGCATCCGCGCCGCCAGCTCGTAGGTCTGAATCCGCGCTTCGAGTCGCTGGTCGAGCGGGTGCGATTCCGCATGGCGGCGATTCAGATGCGCCAACAATCGGTGGGCGTCAGCTTCACTTTCCGGACGAATGAACGTTCCCGACGCATGAGGAAACAAGTCGTCCATCGGCGGCTGGCGGTCGGGAAAGATCACCGTCCCGGAATGATTCGATGGCAAAAATGCCGCGTCCCAATTCTTGGCACCGTTCGAGGCGAATCCACGATGATCGGGGAGCACAACAAACGTCGGCAAATTGTCGTTCTCACTCCCCAACCCGTAGCTGATCCAGCAACCCATTCCCGGAAATCCCGGCAAACTGAAGCCAGTCGCCTGCAACAAGGTCGCCGTACTGTGGACGCCCGATTTGCCGACCATGTTATGGATGAACGCCATATCATCGACGCAGGGCCCTAAATCGGCGACCACGTCACTCAACATTTTGCCGCATTGACCATAGGGTTGAAAGTTCCAAACCGGCTGCTTCCACGGCCCGAGTCCGTCTTGAAACGCCTCGACGTGTTCTCCGAAATCCGCCGGCTCGCCGTGACGACGAATCAGTTCCGGCTTGAAGTCCCACAGATCGAGATGACTCGCTGCGCCCGCCATGAACAGTTGTACTACCCGTTTCGCGCGCGGCGGCCTAGGCAACCGGCAAGCTGCACTTTCGTCAGCTTCGGGGCCGCTATCCCCCAATGCATCACGGGTCAACAACGATGCCAAAGCCAACGTGCCAAATCCTCCTCCCAATTGGCCGAGAAACTGGCGACGGGAATGCGTGGCGATTCGAAGCGTATTGGCGCACAGCGAGCTTCTTCGTCGCATGGGTCAATCCACGAACAGGAATTCGTTCAAATTAAACAACACCCGGCAAACGTTGGCCAAACCGTGCCGATCGACGTATTCCGTCAAGGCATCGAGTTCTTCCTTAGTGGCGTGGCGTCCCGTGACCTCCAGGAACCCGCGCGCCACGTACAGCCGCATCGAGCCGTTGCCGCTCTTGTGTGGAGAGGTTTCCACAGCCTTCAACAGGTGCGCCGCATAATGCTCGCTCATCGTCAATACCAACCCGTTGTTCAATATGGCCAGCGCCTGGAGCGGCGACTGGCTCTCGTTGCGCCGCGCAACTTGCTGGGATGGATCGGCGCAGTCAAGGGCGTTCATAAACGGTTGCAATTGCGAGCGGACCGTAAAGCGATAAACCGAGCGGCGGTGCGCGGCGGGATTTTCGAAATCGTGCAAATCGTAGCGATAGTGCGGCGAATGTTCTGGCTTCTCGATCACAAACTCATGGAACCCGGGTCCGCCCATTGTCAAATCGAGTTTGCGGCTCAAAAGCAAGATGCTGTCCCGCACCGACTCGGCGTCCAATTTGCGCCGCGGCGCGCGCCACAACAATCGGTTCTCCGCATCTACCGACTGTGCGCGTTGCACACGCGGACTAGACGGATCGACCGTCGATGCTTGGCGATAGGTGCGGCTGGTTACGATCCAACGATGCAGGCCCTTCAGCGACTGGTCTCCGTCACGAAACTCGCAGGCCAGCCAATCCAACAACTTCGGATGGCTCGGTTGGCCACCCATCTGCCCAAAATCGTTCGGCGTATCGACAATCCCCACGCCGAAGTGGTGTTGCCAGACGCGGTTGACGATGCTTCGCCACGTGTAGTTGTTCGCGGGGCTCGATAGCCACCGCGCCAGCGCAGCGCGGCGGTCCCCTTCATCGTGGTCCGGCGGCAAATGAAATTCCGAATCCAACCCGGCAACCAGCGACAACGCGCCTGGTGTTGCCAGTTCTCCTGGCTGTGTCACATCACCCCGATTGAGGATACGAATCTCGCGCGGCCGACCGCCCAGCGGTCCGGTGCCGCAAAAACTCCCCAAACCGTGATGGACGGTCCCCGAATAGACATAGCGCGGTGGCGGCAGTTGAGTCAACAGGTGCTTGTTAGCATTCGATTCCACGGTCAACCGCGTGGCACAACCGAAGATGGCGTATTGACCGATACGCGGGTCCAAAAGCACTCTCGTCAACCCGCCTTGCCTATCATACATGCGTTGCAGCGTGTCGAGCGATTGTTCTAGTTCCACCTGCCGCGCGCGCAGAGTTTCCCAGCGGTCCATCAAATTGGGATCGGCAAAGTACGGTTTGTCCGCTCGATCCAATGCGGCAAATACGGATTGCAGCGCATAGTACTCGCGCTGCGCGATCGGGTCGAACTTGTGATGGTGGCATTGGGCGCAGCCGATCGTCAGGCTGGTAAACGATTGGATGGTATTGCGGACCATATCGTCGCGGTCCAAATGGCGCGCCAGCTTGCCATCGATTTTCGATTCGGGAACCTCTTCATGGCCGACGAAATCCCAAGGCCCCGCGGCGAGGAATCCCAATGCTTCAATCCCGTCGATGGTACCTGGATATAGTACATCGCCGGCAACTTGTTCTTCGATGAAGCGGCGCCATGGCTTCCCTTCATTGAGGGAGCGGATCACATAATCGCGATAGGGCCAGGCATTTGGTCGCGGTTTGTCTTTATCGAAGCCATGGGTATCGGCATAGTGGACAACATCCAGCCAATGCCGCGCCCACCGTTCACCGTATCGAGGGGAATCTAGTAGTTGATCCACTAGTCGTTCGTAGGCCGCCGGATCCGGGTCGGCGGCAAACTGATCCAGTTCCTCGGGTGTCGACGGCAATCCAATCAAATCAAAATACAAGCGCCGCGCGAGGACACGCCGTTCCGCTTCCGGCGAGAATGAAAGCCCGGCGGCCTGAAGCTGTTCCAGCACAAATCGATCGATAGGATTGACGTTGCGACCCCAGATTGCGACGTCGGCACCAGTCAAATCCACTTCCGGAATCGGCGGCTTCACCAACGGCCTTAACGACCACCAGTTGGGATCGGACTGCGTTGGTGGAACGAGCGCCAGGCCCTGAGGCCATTGTGCGCCAGCCCGGATCCATCGGCGCAAGGTGGCGATATCCTCTTTGGACAGAGGCGGTCCTTCGGGAGGCATTGCCGCACGGCCGTTTTCGGGTGTCACCATGTCGATCAAGTAGCTTCCATCGACATCTCCCGGATCGATCGCAGCGCCGCTGTTGCCGCCAGCGGTCAAGGAATCGATGTTGGTCATCGACAAGCCGCCGGCCCGATCGCGGTCATTGTGGCACTTGAGGCAATGCTGTTGCAGGATCGCGGCCGCCGCGCGGGGCAGATCGTCGTCGGCGTGAGCCTTCGCGGCGCCAATCATTCCCGCGACGCCGAATACGATCGGCAAAAACTTCCAACAGAATCGCATGACGTAACAATCAATTCGAAGTCGTAATTACTGGAAGTTATTGTAACTCCCTCTTGCCCCGAGCGCAAACTTTGCAGCGCCGATTATTTTTCAACGCGATAGAATATTGGTCGCAACAGGAGAATGCGTAACCGAATGCTATTCGATTCAGAATCGCTGGGCTGGTGATTGACGGAGCGGCCGGCTTCATTGTTGCGGATCGCTCTGGGATCCAACACGACCACGAATTCGCCAACGTCGGCGCGCACCTAGGCCGATTTAGTCGGCGCACGACGCCGGGTTGATTGAAACGAGCAAAGTGCACCGGAAGAGCAGCCGTTAGTACTGCCTCTGGCGGCTATCCGGTGGATAGCGCCAGGGCGTAATCGCTGGTGATCCGCAGGACTTCTTCCAAGTAGAAGGTCTTTTCGATTTCATTCCCTGTCGAATTGACTTGTTGCTCGAGGACTTGTTCGTCTTCCTTTTCGGCGTCGATTTCCCGTTTGCGGGCCAGGAACTTCTCCTCGTTCAAGGGGATGGACGTCTCTTTCTTGGCGGCCAAGTAATTCTCGATTCGCTTCAATTCCTTAGCGAAGTCGTCGGAAGCGGCGATCCGTTGCTGCGAGCGTTCACTCAATTCCTGGATCAAGCGGGAATTCGTGCGGCCTTGGTCGCGAACGTCCCGCGCGGCCGAGACTCGATCGTATTCAATCGCGAAGTCGAGGTCGCTTTCCGCGATATTGTCGATATGGTCCGTCAACGAAGGCAACACGATGTCGGATTCGACGCCCCGCTTCTGCGTGCTGTCCCCATTGGGACGATAGAACTGCTGAATGGTCAACTTCAACGCGCCGAATTGCGGCTGGGCGCTTTCGTTTCGGAAGAACACACTGTTCAAATCGACGAGGCTTTGCACCGTCCCTTTGCCGTGCGTCGTGGAGTCGCCGACGACGATCCCCGCGCCCCAATCTTTAATTGCCCCCGCCAGAATCTCGCTGGCGCTGGCGCTGAACTTGCTGGTCAACACGACGAGCGGTTTGTCCCAACTTTTGCCCCGCCGTTCGTCGCGATGGACTTGGACCTGATTGAATGGATTCTTGACCTGCACGATGGGGCCATAGTCAATGAACAGGCCCGACAAGTCGATCGCTTCGCGGAGGCTGCCGCCGCCGTTCTTCCGCAAGTCGAGAACTAACGCATCGACATTCTGGCGGTTAAACTCTTTGAGTAGCCGATCGACATCGGTTGTCGAACTACGGCCTCCAGCGGCGCCACTTTCGTCAGCGTAGAAGCTGGGGAGTTGGATTACGCCGATCCGCCACGGTGTGCCATCGGGCTTTTGGCCTTCTTCGAAAATGGTGGACTTAGCGGCTTGGTCTTCGAGTTCGATTCGCTCGCGGACGATGCGGATTTCTTTGACCTCGTCGTTGGGTTTCAAGATCGATAGGCGGACCACCGTCCCGGCTTTGCCGCGAATCATCTGGACCACGTCGTCTTGTTTCATGCCAACGGCATCGATCATTTCTCCGGTGTCGCCCTGCGCGACGCCGACGATGCGGTCTTCGACTTTCAGTTCGCCTTGTTTGTATGCGGCACCGCCGGTGACGACTTGCCGCACGACAATATAGCCATCGTCATCGGCGCTGAGCGTGGCGCCAATTCCCTCCAGTTGCAAGCGCAACTGAATCAGGAAGTTGGTGAACGTAGTCTTGGACATGTACGACGTGTGGGGATCGAAGCTGGTGGTGATCGAGGAGATAAACAACTCGACGACGTCATCGTTGTCGAATTGGTGCCAACGTTTGGCGATGGCGTGTGTCCGTTTGCGCAAGCGTTCTTCCGGTGACAGTTTCATTTGGCTTTCGCCGCGAAACACTAGGATGTTGTACTTGACTCGTTGCCGCCAGCGTTCCCGCAATTCGGCTTCGTCGGCCGGGTAGTCCACCAGGTTGCGGTCGGTAATGATCGCTTCGTCCACCGTAAAGTCGTGCGGCACGTCCAGCCACTGATCGACGATCGCGGTCACTTGATCGACGCGGTCGCGATAACGTTTGAAAACCTCGAAAGCGACGGCAAAGTTCCCGGCCTTCAAATCGTCATCCAATTGGAATTTGTATTTTGATTCAAACTCAGTGACATCGGCCTTGAGAAAGTACGACTTGCTGGGGTCCAGCGACTTGATCATTCGCTCCAACGCGCGTTGGGAGATGGTATCGTCGATAGCTTGACGCAACAAATGTTGGGATTGGATCAACTCGACGACTTTCTTGGCAGCGATCCGATCGGCGGCGGCCACCGTGCCGAAATCGTCGGCGGTGGTGACGGCGACAACTAAGTTGAGAATGCACAGTGTGACGATTGACAATAAACTAAGCGACCGACGCGGGTCAGTACATCGATTCATGGCGTTTTCCCAATAGAGCCTGTTCGTATTTCCTGCGGGCGGCGCACGCATTGCAGCGGTCGAGATGATGGTCCCGATGTCCGCTTGGTTCTCGGCATCGAGCCCCTCAGGGAGCGACCTCGCCGACCCTCGAATCGTAAACGTTGATTCGGGGTGGGGCAAGGTCGAAAACTCCCCTGGGCCGTCTTTTCGGCAATGCGGCGCCTAGAGGTTCCTACAACCAAAATCCTCGGATTGTTCGCCGATGAGCCGTTCGGCATCCCGGACAGCAGTTCGGATTAACGCCTCCTTCGCCGATCCATTGGCGATTTACTATACTGGGTGCGTAAAGGGGTCGGGGTATTTGGGCAGGTTTAGGTTTATCGACACTCCGTGACAGCGTATCTGTATTTGCTGGCGGGCGGCCAACGGGCAGCGCGATTCGAACTTGCCGATCAAGCCGAGAACCTATTGGGACGGGACTGGCAGTGCCAAATCTTTGTCCAAGACCCTCAATGCTCGCGCGTCCATGCCGCCATCCACAAAGACGACGAGGGCTGGTGGATTACCGATCGGCAAAGCAGCAACGGTACTTTGGTCAATGGTCAGATCGTGCATTCCGATTCAGCGCGGTTGCTGGAGGGGACTGAAGTGGCGATTGGGGCCACGCAGTTTGTGTTCGCACTCAAGCCGCTGGAGACCACGGAAGACGAAGGCGGT
>JACTND010000299.1 GCA_014584305.1 Planctomycetota bacterium | reverse complement strand
TCTTCCGGGATGCTGGCTCGCAATTTGCCCCGTTCCACGTAGGCCCCAAAACGACCGACGCGAACTGCCACGGGTTCGTCGTTTACATGTTCCGCACTGCGTGGGAGGACAAAGGTACAAATGGATCGCGCGTCAACTTCCTTGATTTTTGCGTCCAGCTGCGGTCGTAGGCCGATCGCGGACTCGCCAGTCCGCGACGACGGGTCGCCGAAATAAAATCGTCTCAAATAATCCAAATGATCCGATTCGCCGCGGCTTATGGCATCCAGCAAGTCCTCCATCTGGGCGGTGAATTCGTAATCGACGAGACTTTGAAAATGTTCTTCGAACAAACGAATAACGGCAAACGCCGACCAGGTGGGGACCAAATAGTTACTCCGTTTCAACACGTACTTGCGATCCTGGATCGTATCGATGATCGAGGCGAACGTGCTGGGACGACCGATCCCCAGTCGCTCCAGCTCCCGTGTCAATGAAGCTTCGCTGTATCGGGCCGGCGGCTGTGTACTGCGCGATTTGACGTCCAGCCCCATACATGTCACCCTTTGGCCTTTGGCTACGGGCGGCAGCACTACTTCCTGATCGGCGAGTTCCGCAGCCGGATCATCCGAGCCTTCCACATAGGCCCTGAGAAACCCAGCGAACTCGATGGTTTTTCCGGAAACAGTGAACACCGCGCCGCCACCTTCAACCGTGATGGTGATGTTGTTTCCTCGAGCATTGGCCATTTGGCTGGCGACTGTTCGCTTCCAAATCAACTCAAATAATCGATACTCATCGTCGCTCAACTTGCCGCGCAGTTCGTTAGGAAATTGGAAAGGTGTTCCGGCTGGGCGAATCGCTTCGTGAGCCTCTTGAGCATTCTTGACTTTGTTCGTATAGATGCGCGGCGCGTCGGGCAAGAAGGCCGGGCCGTATTCGCTGCGTACAAGTTCCCGGGCGGCTTCGATGGCTTCCGAGGAGAGCGTCGTCGAGTCAGTCCGCATATACGTGATATGGCCATTCTCGTACAGACTTTGGGCGGCGCGCATCGTGCGGCGGGCGGTGAATCCGAGTTTGCGATTGGCTTCCTGTTGCAAGGTGCTTGTAGTAAATGGCGCCCACGGCGAACGCGAATAGGGCTTGACTTCGACATTCGTAACCGTGAACTCGGACTCGATCAGTTTTTGAGCCAAAGATCGGGCGCCGGCTTCATCGAGCAAAAGTAGCTGTGGATTTTTGAGCTGGCCTGTTTTGGGATCGAAGTCTTTGCCCTCGGGAATCCGGCGCCCGTCCACCGAAACTAACTCCGCCCGCAAGGATTCTTGTTTGTCGGTCAGAAACAGGCCCACGAGATCCCACCACGTGGCCGACACGAACGCCATCCGCTCCCACTCGCGATCGACAATCAAGCGAACGGCGACGCTTTGAACCCGTCCGGCGCTGCGCCCCAAGCTCTTCTTCCAAAGAAACTCGGAGACCTCGTAGCCGTACAGCCGATCGAGGATTCGCCGCGTTTCTTGGGCTCGGACCAAACCCATGTCGATCTCCCTGGGCTGTTCCAACGATTGTTGAATCGCCGCACGCGTAATCTCGTGGAACACCAGTCGCCGCACAGGCACTTTGGGCTGCAATACCTCGCGCAAATGCCAACTGATCGCCTCTCCTTCGCGATCTTCGTCCGTGGCCAGGTACAAAGCCGAGGCGTCGCCGAGAAGTTTCTTTAGTTTCGAGACCTGTTTCTTTTTCTCGGACGGCACCACGTAAACCGGATTGAATTCGTCATCGACGTTGACGCCCAAGCGGGCCCAGGATTCCGATTTGAGAGACTCGGGCATTTCTTTTTTGCCAGCCGGCAGATCACGGATATGACCGATACTGGCCTCAACCGTAAAGTTGCGGCCCAAGAATTTGCCGATCGTCCGCGCTTTGGCAGGGGACTCGACGATTACCAAGGCGCGTTCGGATCGCTTGCCGTCCGCTCGTTTTGTGGATTTGGCCATGAATCAGGTCTGTTCCGGTAAACTCCAAGGCCGGCCATGTGGCCCGCCAGGAACTGGTTTGGCATTGTCTTTCGGTGCAGCGCGCATTACATTTTATGGTTGTCGCAACGCGTCCTGGCTGTCACCGGCCCATTACAATTTGGGTCGATTGTGTCCGTCCGCACCCGTTCTGGCAAGTCTGAATTCGAAGGGATTCCGGTCGCAAGGGGGGAGATGACGGCATCAGCCTGCTCAGCGGCGGGTACATGATGGAGTCGGAAAGTAAGCATTTATGGCCAGTCCGTTATCTTGGTTGCGCAAACACCAAAAGGTGCTGCTTGTCGTTTTTGGCGTCACTTTGATGGTGCTGTTTTTAGTCGGCAGTTTTCTGCCGGACATGCGCATGGGTGGTTCCAGTCAAATGGAAAACCCAGTGGCGGTCACCTGGAAGGGCGGCCAGATGACGCGAATGGATCTGGATATCTTGAGATTTCGCCATTATCAGGCGATCAATTTGCAAAATGCCCTCCGGGAACGCGCATTCCAACAGCGCGGCGAGAATTACCGCGAGGCATTTATTCCGATCGAAGAGGTCGGCAATCGCCAGTCCAATGTCGATCGGTCGTTTCTCGACGAAGAGTTGTTTCGCCGTTATTTGTTGGCTCAATTGGCGGCCGAGCAAGGCATTACTATTAGCGACGCCTACTTGGATAATTTTCTGACGCAAGCCGCGGGCGGTATCAGTATTTCGCGCAGCGAATTGGAATCGATCAATCGCACGGTCAATCGCGGTGAGATCGGTATCAACGCCGTCCGCCGGCATCTGAAGTTAGAATTGGCCGCACAACTCATGATGCATATGTCCTCCAGCGCTCTGGATTTTTCCATGAGCCCCGTCGAGACCGCGCAACGATTTGCGCAAACCAATCGACGCATCGATTGCGAAATCATACCTGTCAAGGTCAGTGATTACCTGGCCAAGGTTACCGATCAACCAAGCGAAAGTGAGTTGAGGCAACTCTTCGCACAAGGGCAACACGATACGCCCGATCCCGATGGCAAAAAGCCAGGATTCAAGTTGCCCCGCCGCTTTGGCTTGCAATTGTTCACGGCCAATTACGAGACGTTTTTGACCAATGAAATCAATAAGTTGACGGAAAAGGAAGTCCAAGAGGAGTACGAACGCCGCGTCCAAGCCAACGATGCACTGGTGTACGAAGATTTATTCGGGAGCATGCCCGACCTCCAACTACCTGGTTTGGATAGTGACCCCGGAAAATTGCCCGGCGAAAGCAACGAAACCGATAAAGACCCAATCAAAGACAACCAACAATCCGAGAACCAGGCCGGAGAATCCGATCAGTCCGGCGATGAATCGAAACAGATCGAAGGGCAACAGGGCGATGGTCAAGAAGGGGATGGTTTTTCAACCCAGGTATTTACCTCCCTGCCGCAAGACGAAGGAAAAGAACAGGCCAACGAAACGAACCAGGACGAGGTGACGGAACAGGAAGGCGAAGGCGCGGACGCAGGGCAATCGGATCCGAGCGATCAAGCCCCGCCAAACCAGGATAATACGCCGCGCCGCCGCGTGCGGCCTCTCGTCGAGGTCGCTGAAAGATTGAAACGAGATATGGCGGCTAAAGACGCCCAAGCCGCTTTGGAGTCCGCAATTGTCGAGGCGGAAAGCGAACTGCGTATGCACGATGCTCTTGTCCGCGACTGGGAGAGTCAGGGTCGGCGCGGTCTCAAGCCGGAGTTGCCTGATTTTCGTGAATTGGCGGATCGATTGCGTCTTCAGTTTCAGGAAACCGAAGTGATCGATTTGGTCACGTTGCGAGACTCGGACTTGGCAAAGTCCCTCGAAGGGTTGGCCTTCGACGTGGCCGTCCATTTCAACGAAGCAAGTCTTTATCATCCCTATCGTTTCACATCGTCTTTTCCCGCGTCAACTGCCTTGTACTGGTTCAAGGAAAAACATGAGGCGAAAGAACGGACGTTCGCCGAGGCCAAAGGGGATGTTCTGGACTTTTGGAGAAAGCGTCAAGCGATGGACATGGCGATGAAACGCGCCGCGGCGATCGCCCAACAGGCCGTCGCTGAAGACAAATCCTTCTACGAGATCGATCCCGCTTTGGCCCGATCGACCGGCGAATTTTCGTTTTATGAGCGCGATGTCAATGTGTTTATGCAAATCGCATGGAAAATCGGCAGTCCCATGTATGTCGAGAATCCTGGCGAAGAGTTCATGGAAGCGGCGTTTGGGTTACAACCGAAACAGACCGCCGCCGCGTTCAACGCGGATCGCACCATTGCCTACGCGATTCGCATGATCGCCGACGCCAGTCAAGAACGCGGAAATCTGACGGATATGCTCTACATGCAAATGGTGAATGGCCAGGACGTCCCCCGCGATTTGATGATGATCTCTCGGGACAAGCGGATCGACACCTTCCGCACCTGGGCCCGGCAAATCATGGACGCCAAGGAAGTTCGCTGGTTAGATCGTTGACCCGCATCACGCCCCCGGCGTGCGACGATCTCTCCGAACAGATTCAATCACTAAAGCGCGGTGTTCTAACCGCGCGCGGAATGGGGCGCCTAGCCAAAAGCCAAACCGAAGCGACAGGCATTATGGCATAAATCAAGCCGCCCAGTTCAACAATTGAATTATGCCTGTCCTTAAAGCTGATGTGGGCCGTTGCCGTATCCTACGTTTTGGGACCGCGGCTAGCGCCTTGCGGTTGAGGAGGGAAAGCTCATCTGTTACGTGGGTGGCACCCACCAATTAAATAAAAAAGACCCAGGCGGACTGCAGCGCCTGGGTCTCGGTGATGGCAAGTTACAGATCGGCGAATGATCGACGGGCCGGGTTAACCGAGGTCAACCGACGTCCTCCATGCACAGCAGCCCGCAGTGTCGGTTGTTTCCCGTCGCGTTGGCCCGCCGCCGAAACTTGCTGTTAATTTGGTTTATTGTTTTCCATCAACCAATCGCATCTGTCCAAAAAATGGTTCCCGTCCACGCAAGATATAGAACATGAAGGATTTGTTTTGCCACAAATCTGGCTGTTCCAAGATGTACGCCAGGTTCTCCAGGGTCTCCGTCTTCCAGCCGTGCATGGCCACGAGAATATCGCCGACTTGAATCCCTTCTTTTTCCGCCGGGCTCTGTGGCCTCACGCGGGTGACTTTCAAACCTTGTTTATAGTTGGCGTGCCGACCGGCAATTTCTGATTCACTGGCGACCACAACCTGAATCCCCATTGATCTCCAGGCCACGTTGCCGGCGATGGCTGTCGCCGTTGATTTGGCCCCAAGTTCCAGAGTGTACGTGGCCCGCCCGCCGGACGACCGTTGCACCGAGCATTCAATGACGTCGCCGGGTTGCCGATCGAGGAGGAAGCAAAAGAGGTCCAATGATCGGCGAATCGTTTGGCCATTCAAGGCCACGAGAATATCGCCCGGCAAAAACCCGCTGGCGGCGGCCGGACTGCCCGGCGTTACCTGTTTTACCACCACCTGGGGAGAATGATCGGGATAGAGCGTTTCGACGGTTAGTCCGTGTTCCAGTTTCCCCTCGACCAGTTTATTCATCAACCGCGCGGCGACTTCCACAGCGTCGTTGACAGGAATCGCGAAAGCGATCCCTTGCGCGCCCACCCGGACGGCCACGTTGACGCCGACCATGTCACCGTCCAAATTCAGCAGCGGGCCTCCCGAATTGCCTGGATTGATCGAAGCATCAGTTTGAATCAAGTTGCGATAGACTTGCCGCTCGTTGACTTGAACTGTGCGATTGAGGTGACTGACAATACCGACGGTCACTGTGTTGTCGTAGCCGTAGGCATTACCGACAGCCGCGACAGTTTCGGCCAACATCAGATCGGATGAGGTACCAAAACGAATTGCGGGCAATGGCGAACGTGTTGTGATCTTCAACAAGGCCAAGTCAGTTTCCGGATCGTGCGCGACCAACGTGGCGATAGTACTTTGACGGTCGGCTGTCGTCACTTGAATTTGCTGAACGTCTTCGACCACGTGAAAGTTAGTGAGGATGTATCCACGTTCGTCGATGATCACTCCGGTTCCCATGCCGTTGACGTGCCGCGCTTGGTCTTCCCCGCCGCTAGTACTTGCCGGGATTACCTGTTTTCGGCCGCGCAAGTTCACAACAGCGCCGCGCGCGCCGTCCACCGCCTGGACCAAGGGGGTTCGTCGATTGCTTCCGTCTTGTCCGATGGCGAGGGAATTGCTCGAAGCCTGAGCGGTGATGGCCAAAAGGGCAGCCACTGCGATTTTCAGACAACGCCTGAAATTCGTTGGGTGTCCCTGTTGACAAAGTACGTGACTGGCAACCGGGAGTATCGAAAGGGTCATGGTGGCTGAACAGTTCGGGTTCAGGCTGCGCTCGTTGCAGCTTGCCGAGCGTTGCCAGCGGTTTCTGGGTACGAGGAATTGATCGGCGGAATGCGGGAAAGGCCCTGAGTCGGCGGGGTGCGCCCGGCACAGTTTGACCAGCTTATCACCGGGAGTTCATAGCCGACAAACTCAACGGGATTGGCAAACTTTGCGCCGCCCTCAACCTTCGACGGCATCGCTGCGCATCTGGCAATAACTATCGTAGCGTCGGCCATCCAAGAAACCGTCTGCCAAGGCATCGCGCACTCCACATTCGACTTCATGGGTGTGTGTACAGGAAGGGAATCGACAACGATCCACAAAGACCCGGAGATCGCAAAAACAATTGACGACCTCGGCAGGAATCACGTCAAATAGCTGGAATTGGCGAATTCCCGGCGTATCAATGACATGGCCGCCCATGGCTAGCGGCAGCAGTTCTGCCACTGTGGTCGTATGGCGGCCCTTGAAATTCTCCTCACTAACTGAGGCGACGCGGCGCCGGTATTCAGGGTCAATGGCGTTGAGCAGCGAACTCTTGCCAACGCCGCTCTGGCCAATCAAAACCGAATCGCATCCCTGCAAGCGATCGCGCAACGGCGCTAAACCACGGCACTCTGTAGCGGAAACCTGCAACACACGGTATCCCAATTGGCTCCACACGCCGACAATCTGTTGCAGAGTCGACCGATCGACCAAATCGACTTTATTGATGACGACGAGGGGTTCGATGCCGGCCGCCTCCGCCGTAACCAAGATCCGGTCAACCAGATTCGGTTTCAGCAGTGGCTCCGCAGCGCTGGTGACAATAATCGCCAAATCGAGATTGGCCGCGATAATCTGTTGTTTGCCTTTGCTCGTGCGGCGGATGAAATTGCGTCGCGGTTCGACACGCAATACCACGCCCTGTCCAGCGCCGACGGGGCGCACCGTTACCCGATCGCCGGCCACGAGCACATGTTGCAAATCGGTTGCCAGTGATTTCAACAACCCTCGTGTGGCACACTCAAAATTCCCTTGATCGGTGCGAACGATTGAAACCAATCCATGGACTCGCAGCACGCGGCCCATCATGGAATTGGCGTCAGAGACTTGTAAATCGACCTGAAATCCGGCGGCCGCGGTGGGGGATATGTCGGCGGTCACCACGCGTTTGCGCGTATGGCGTCCCTTGCCTGTCAGGCGTTCGGTTCGCTCGATATCGTCCAATTGCTCCGCATCGTCGGCATAGTTTCGAGTGAGATCGCCCTGGCGGCGGCGCGCATCGTAGCCTTTGCGGAATTCAGCGCGAATTTTTCCTTTCTTTCGCTTGTCGTCAGACATTTGGCTTTCCTGAAAGCGCCAGAGCATCCCCTTAGTTAATAGTTTAGGGGGCTCGCCTCAACCTTGGGGTTCGTTCTCCCGTTGTCGGTTCTGCAGACTGTAACGGCCAGGTACGTGACACGACTGACCCATGCGCATGAAGTCGCCGATACATTGTAGCAAACAAAGGGTTTTTTCATCCTTGCATTCTGCGAAATCCGATCAAACAATATGAATGGTCGCGGCGTGACCAAGCTGCGATGGGGCTCTCAAGAGGATGGTGAATCGTGTCCCGAACGATCATGTTGTGGCAATCGACTGCGGACCCGCCGCAGTTTGACGCGCGGTGTCCCAACCCGCCGACACTGGTCGTTCGCTCCCTGATGGAGTTGATCGAACGGCTGCAACAGGAGCTCTTCGATTTCATCCTCCTCCCCACCACGTCCTCCCCAACTCCTTCTTCCACAACTCCTTCCCCCGATGCGATCTCCTTGGCAACGCACCTACTGTATGCCCAATCCACGGCGGACGGAGTCGCCATTTTGAACCACAACAATCAGATCGTTTGGGCCAACGCTCCGTTGGTCAAATGGTTTGCGGCGCCAGAGTATCAAGGAGTCAGCATTTACGACGCCTTGGGAAACACCACGATTTTGGGGCCCGAAACCCATCCCATCATTTCCGCCATGCGACGCCGAGCAACGACCTGCACGATGATGCAAATTGGCGACGCCTATTTTCGTTTTCAAGTGCAGCCCCTCTATGAGGGGAGCGGCCCCGTACGTTTTTTGCTGGCGACTCTGACAGACATTACGGAGTCGGCCGCCCAGCGGCATAAATTGCACGCCTTGCATCAAGCCCAATTGGCGTTGTGCGATCTGAACCCGGCGGAGATTTTCCGTATGGATGTCGAGGAACGGATCGAATTGCTTAAACACAACATTCTCCATTATACGAAAGACTTGTTGCAATTCGATGTCGTGGAGATTCGCTTGTTGGACGAGCGGACCGGATTGTTGGAACCGCTCTTGACGGTTGGGATCGATGCCGAGGCGAGCAAGAAGCCCCTATATGCCAAACCGGAAGGAAACGGCGTGACTGGTTGGGTCGTCTCCACGGGGCATAGTTATTTGTGCGAAGACACGACGACCGATCCGCTCTATTTGGATGGCCTGATTGGAGCAAAGAGCTCGTTGACTGTTCCGCTGAAGGTGCAAGACAAGATCATTGGCTCGTTCAATGTGGAAAGTCCGGAGGTGAATGCCTTCGATCAGGAGGACCTCGAGTTTCTTGAAAGTTTCGCGCGCGGAGTGGCGGCGGCGTTGAACACCATGGAGTTGTTGGTTGCGCAACGGACGGATACTGCGATCCAAAGCGTCGAGGCGATTCACAATGCGGTCGCTATCCCGATCGACAAGATTCTCAATGACGTCGTGTGGATGTTGGAGAGCTATGTCGGACACGATGAGATGACCACCAACCGGCTGCGCGAAATTCGAGACAACGCGCGGCGAATCAAACACTCCATTCAAAAGGTGGGTGAATCGTTGGCACCATCGGAAACGGTTCCCACCGCACGTTTGGATGCCCGCCCGGAATTGAAAGGGCGGCGGGTGTTGGTTATCGACGCCGACGAACAAGTGCGGACCACGGCCCATCAGATGCTAGAACGATACGGTTGTCAGGTGGAAACCAGCTTTGATCCCCAACACGCCATGCTGTTGGTTCGCAATTGCCAGCGCGAAGACCCATACGACGCCATCATCGCGGATATTCGCTTGGAGGGCATGAACGGCTACGAGATTTATGTACGCTTGCAGCAGCACTACGCTTCACCTCCGTTGATTTTAATGACGGGACCGGGATATGACCCGGAACACGCAATTGTCCGCGCGCGGCAAGCCGGATTGCCGGCACATGCCGTGTTGTACAAACCCTTTCGCCTGCAGCAGCTTTTGGAGACGGTTGAGCGGACCGTTCGCGGGATCACATCGGCGGTAAAGGCCTAAGCGCGGTGAGTATTCCCGACGCGGTGTCGTCTGCCCAGTGGATCGCAGCGGGCGTGGGTCACTTGGCCCTCTGGTGCTGGATTTTCAATCGGACCCATGCGACGTCCTTTCCGCGGTTTTGGCGGAAACTGATCGAAAAGCTCATCATACTGGTTGTCGTGGCATTACCGGCGTTCGCGCTGTGGATGATCCTCCGTCGTGGAACCGTCTTGTGGGAGTTGCACTGGCAGCAGGCGGCGATCGGGATGACGTACTGGCTGGTGTGTGCGGTCGCATCAGTGTATTTCACCGCGATGTGGCTGTGGCGCCGCTTGAGCTATCGCGTCCCGCCGCAAGTCGTTCGAATGCCCCCGCAATGGTACGATGTATCTCGGGAAGTCGCTGGGCCATTAAACCACGGATGGTTTGCCAGGTTGTTGCGGTGGGTCCCGGGAAACCAATCCAATCAAGTTTCGCTGGAGGAGGCGCGATTGCATATTCTTCCCGAAGGCTCACCGTTGGTCGGACTCCGAATCTGTCATTTGTCGGATTTTCATTTGACCGGAGCGTTGGATCGATCGTATTTCAAGTTTGTTGTGGATCGAGTCAATCGTTGGGCACCCGACCTGATAGTCTTGACGGGGGATTTTGTGGACGAACCGCGATGTTTGGACTGGATTGACCCGGTATTCGAACCGTTGCGGGCTGGCAGTGGAAAGTTCTATGTCCTAGGCAATCACGATCGCCGTATCGCCAACGAAAGTGAATTGCGGACTCGACTGATGCGCGCGGGTCTGTCGATGGCCGCCGGCCGATGGCAGGAAGTTCCAGTGCGCGGCGGTCGCATTGGAATCGCCGGGAACGAATTGCCATGGTACTCGCCTGCCACTCCCATAGAATTCGTTTCCCGCGAAGTCGATTTGACGATTGCCCTGGCGCATAGCCCTGATCAAGTCGCCTGGATGGAGGGATTGTCGGCGGATTTGGCGTTTGCCGGTCATTTGCACGGCGGGCAAATTTGCTTGCCGTTGGTTGGGGCAATTATCGCACCGAGCCGGTACGGAGTCCGCTATGTGCCGGAATTTCACGCGACTCGCAGCGGATTGATGATTGTCAGTCGCGGACTCTCCGGAGATGAACCGATCCGCATCCGCTGTCGCCCGCACGTTGGCTGTTATATCTTGGCTCCGCTGCCCGTTGTTTCAAGTGTCAGCCAGGCATAGACTTAAGAGTGAAACGTGACCTGGGTGCGCGCGGGATTCTGATTGAAGATCGCTATGACGAAAAAGCTGATCGCCCGGATGTTGGCCGACCAATTGGACCTGTCGCATGGCGATGCGCTCGCCTTGGTTCAAGCCATGTTTCAGGCAATCACCGAGACGCTGGTCATCGAGAAACGCATTGAGATTCGCAATTTTGGCGTCTTTGATATCAAGCGCCGAAAGCCGCGCCGCGCACGCGACTTATCTGCCAACAAAGAGGTCAAGATACCGGC
>JACTND010000195.1 GCA_014584305.1 Planctomycetota bacterium | reverse complement strand
GATGCGATCGTGCCAACTGCGCCCATCGCGGCTGGTGATCATAAACCAAAAATCGACCAACGAAATTAGCAAGGACACGGCGACCAACGTGAGTGCCAACGGAATGACGGGAATCGACCAAAGTGCGCCAATCGCTACCGGTAGCGCGATCATCGCCGTAACCAACCGCATCGACTCACGCGCCGCTAACTGCCGAGATTTGGGGCGGAGACCATAGCGGTTGACCACGCGCAGGTGCATCAGTGCTCGGCCAGGAGATTGGCCCCAATACCCGACCCACGCGAGATAAGCCAATGGCGCCACGGCGCACACGGCGCAGGCAATTGTCGTCAGGGCAAAGTTCAGCATATCCATGTACCACGGCATATCGGCGCGCCACAGTCGCATTGCCATCGGTTCGGAAAAATTAAGCAACGCCCGGCCCTGGCCCAAGAGCAACAGCGTGACCAAGATGGTGACATCGATCAAAGGCTTGGCGATGAAATAATCGATCCCCAACGCGAACAACCGTGGGAACATGCGCGCCGGTTGCAACTTGACGGGCATGATCGACTGCAGGTCGTGGTACAGGCTTTCGTAATTCGGGTACCGCGCGTTCGGGTCGGGAGCCAGTAAGCGTTTCAAAATCCGTTGCCATTCGCGCGGAAAATGGTCGGGCCAAACGACCGGAAATTGTACGGGTTGTTGGTTCAAAGCCTCCGCCCATTCCGTGACCGATGCGCCCGACAGCGATTTCGGGAGCCGCCCGAATGACAATTCAAACAGGGTCACCCCCAAGGAATACATGTCGGATTGAATCGATGGTTGGCCCCCGGAGAACAATTCTGGCGCCAAATAGTTCGGTGTTCCGCCAATTCCGTCGGACGCCGGTCCGGATGTGCACCGCGCCAAGCCAAAATCGGATAACTTGGCGACGCCGTCCATTTGCAGCAAGATATTGGACGGCTTTATATCGCCATGCATCAAATCCAATCGCGCAGAGGCTTGCAAAGCGCCGACAATCTGAGCGGCGATCGAAACGACTTCATCAAAAGGGAGTGGACCGGTCCGTGTCAGTCGTTGATTGAGGGCTTCACCGTGCACCAGTTCCATCGCCATAAACCGTTTGCCGTCTTCCTGCCCGACATAATAAATCGCGACGATGTTCGGGTGGTTGACGCGCGCTTGTGCAATGGCTTCCTGCATGAGCCGATCGCGGCTGCCGTCAGAGCCGGCGGTGCCAGCCGACGACGTTCGCGCTTTCAATACCTTGACGGCAACGTAGCGTTCCAAGGATCGATCCAGCGCGCGGTACACCTGCGCCATCCCCCCCTGCCCCAGCAAGTCAACGATTTCAAAGTGTCCGAGATGGCAGCCCTGCGGTTCCAGACACAAGTCATCGGCTGGCGACGTTGTGGCAAGCGCTTCTCCGGTGGGCGCGGTAGTGGCAGCTACAGGGGTCGAGGTCCGCAAATCCAAGGTTGCCGAAAGGTCATAGCGTAAAGCTTCTGCGTTGACCTTGCGACCGCAGCGCGCACAGACACAACCCGTGTTCGGCGCAACGGCGCATTCGGCGCCACACGTGCAGCGATAAACGATCCCACTGGCGGCAATGCTGTGCGCGCTGGATTCTTCGCTAGGGACGGCGTGTGTCAACGCGAATCTCCGAATGGTTGCTCAAACCCCATTGTACCAATACGAGAACGGTATTCGTAGTACGGTCGGAGAACTTGGAGGCCAGTTGTCGAAACAAGGCGACTTCGTAAGATAGTCTTCTCAGAGAATCGAAAGTCACAAACTCCTGTGCCTGCGGCTGATCGTCGATCAAGGTCGGGCTTCTGCAGCCGCGAGAACGGATTCGATTGGTTGAACGGCGGACTTCAGGACCCTGGCGAGCGAAATAACCGTGCACTACCGCGCTTTAATAGTGGGCAAGTCGGAGACGGGCGCGATCGTGTGCGCGCTCGGGGAACGTACATTGGCGGCGCTCACCCAAGGATATTGTACTATTCGAATTGACTATAGCGCGATCAACTACAAGGATGCGTTGGCCGCGGCCGGTCACCCCGGTGTGGCGCGGCGCTTGCCCTTGGTTCCAGGGATTGATGCCGTCGGAACCGTAGTGGAATCGAGTGTGGATGAGTGGAAAGTCGGTCAAGCCGCGATGATCGCACACGCGGATTTCGGAACTTCGGCCGACGGAGGATTTGCCGAGTACGCGCAGGTTCCTGCCGAATGGTTGGTCCCGTTGCCGGGCGAACTGCGCGCGCGGGATGTGGCGGCCCAAGGAACGGCGGCCTTCACCGCCGCGCAATGTTGCGACGCGTTGTTGAAACACGGCGTGACAGCCGACAGCGGACCCGTGGTCGTGTCCGGCGCGACGGGAGGCGTAGGCATCTTCGCCGTGCAGTTATTATCGAAGATGGGAATGCATGTCGTGGCGTCCACGGGCAAACCGGACCGCGCCGACTGGTTGCGCCACCACGGCGCGCGCGAGGTTGTGGGGCGCGATGCGCTCGACGACCGATCGCCACGTCCACTGTTGTCGGCGCAGTGGGCCGGCGGAGTTGATACGGTCGGAGGAAATTGTCTATCCACCATGCTGCGGGCCACGCGGCCGCGCGGATGTGTCGCGGCCTGCGGCTTGGTCGGCGGCGCCGATCTTCCGATTACCGTCTTTCCTTTTATCTTGCGCGGCGTCGTCCTGGCAGGAATCGATTCTGCCAATGTCGCGCGGGCCGAGCGCAGCCGGCTGTGGGAATTGTTGGCCGGCGCGTGGCGTTTGGAGACGAGGGACTTAGTTCGCGAAATCGCGCTCGATGCATTGCCCCAGGAATTGGAAAACATTCGGGCTGGGCGAATTGCCGGGCGCGTTGTCGTCAACCTGGGAAATGCGAATCATGAATCCGGCGAAATGACCATCGATAGGACCTGAAATGTTTCATCTGGATCGGATTGATGATTTGACGATGGTCTCCATGAGACATGGGGCGGTGAATGCCATGGATTTGGAATTCTGCCGCAATCTGGTTTACTTGCTGGCCGACTTGGAGAACTCAGAGACAACCGGCGTTTTACTCAACGGCAATGAGCGCGCGTTTTCCGCCGGAGTTGACTTGAAGCGCTGGCTTCGCGAGGGACCGGAGTACGTGGCGCCATTTCTGGAGGCGCTGGAAAACCTATTTGGGGCAGCGTTTCGATTCGGAAAACCGCTGGTCGCCGCAGTGAACAGCCATGCGATTGCGGGGGGCTGCATGTTAGCTAATGCGGCTGATTATCGCCTGATCGCACCCCATGCCAAAATCGGCATCCCCGAGATGCGGATCGGTGTTCCGCTCCCGATGACCGCGATTGAGATCATGCGCTTTGTGGCTCGTGAAGGCGCGTTCCCCCGGATCGTCAATGTCGGCGCCACGTTCGTGGGTGCCGAAGCAGTCGCGGTGGGTTTGGCCGACGAAGTTGTCGATCAACAAGCGCTCGTCAATGTCGGAATCGCGCGACTGCGAGAGCTGACGGCGATTCCTCACGCGGCGTTTGAGTTGACGAAACGGCAAGTGCGCGACCCGATTTGGCGTCAGATTGAACGGAACAAAAGTGTCTGGCAAAAGCGTTTTATCGAGGTTTGGCAATCTCCGGCCACACGTGAAGCCATTCGCCGCTACGTGGACGAACGATTATCCTAATAGCGCGACGCGAACCGTCGCAGGCGCGCGACGCAGGAATCAACGAGTGCCGCGTACCGACCATCGCAGGCTTGTTCGAGAAATCGCCATCATTGGCCGTCCCATGTCGCAAGCCCTGTTGTGTCAGAAGCGAATTGCTATGATGGCGTCCAGCAAGCTGAATGAAACCGACATTTGATTTGACAAGGATCATGGCATTCTTTTCTGACCTAAAAATCCTGTATCACATGCTCGTAAAACGCGTACGCGGCAAGACCCATGCCGAACGTATGGAGAGCTTTTACGGAGGTCAGGCCGCGGACTACGACGCTTTCCGTAAACGTTTGCTGCACGGGCGTGAAGAAATGTGGCGGATCCTCCCGCGGCCGGAACAGGGGGTGTGGGTGGATTTCGGCGGTGGGACTGGCGCCAACTTGGAGAATCTCGGTGACGACATCCGTTCGCTGAGCAAGGTGTATATCGTGGACCTAGCGACCAGTCTCTTGAAAGTCGCCCAGCAACGTTGCGAGCAAAAAGGTTGGGCCAACGTGGTGCCGACCGAAGGCGATGCCACGTCCTTTACCCCTGAGGAGGGCGCGGCCGATGTCGTCACGTTTTCCTACTCGCTGACCATGATCCCCGATTGGTTCGCTGCCATCGACAACGCGTACCGGATTTTGAAACCGGGCGGTTCTATCGGCGTCGTCGATTTCTACGTGTCGCGCAAATATCCCGCAGAGGGGAACCGGCGGCATGGATGGTTCGCGCGTACCGTTTGGCCCAACTGGTTCGCAACGGACAATGTGTTCCCCTCGCATGACCACCTGCCTTACTTGCAGCGGCGATTCACTACAAAGCACTTGGTCGAGAGCCGCGGCAAGATTCCCTACGTTCCACTATTGCGGACGCCGTACTACATCTTCGTCGGTGAAAAGCCGCGCAGTTGATAGGGCAAGCCGACCGAATCCGCTACTTGGCACAACGCCCGGACAGCAACACCAAAACCGGCGGGGCTGCTGTAACCGCCGAATTGGCCTCCGGCCAGCAAGTGGGGTTCGAGGTCAACAAAGAATCCGGGCAACCCCAATTGCTGCATGCGCGCCGCGAGGGCTGGCCCGTGTTCCGCCACATCGCGCAGGATTTCACGATATCCCGCACAGCCCCAGCCCGCGGGGACGAACCCTTGCAGTGACTCTTCATCGACAAACGCGTCCGGGTGCGTGCTCGGAGGTTCCGGCGCTGGTCGATAGTCTTTCACGTGCAGCCAACCCACGTGCGGCCACATGGCGCGCCATTGAGCAATAATGTCATTGCTCCCGTAGCCCTGTGTGGCCAGATTGGCTCCGTCAAAAACCAATACCAGGTGGGGATCGTTGACTCGATCGACAATCTGCAATAGGCGCTGTGCGTTGTTTCCGACGAGGTTCGCTTCGACCTCGAGGCCAAACAACAAGTCATGCTCGGCGCACGCGGCGACGATGCGGCCCACCTGCTGCGCCGCAAGTGGGGTGTGCGGTTCGACTGCTTCGCCGCGCGGCGGATAGAAAGAAAACCCACGAATCAACCGCGTGCCAAACCGAGTCGCCAATTGGCAACACCGCGCGACTTCGCGATGAAGATATTCGTCGAACGGGCGAAAGCGGTTGTCACTGCCATCGTCGAAGTCGAACAATTTGACCTTGCCCAGCGGGGACCCGATCGAAGACACCGATAATCCGTAATGGTCCAACCGTTCCGCGACCCAATCAGCATCCGCGTCGGTCAGATCGAGTATGTTCTTCACCGCGTCGCCGATGCGGAGAAATCGAAGCGACACATAGCGGAGACCCAAGGCAGCACACACGCCGAATTGCAAATCGACATCCTTGCTGCGGCAGACTTCGTCCGCAAAGCCACTCAGCAAGACGGTCAATGGCGACGCCATCTCACGCCTCGCGGTTCGGATAGGAGACCACGATCCGCGAGCTGATCCCCCCGCGCGGGGTGAACGTGGCGGTCAGCGTCAACCGCCGTGGCTGCACGATCTCCACGAAGTCGTCGGCGATGGCATTCGTCACATGCTCGTAAAAAATGCCTTCGTTGCGAAACTGCTGCAAGTACAGCTTCAGGCTTTTCAATTCCACGCACCAGTCGTTCGGAACGTACTCAAAGTGCAAAGTACCGAAATCGGGCTGGCCTGTTTTGGGGCAGACCGAAGTGAACTCCGGGCAGGTGATCTCAATCACGTAATCCCGCTGGGGAAACTGGTTAGCGAACGTCTCCAACAGATTTTGAAAATGCACGCGCGCTGTGCCTCCCCTACCTTGTGCCGTGTCTGCCGTGAACTAGGCCACTGACAAGGCCCCAGCGCGATCGGCCAGTTCGGCGGCGCGATGCGTTGACTCCCAAGTGAATTCCGGCTCACTCCGCCCGAAGTGCCCGCCCCAAGCGGTCTTGCGGAAGATCGGTCGCCGCAATTGCAAGTAATCGATGATCCCTTTGGGGGTCAGGTCAAACGTGTCGCGAACCAAGTCGCACAACACGGCGTCGTCCACCACCCCCGTACCCTGCGTATCGACATAAACGCTGACGGGCTCACTGACACCGATCGCATAGGCCAATTGCAATTCGCATTTGTTCGCCAATTTGGCCGCAACAATATTCTTGGCGACATGCCGCGCCATATACGCTGCACTCCGATCGACCTTTGTGGAGTCCTTGCCACTGAAAGCTCCTCCGCCATGTCGGCTCCAACCGCCGTAAGTATCCACGATGATTTTGCGTCCAGTCAGTCCGCAGTCGCCGTGGGGCCCACCGACGACAAAACGCCCGGTCGGATTAATATGGTAAATCGGGTCTCCTTTAACGAGTTCTGCCGGCAGTTGCGGCCGAATCACTTCATCAATCACAAATTCGCGGATTTCTCGCTGAGACACCGAGTCGCAATGTTGCGTTGAAATGACCACCGTGTGCACCCGGAAGGGACGGCCATTTTCGAATTCGATCGTTACCTGCGATTTGGCGTCGGGGCGCAACCACGGAACCTCCGCCCGCTGACGAGCTTCCGTTAAACGGAACAGAAGCCGATGCGCGAGCGTAATGGGTAACGGCATCAACTCTGGTGTGTCATCGCAGGCGTAGCCGAACATGAGGCCTTGGTCGCCCGCACCGATCGATTTTTCGGCCCCTTCGTTGACTCCGAGGGCAATATCTGGGCTCTGTTTTCCCAAGGCAACGAGGACCGCGCAGGTGTCGGCGCAAATCCCCATCTGATCGTCGGTGTAACCGGTATCGCGGATTACCGTGCGGACGACTTCCTGAAAATCGACTACCGCGCGCGAAGTGATCTCGCCGGCCAAAATCGCCAACCCGGTCGTAACCATCGTCTCACACGCCACGCGGCTCTGGGGGTCCTGGGCCAGCATCGCGTCCAGGACGCCGTCGGAGATTTGATCCGCCAGTTTATCGGGGTGTCCCATGCTGACAGATTCGCTGGTAAACAAAAAATTGCCGTTGGCCACTGAACTTTCTCCTCAACTAAACATTGAACACGATGGACGGACATTGCAACTCGTCAACACTGATGGTGGACGGCCGACCGACCGGACGCTGCGCGATGGAACGGACATAATGCCCCAATTTCGAGTTGACTATTGTAATCAGCGGGGCGGGAATTCCTCAACCCGTGAGAGGCAACTTTTGGTGCCCAGCCAGGTAGCCCCAGACCTGTTGGAACGCTGGGGTGCAAGCCCTGCTGACCAATGGCATCAAATTCGCTTGAATTTTCGGTCCAGATCATCGCGCGAAAAGACCAATGCGGTTGGCCGCCCATGCGGACAATGGTGCGCGTCGCGGCAGTACTGACGATGTTCCAACAAGGCGTCGATTTCGTCGCGCGACAAGCGATCGCCGGACTTGATCGCGGCCTTGCAGGCAATCATGTGCAGCAATTCGTCAACGAGGTCGCGTTGCTTCAAAGCCGCACCGTCGGTCGATAGCAAATCGACGAGTCCACGCAATAGCTCGCCCGGGTCATGGTTGGCCAACATCGCCGGGTACGACGTGACCAATACGGTGTCGCCACCGAAAGCCTCAACCCCAATTCCCAGTCGGCGCAAGACTTCGGCGTTATCCAAGATCGCGGCTAGTTCGACGGGGCGCAGCGACACAGGTTCGGGCACGAGCAGTCGTTGGCATTCAATGCCACCCGCCTCGATCCGCTGGCGCAATTGTTCGTACAAAATCCGCTCGTGCAACGCATGTTGGTCGATGACCACCAGGCCGTCGTCGGTCTCGGTAACCAAATAGGTGTCGTGGACCTGTAACGCCAACACGCGATGGGGCGCGGTCGAAGAGACGGCCGACGACGGCGCGGACGACAGCGTTGAATCATGCGAATCTGGTGTTGTTGGCGGAGTCTTCTGATCCACGCGCGGATAATGCGCGGCCGCTCGTTCCGTTCCCCATTGCGCTACTGGCGCGGTTCCCGGCCACGGTTCGTCGATCCAATTGCGGCTGGGAGTAGGAGCAAACCCGATCACCAGCTCCACTGACCCTGTTGCCAGCTGGCCACGCGCGGTCAAGTCCGTACTCAAGAACGTGTCGCGAATGGTCCCCAACAAGTGGCTGTACAGCCGGCTGCCGTCCTGGAAACGAACTTCCAGTTTCGCCGGATGCACGTTCACATCGACCCAATCGCTGGGCATCTCCAATCGGAGAAAGCAGACGGGAAACCGACCGACCATCAGCAGTCCTCGGTACGCTACTCCCAAGGCATGTTGCAGCGCGCGATCACGAATGTACCGCCCGTTGAGGAACAAGTACTGCAGGCGGTTGTTCGACCGGCTCACCGCGGGATCCACCACGAATCCATGCAATCGAACTCGATCGTGTTCGCGATCGATGGCAATTAACGCATCGGCGATCTCGTCCCCAAAAAAGGCGCCAATGCGGTCGCGCCAATCAGTTGTGGCCGGCAGTTGAAAGATCGTCCGGTCGTTGTGAATCAACGTGAATGTCCGATCCAGATAGGCCAGCGCGATGCGCGTGAACGCTTCCGCTACATGCCCCAATTCCGTAGCGGATGTGCGCAAGAACTTGCGGCGGACAGGCGTATTGAAAAACAAATTGCGGGCGATAACGGTCGTCCCCACCGGCATGCCGCAGGGTTCCACAGGAAAAGCCTGTCCAGCCGCGATGCGCAGCTCGTATCCCAGGTCGGCGTCGCCAGTGCGGCTGCGAAGCTCCATCTGGCTGACCGCAGCGATGGAAGCCAACGCTTCGCCTCGAAATCCCAGCGTCCCCACCTGAAACAATTCGTCGGCATTGGCGATCTTGCTGGTGGCGTGGCTGGCAACCGCCAACTCCAATTCGTGGCGCGGGATGCCACAGCCGTTGTCGGTGACACGGATTTCTTCCAGTCCGCCCTGAGTAATGGTGACTTCAATTTCCTCGGCGCTGGCATCGACGGCGTTCTCCAACAGTTCTTTGACGACGCTCGACGGGCGCTCGATCACTTCACCCGCCGCGATTTGGTTGACCACGGGTGGTGGCAGTTGTCGGATGGGACGGCGCGCGAGAGGCGCTATATCAGTTGTCATGCCGCAAACCAAACTCTTTTATTTTGCGATACAAATTCCGCAAGCTGATATCGAGAATCTGCGCCGTTTCGTTTCGATTGTGATTGGTCATTTCGAGCGTCTGCTCGATTGCCCAGCGTTCAATTTCCTTCATCGATTTTCCGATCATCGACTGAGCGGACGATTCGGCATTCGCCATCGCTGGAACGACTTTACCCGGCGCGGATTCCGAAGCGCCAGCCGGTGACACCGGGAGCAAATCGGGGGACAAATCATCCAGGTCTAATAAGCCATCCACGTCCAAGACGACCAGACTTTCCACTACGTTTTTCAGTTGGCGGACGTTGCCGCGCCAATGAAAGTTTAACAACCATTGCCGCAAGGCAGGAGAAAAACCACGCACTGTTTTGCTATTCTTCTTTGCCGCTTGTTTGCGAAAGAAATCTGCCAACGGCAAGATATCGTCACGGCGTTTCGACAGCGGTTCCAAATGCACGGTGACGACTTTCAGGCGATAATACAAATCGGCGCGAAAACGGCCGGCATCGACGTCCTGCTCCAAATTCTTGTTGGTTGCCGCCAAGACGCGGACGTTGACCGGAATCGATCGATTGTCCCCGACCCGCGTAATCTCGCGTTCCTCTAAAACCCGCAACAATTTGATTTGAGTCGCCATCGGCATGTCGCCGATCTCATCCAAGAACAAAGTCCCGCCGTCGGCGTACTCGAATTTTCCTTGGCGGTCGTTAATCGCGTCCGTGAACGCTCCTTTCACGTGACCGAACAGTTCGCTTTCAACCAGATGTTCGGCGACCGCCCCCGTGTTGATAGCGACGAACGGCTTTTTCTTCCGGGGGCTGTTTTGATGAATCGCCTGCGCAATCACGTCCTTGCCTGTCCCGGTTTCCCCGGTGATCAGCACGCCCGATTCCGTGGGGGCGATGCGCCGCAAGCGATCGACGACGGCCTTCATCGAATCGCTGGCGAAAATCAAATTGTCGAAACCGAACGTCTCGTCCAGTCGGCTCAACAGTTCCTGATTTTGTCGTCGCAGCCGCACGGAATCGACTGCTTTTTGGGCCACCGTCTGCAACCGCTTGGGCGTTACCGGCTTTTCAATGAAATTATGCGCCCCCTCGCGCATGGCATCCACTGCCCCGGAAACGGTCGCATGGCCCGTCACCATGATGACTTCGCAATCGGCCAACTTTTCCTTCGCCAATTTCAGAATCGCCATGCCATCGACGTCGGGCATCACCAAATCCGTGACGACAACCTCGAAGTCCAGTTCGCTGATCAGCTTGGCCCCCTCGCTGCCGCTCGTGGCAGTAGTGCAACGCAGGCCGATACGCTCTAGACTTTCGGTCATAGCACGGGCTAGGTCCACGTCGTTGTCCACGACCAAAACGCGGGCGCCAGGCGCGTTCGTATCCAGTTTGTCGTTCATGCCCTGATGATACACGATGACGGGGGCATTTCCCAGTTGAGGCACCACGGACTCGGGAGCTCCGAACAGCACGGTGAGGCAGGAACCGAGCGAATATTCGAAGCCATGGGACCCCTCCACGTAACGTGCGCTGGTCTCGTGGAGGCGGCATGAGAACGTGTCGGCGGTACCGCACCAACAGGGAAGGAAGGTTTTAGAGGGAGTGCCGCGCCATCCGCTCCCCTGATCCCCGCGTCTTTAGCTGACGGAACGGTTAACAACCGAGTTGCTAGCCACTCCGCGGTCAGACGGTCCCTGCGTCAGCTTATCCTAGAACCAACGATTGTCTCAGGCTTGGAGCCCTGAAAGGCCGTGAAATTTTAGGTGCCTTCTTGTTAACTGAGGTCGGCCTGTAAACTGACGGCTATGAATACAAAAAGCACCACTCAGCTGCGAGGCTACGCTCGCACTCTGCGACCCGAGCGTACTTAGGTCGAAATGCATTTTCACTCACTTGATCAGTTGGTTGCCAGCGATCGTCGCGTGAGATTGGTTTGGCAGTACTGCGAGTCTCTTGACTTGTCCCTCTTTACCAAGAGATCAGAGCCACAGCCGATAACGTAGGCCGGATTCCGATCGACTCGCGAATTCTCTTTCGTGTGTGGTTCTTTGCCACCATTGAAGGAATCACCAGCGCCAGGCGGTTGGCTGCGCTTACCACCAGAAACTTTCATTAATTGTGGATTTGTGGTGGTGTATCGGTCAACCACCATACTCTTAGCGACTTTCGTAGCGGTCACGGAGACTTAGTCGATCAACTTTTGAGCGATTCGATCGCGGTGCTGGTTCACGAAGGTCTGATGACCTTAGAAAGTATCGGTCATGCCGGTATGCGAGTGCGTGCATTGGTAGGCAGCTGACCCTACCACTCAAAGCCGACGCTCGAGAAAACGCAGTCTGAGGCAGAAGCCTATGTTAAAAAACTCAAGGAGCAGAGCCAGGAGCAGGAGGAGGAAGCCAGCAAGGCTGAGCAAGCGGCCCGAGAGCGAGCCGCGGAAGAGAGGCTTCAGCGAATCAAGGATGCGCAAACGACCCTGAAAGAACTCGAGCAGCGTCGCCAAGACAAGAAATCTCGCAAGAGTAAATCGATTCCTCGGAACTCGACGACGAATCCAAATGCAGCCCGCATGAAGATGGGTGATGGCGGGTTTCGCCCCGCTTACAATGTTCAATTTGCCAGTGATTGGGGCGCGCGGATCATTGTTGCCGTTGACGTGAACAACCAAGGTAGCGATCAAGGTCAGATGCTTCCGATGTACGAATTGATCTGTACGACTTATGGAGTATCGCCTGAGGAATACTTGGTAGATGGCGGTTTCACGGAGAATAGCGACATTGATGCGATGGAGACCTCAGGCACGAAAGTGTTCGCTCCCTTGCCGATCGAAGAAAAGCAACTCGAAGAAGGCAAAGATCCTTATGCGAAGAAACCTGGCGACAGCGGAGCCATGGTTAACGTTCGCAAGCGGATGAGCACCTCTGAAGCACAGGGGATTTTTAAACAACGTCCATCGGTTGCGGAGTTTCCGAATGCGGAATGTCGCAATCGCGGATTGATACAGTTTCGAGTACGCGGTCTAAAGAACGTCGCGCCCAAACGCTGTGGCATGTGTTGGTGAACAACTTTCATCGCTTCCGCAATCTCGGCTTATTATCGACACGGATGGGAAGACAAACTGCACCGGCATTGGCCACAGCGAGCGTTTTCCGTGTTGAGCCAACAACAGCGGCCAACGACGAAACTAAGCCAAATCAATTGCCCAATCTGATGCCAAAATGATTTAAACTAACTGACATCAACACGCCTCTACCGCCCTAAACTGAGCAAAAACGTCTTTCAGGGTATCCGCGTGGAGGGAGCACAGCCCGTCGAGCAAACATTTCACAGCCTCGGATAGCATTCGCTGATAATCATCGTCGGCATGGAATAGCAAGTGCCGCCCATTGCCGCGAGCCATCACGTGATAAATGGCTCCCCCAAATTGGATGCTCAAAGGTCGTGCCATACCTGTATCTCACCTCAATCCCGAACACCTGAAAACAGGGTCTGACCCCAAAACGCGTCCAGAGTGAACGTCATGACGATCCAAGATACCACCAACAACCCAACGAATCGGACGACGCGCAGTCTTCTCGTGGAAACCATGTTGCTTCATCGATTCTTTTGACAACGACGCCACGGGGCCTGTGGCGTCTTTGTCAAATCATCATCGGCACACTTCACAAACCACGAACCACCCGCATCACTCCTGCCGAGAACGGTTGCTTAGCAATTGGAGTATGACAACGCACGGGTGGCCACAGCACAAAAAACGGCAAGCAAAAAATTGCTTGCCGCAGCTAGTTGATCTGATGTTTGATGGTTCTATTTGCGTCGGCGGAAGAAAGCCAAGCCGAACACAGCAAGTCCGATCAATCCACTGGTTGCAGGCTCCGGAATGAGGGCCGTGTAATTCAGTTGCATGTTGCTAAAGTCACCGGACCAACTGAACACGCCATTGATTGAATCACCGATGCTAAGACCAGTTGCGTCGATGATGTCTCCCGGATTGTCACTCGCCGCGTAAAAATTACTCCCCGCAGCATACGTGGAAAAATACGCGACAATACCACCCCACGTAGCTCCCGTAACGGTGATGGTGTAGGTGTCGGGCGCGTAAAAGCTAGAAAATGTCGAAATGTCAATTTCACCAATCCACCAGCCACCCAAATTGTCGTTCCGCATCATGCCGACTCCGCCCAGGCTGGTGTAGCCCGAAAACGTACTGGGGGCAAACGCCCCAGAACCACTGTTGGTGAAAGGTCCCCAATTGGTGACGCTCCACGTACCAGTGCCCGAATCGTAATGCATAAAATCTGCCCGAGCCGTCGTGGCGGAGGCAATCAACACAAGACCGAGAAACAAGAGGAAAACATTTTTCATGGTGTATACTCCAAGACGACTTCAACCTCCAACAAACCGCGACTCAACTCTATTCTCTGTTCTTTTGCAAAGTATAAGTAGCCGGACGTTTGTAAACAACTGCTTGCATCAACCAAATCAGTCTATATTTATTGTTTTTCCCCAAATTGTCGCAAAACATGTCTCAGGCATCATGGATGCGCCGAAATCGCACATCGCATGCAGGAACTGCCGCCTTTTTCATTGAGCTGCAGGCGAATCAAAAGGGTTAGGACGGCTCTGTAGAATAGTATACTGCACTAAGAAATACTACTAAGAAATAAGTGCCACCCACCAATCCCCGTTTGACCGATGACATTGTTGGTGGGTGGCACGAATGGCACTGTCGGTATGGGGTGAGGGCAGAATTGGTCTAGCGGCAGTGAGCCGTGTCTGATGCAATCAGTGACACCCACATTTGCCTGGCAACCGCCAGGTATCCGACGCCCTTGGCGAGCGCCCGCCCCCACCAGCTTGACTAGCTCGCCTGGTGGGGCGGAAAGTCTGAACGCTAAACCAACCGGCGACGACGCGCATAGCCCCCATCCGTTCGTCTAAAGAGAGCCCGAGTGTGAAGGCTAACCGGTGTCTTCCGGCAGGCCTTTTTTACCCACGCGGCTATACTCTGGGTTCGTTTCGCTCGCATGAAAGGCGCGAAACGGGGCCTCGATGTGTTGCCACCAGCTGCACAATGTGCATGTCCCGATTTGCCTTTTTGTGCCTTTTGCTTGTCAAACTTTCGCTCCAACCAGTCAAGCAGGTCGGGGGCGGAGGGGACGGTATAAAACCAAATTCGTGTTTAGCCGTACTTGGCGTTCACGTAAGCGGCAAGCAAACAGTACGCCATCGACGACCTTGTCCCCGACGGCTTCGTGGGTCCGATACCCAGAAAAACTATAATTCGCAAGTCGTCCATGAACAACTGCGTTGCCGCGACCTTCTCGGTCTGATCAACGGAGCGGTCAGATGGTCTCTGCGGCAGTCTATCTCAGAACTGGCGTTTGGTTCAGGCTTGGAGAACTGATGGCCAGATTTGTAATCGGTTCTTGGTGCACCGCAGACGTTTCCGCGCGCGGCGGAGATTGGTCTCGCAATGATGCAGGGAGCTTTGACACCGGGGCTGACGGAAGACGGTCCGGCGTGTGCTCCAGCAGCGATGAGTCCGGCGTTCGCCGCCCGTACAACAGAGCGATTCCCAGAGCCACCACGGAAATTACCGTTCCCAGGATCAGACTGTGGCGATGATGCTGGTTGTAGGCAGCCAAATGAAGTAGTTGTCCACTAACGAACAACACAATTGCCAACGTGGGAGCCCACAATTGCCAATGGCGGACTCGAGTCATAGCTCCGCGATCTTCGGCTGTGGAACCGAAGTTTCCTTCGATCGGTTCCAGCGCAGCCCGAGCGTTCTCAACCAAGGGAAAGTGCGGGGGCGATACGTCCCCAGGAAACCTTTTGGGGGCGTTGGACAATGGGCTACCATGCGCAGCATCAAACCGAATCCGCCTCACCGATCCTGAAGGCGCATCAACCTGTTGACTTATTGGACGTTCTGCAGACAAAAGAATGGACGTTTCGGTTTGGCGCGCTGGATTCGAGGAGGGAGTGCCGACAGTTTTATCGGACCCTTCAACAGGGGATTGGCACGTCGCGCAGAGAATGTCCACTGGTCCCACTGCGATCAGCGGCGTTTTCATCTGGCACTGTGGACACCACATCCAAAACCCCTCCTTGGTGACATCGACAGTAATCGACTAAGCGCCAAGCGAGACTCAAACTTACCCCGTACAACAGGCGCATTCGCTACAGGTTGAATAATCGGTCAGTGGTAAACGAGCACGAAGTTGTTGGTCCGAAAGGCGCACAACGACATCTACTAGTACACTGTCGCAGGCCTGGCTGCTGGACGGGCAGTGAGTCTTAGGGCCCCGCGTTCCCGCTGATTGTGATGATTGCGCGACGGGCGGCATCGCGAATCAAAGCGTCGGGGTCGTCCTGAGACAATCGCTTCAACTTGGATACCGCCTGATTTGCGGCCGGTCCGATGGCGGCCAGCGCCCAAATAGCATGTTCCCGCGTGAATTCTTCATCCGAGTCCAGTTTGGCGATCAAACTGGGAACCAGCGGTTTGGCCCGTTCCTTCAAATCCGCAATCCGCGAGATCGTCTCCGTTTCATAAGAGGGAGAGGCCAATAATCGTTCAAACGCGCGCAAGGTCGTATCCAAATCTCCCGAGACATAAAAGTACGTCAACGCGGCGCGCGGCATCACGGCCCGCGAGGCCATATTCGTGGGATCTTCCGAATCGCCCATCAGGCTTTTGATTTTTGGCAGCGCCGAACTAGCGGCCGAACCCAAATGCCCCAAACCGATCAGCGCGCGCTCTTTTTCCAATTGATAAAAGACGTCCAGCTTCGCGGTCAAGGCACCCACGACATCGATGCCCCGTACCGGTCCGAGCGCCCCCAACGTCTCGGCCGCGGTCGAGCGCACCGACAAATTGTTCTTTCCCTCTTCGTCTTCGTCGAGCAGCGTCATAATTTTCGGCACCGCTTTGTTGGCGGCAGGTCCTAGTCCTCCCAGGACGCGACAAGCGTTGACGACAACATTGAACTCGGGATCGTCGAGCAATTCGATGTATTTATCTAGACCGTTCATCGCTGCCGGGCCGACTTCGCGCAGTGCAAATAGACTCGCCAATCGAATGCGCATGTCGTCGTTACTCAAGTGCGCGATCAGCGCATCGGTCCACACGTCAGCGGCAGGACCGATGGCCCGCACCGCCTCGGCCCCTTTTCCGTACCGATCCAGTTCGCTGGATTCGATCCAGGGCTGGAGCAATGGGATGACCTCGTCTCCTAAATCGCGAATCGCGAGCTGCGCCGCATGGCGGACGATCTCTTCCCGGTGACTGAGTGATTCCAAGACGGCGGGCAACACATCCGGCAGCGATTCGCGGCGTTGTCCCAATGCCAACAAAGCGGCAATGCGCACTTCCTGGTCGTTGGATCGCGCATCCACCAAAAGCTGTTTCAAGTCCGCCGATTGCTGCGTGTTCCACGGCGAGGGAATCCAGCCGGCAATCATGAGCGCGACAATCAACGCCACGAGCAAGCCCGCCATAACCCACCAACGTTGCCCGGGTCGCGAGGCTAATACAGGTCGCGGGATCGCAATCTCGGTCATCGTATATTCCTTTAGCTTATTTGCCAGAAAAAACCGGATGATTCGGTTCGCCATGCGCCATCAAAAATGCCAACAAATCCAGAATCTCTTCCTTGGATAGGGAATCGAGCAAGCCCTTCGGCATGATCGATACGTCTGACCGGCGCCGCGCGTCCAAGTCGTCCTTGCTCAAAACCGTGGCGCTTGCTTCCAATAATGGGTTCTCGACAATCCGCACCGACTCATCATCTTCATCAACCACGATACCAGATATTGTATTCCCGCTCACCATTTGAAAAATCTGGGTTTGAAATTTCTCGTCGATTTTTAGCGAGGGTTCGATAATATGGCTCAAAACGTCCGTGGGCGTCCATTCGGCGGGCATGGCCGCCAGGTCGGGCCCCAACGCGAATCCTTCGTCACGCAGGCGGTGGCAGGAAAAACAACTCGCCAATTTGAACATCTGCCGACCATTATCAAAATCACGGCCGGACCCGAAATCGGCCTCCACCGCGGGTACCAAATCGGCCAACTGCCACTCGGTTTGGGGGCGGTTGATTGTCAACAATAGCGGGTCCCGAATTTCCAAACCCAAAGCGGCCAAATAGCTCTCGGAATCTGCTTGATACGCTTCCACGGACGGGACAACGATCAACGCGCCGAACATCCGCCGCCAATGCCCTGGATACGTGCACACATAGGGGTACATTCCGGGGATTTCCGGCGCGACCATGGAGATTCGAAGCGACTCCTGCGGCTGCAACAGGCGACTGGCCGCCAGGACATGTGGGCTGTCTGGGATGAACTGTCGACCCAACGCGTCCGGTTGCGCGGATTCCGCTTCGGCCAATTCCCCGACTTCCTCTAAACGACCCGGCGCGACCAATACCCAGTTGTGCGGCATCAAATCGGTGTTCTCCAGCACCAACTCGAACGGACGCCCTGCCGCGACTACCAGTTTCGTCAGGTCAAATGTCATGCGGTGAGGCTTTGTTCCCAAGTGATACTCACGGACGACAACATTTCCCAACCTGGTCCGCGCGGCGAGGGCCTGCTCCGAGGACAGATGCGCTAACAATTCCTGCACAACCTGGATCGCCAACCCCGAGACTCCGTGGGCTCGTTCCTTTAGCGGCGTATTCTCGATTTGGGTCAACAGACGATCGACCAGCGGCCCGACGTCACCCGTGTCGCGGACTGCCGGGGCGGTCCGCGCCAATCCAGCGATCGCTTCTTTCCATACCGCGCCTGGCGCTTCGTTGGTTGCAATTCGCGCGCAAACCGCGAACGCCTGATCCTCGCGCCCAACGACCTGGCTGAGCGCTTTGATCGCCGCGCAGCGGATGACTTCCTCGGGAAGCATCAACGCAATCGCCAAATCCTGCCGTTCCCGTCGCGCGGGCAGGTCGCGTTTTTCGAACAGGATTTGACGCTGATCATCCAGAACGGACAACGTGAAGCCATCGAGCCGTCGATAAAACTCCCCCTCTGTTCGATTGAATATGCGGATCGTGTCGATATTCGCAGGAGCCGCGAGCCGAACTTCCCACCACGGGTTAGCAGTCGTTTCGGCGGTGTGGGTTTGTCCACCGTCACCGTAGCGGCCGCTGCGGTTGCCGTCGATCGCTCGTTGCGCTTCGCCTCCGTAGCCCACGCTGGATTGAGATGCCGTTCCGCCAAGGGCCACGTTATGACCATCGGCCAGGATTTCCACTTCCGCCAAGGTCAGTATCCGCTGTTCGCCGGGAAGTTCGATGCGCACGAACTGGGCCATTCCAAACCCGGTCCCATCCAGTCGGTTCATCCAGTCGGGGCGCGGGTCTTGTGCGGCTTCAACCAAGTGCGGAAACAGAGCCCACTGCCATTCCGCTTTGGGAAGCAGATGGACCAGTGCAGCCAAATCGCGAAACCGACGCGGATCGCGCAAGACTAACTCATACGCCAGATCAGGGTTACCTGTGATCGAGATGATTCCCAATAGACCGGCTTGTCGCAGCGCTGCGTGTGGTGAGGACTCGGCCCATTCCGAGAGAACGTTTCTGTCAAAGCCGCGTCCATCGAGTAACGGGATCAAGCGAACGAGCTCGTAAACGCTCGTTTCCGACTGCGGCATTTCCGCGGTTTCTCGGATCAGCTCCAACAGCAACGCGGCGGTCGTTTCTCCGCGGTTCTGTGCCAGCAACTGCAGCGCCTCGATCCTCTTGGCGGACGTCAGTCCTGGACTGACGACCAGAAATCGCGCGACGGCCGGCGCCAGGGCCATCGTCGCCTGTTCGTCCGGCGTGAGCTGCCGCGCCAAAAAGGCCGCTCCTTCTGCGGGCAACTGCGCGATCCATTCCGCGTCTTTCATGGCCGATCGCCAATTGGATTCGATCCCGCGCAGCGACTCGCGCAACATGTAATCAATGAAACGATCGCGTCCGTTGGCCGCTACGATCGCCAAGATTTTCGCTCCCAAAGGACCTGGCAAGTAACTGGCGCCGCGCGCCGCCAACAGGCGGACGCGCGGGTGATCGTCTTGAGCGGCTCGCAACCACCAAGAATCGACGTCCGT
>JACTND010000081.1 GCA_014584305.1 Planctomycetota bacterium | reverse complement strand
GTAGAATTTTTATGGGAGGAGGTGGAGGAGCCGGTGATGTCGGCGTAGAACTCACGGATTTGATCCATGTCCGCCTTGATGTTTCCGCTCGGAATAATGCTTGGCCCGACGCCCCCGATCTTACGGGCGTAGTCGAGGAAGCCGCACACGATGGGCACTCCGGCCTCTCGGATCACGGCTCCGTGCTCGTCGCTGAGAATCAGAACTGCAAAACGGTCGATGCCGTCCAGCGATCGATTGCTGAGCGACACATAATCGAATCGTCCACGCAAGTCGGTATATCCGTCCTTGTAGAACGCCACGCTGCCATCGCGCTGGCGCGCAAACACTTTCACATAGACTTTCGATAAGGGCTGTCCGCTCTGCTCCGCCAAGACACGCAACTGTCCATAGTTCTCCTGCAATTCGACGATCAGCGAATGGGCGTAATAGGCCCGCGATCGGACTTGACCGCCGCCGCTGATCTCGACCAAGACGTTGGCGTTGTGCAGTTCCGGCGGCAAATCGATGCGCGTGCGGTGCTGGTCAACGGCCAGCTCCAACGTGTCTTGCCGATTGGGCCGGATCATGGCGAATCCGCCGGTGGTTTGTTGGACAAACGGATTGCGGCTGAAGAGCAGTTCGATATCCATTTGATAATACCGAATTTCAATGGCGCTCACGTTGCGATGGTCGATCGCGATTTTCCTCGCTTCGATGGTGAAATCCAGGGCCGGGGCCTGTGCCGCCAGCTCGTCTTGGCGCTGTTGGCGATCGCGCGCGTCGGCGGCCGCCGTGGCGCCGCCGCGAATCTCGGCCACTTGCGCCAAGACATTGCGGAACATCGTTCGCCAACGCTCATGCGGATAATCCTCGTAACGCTGGGCAATCGCTTCGGCTTCATCGACAGCTTCGCGAGAAAAGGCCAAGTAAGCCGCCAAGTAATCGTATTGCATCTGCTCTGCCACGCCATCGCGTTCGACGGCGGAAAAATGCTCGATTGCTTCTGCGACGCGGTCTTGCAGCAACAAATAATAGACCGCAGCCAGCCGGTCTTCGGCAGTTAATCGAGCCCGGCAAGCCAAAACCTCCAACCATTGATGATATTGTTGGTGAATGCGCGGGTTGGTGATCTGCCGCCGCGCGCCCAAGCGATGTGCCCGGGCGTTGACCAGCGGCCAATACTCGCGGTGCTCGTACCAGCGGCGATCAACCGGATCGATGGTGACTAAGGGGCTTTCGAAAGCCGGGCCGATTTGCTGGAGGAACTCGGGCGAGTTTCTTAAAAACTCCGCGATCGTCGCCGAGTCATTGTGTTTCACCGCGTAGGACCACAGCAACGCCTGGTACGCTTTACGGCTGCGCAACGTGTCGGTGGCTTGACGGAAGAACTCGCGATCGGCCATGCGGAACGCGATTTTGCCCAAGTCGATTGCCAGGATATTCTCCGTTTGCAGGAACTCGATCACTTCGGCGTCTGAACCATGTTGCGAGAGATAAGACCACGAGCGGCGGTCGATCTGCGAGGGTGTATCCACGACGCGGAACGATTGCTCTGCGGCTGACGCGACCACGCGTTGTTCGATCGAAGCATGCGCGGGGAAGTGCGTGAACGTACCCGCGGACGGGAAGTAGAAATAGTACTCGAACGTCTGCGTGCTGAACGGAGCTAATTCTAATTGTCGCGTGCGGGTTACCTGGCTCTTGGCGGCCGGTAGCGCACCATTGGGAATTTGTGTAAGAAGATCGACCAGCTGCGGCGTCGAAGTGGGGTTGGTCAGCACGACTTGAGCGCCGTACAACACGTGGACCAGGAATTCGTCGTTAATGAATTTGTCATAGCGCTGATTCCCTTCCATGCGGTAACGGTCGTCGCTACGGAAGAAGTTCTCGGCGACCAAAACCCCCGCGCCGCGCGGATCGAGCGGTGCCGGCTGGACTTGTTGGTAGAAGACCACGGCCGGCCCAGCAGCGGTGAATTGGAGTTTATCGTCTTCGATTTTCAACACATGCTCTGGCGCCGCGAACGGGAGATCCAGGACAGCCAGTGCGAACATCATGTCGGTGAAATTTGATGCCGCTTCCGGGAAATGCGGAGAGAGGAACGGTTGTTCCTGTCCCGCGGCCAGATGATCGGCGTAGTCACGCCAAAATCGATTGGCAGCAATGCGGTTTGCGGAAGACTGTTCCCAGGGAAGTTTGTAATAATAGGTTTCAATCCATTCTTCGGTCGGCGGCAGGCGACGGAAAAGCTGGGCTTGCTCGTTTCGCATGTCGAGTAGGCCGGATTGAGAATCCAACTCCAAGGTGTTGATAAAGCCATGAGAGAAAAACTCCTTGCTCGCCTCCGATTCATTGGCAACTTCGCGCAGATTTTTATCTGCTTGTCCATCGCGATCGAGTTTTTCGGCCACCCGGACTCGTTCTTCCACTTCGTTGTTAGCTTGCGAGCGGCGGGCCATCGCCGCATCGGCCGGTGGCGCTGCCGGCGCAGCTGCGCCCGGCGCCCCGAACCTGCCAGCGCCTCCCATTCCGCCTCGGAATCGGCCCTGCGATTGCGGACGTTCCAGATCTATCCCAGCGATGCCAAAGCTCGCGGTCTCTGATGAGCCAGGATCGCCGGCGCGGATCGACCGCAAGTTGACCGCTACATCAAACAATCGATCGAACGCGGCCCGACTCGTCGGATTGAGTTGATACAGCTCGTTGACGTGTCGGATCAAGACCGCGCGTTCGGCCGGCAAGCGCCGAGCCAGCAGGAGCTGCTCGCCGACATGCAACCGTTGGAATTGCCAGGGATCGAGATAACTGTCCAGCGGTGCTTCCAGCAACCAGTGATCGATCATGGTCGGCGCACGTTTGTTCTTCAAAAAGGGAACTACGACTTGGCGAAAGAAATCGAGGTCCTTGTGCGCCAAGAAGACGTTCAACTCATGACAAGCGAACTTTGAGTATAACTCCCGTTTCTCCTCATCGGTCTTCGTCCCCCAATCGGCCACGAAATGAAATTCGTTGATTGTCGCATCGCTGGTCAACGTCTGGAAATAGAGATAGACATCAGCCACGCTGGAGAACGACTGGAACCGAGCGGCGCGCAAGTCGTCGATAATCAAAGTATCCCCTGTCTCGACCACGCGCAACTGTTTTGTCAGCGCCGCATGGTTTTTGGGATCGAGTCCATTGGTCAAACGGAGGTCGCGGCTGTGCACGTCATGAGCGGGGAGCGTAAGCGTTCGCCGCTGAGTTGAATGATCGTTGACAACAATGACGGTCAGATAGTGGCGATCGTCGAGGTGTTCTTTACTCAAGACCACGCGGCCTTCCGCATCAGGGGCCAGATTCCAGAACGTCACCGAGCCGTCGGCCAGAAAATCCAGGCTGGATGGATCAACGCGGCCGGCCCCGACACCACCGGGTGCGCGATCGCGCCTTCCTCCGCCGACCGCGCCTCCGCCGGCCTGGCCGAATTCGCCTCCTTCGGCAGCGTGCTGGACCGTGCTGTCGGTCGTTTGCCGAGACCATGGTTGCAAGATTAGCGAGGGGCGATCCAACACATTGCCGGGGAATTTTTGCTCATACTTTCGATCCAGGATATAACGGTATTCATCGCCGATATCGCGACCGGCCAGATAGGCACTGCTTTGCCAACCGCGCGTCAGGAGGAGCGGCTCGGCATCGCGGATTTGATTCAAGGCGGCGAAGGCATCAAACCGCGGCCAGTACCGGCTGGCCAGCACATGCACGCGCGCTCCCGCTCCATTACCCGCCAACTGGATTTCGATGTCTTTTTCCCGCTCGTTGATCGCCGCGATGAATAACGGCTGGGCTTGCCGCTGTTCCAACACGCGTTGTTGGCCGAGCAGCCAGGCGCCGTCCGCCCGACCCGCGGTGACGCGAATCCGCACGGATTGATCCGTCGCTTTGATGACCAGTTGATAATCCCCCGCATGCAGACCGCGAATGGCGAGCCGACCCGGTTGAAATGCCAGTGCGTCGAAGCGGTCGGCGATCGGGTTCTCGCCGCGCATCTCGAAGAGCGCAAAGTCCTCGCGGCGCGGCGCATCGCCCACAGTGGCAAAGGGCATGGCTAACGTTGTGTTTTCGAGTACATGGTACGATTCATAGGGGACTTGCGCACGCGTTTGCAGTTGCCAGTCACGGCTGTCGGTACCAGCAATTTGCGCTTGGACCGACGCAATGTCGCTCAATGGTCCAAGATGGATTAGACCCTGCGCGTCAGCTTGCAAAGCGATCCCAAAGGGGTCGCGGAATAAACGATGCGCGATGGTCAATTGCACGATTTGCCGCGGGAGCGGTTCCCCCGTCTTGCCGCGAAGCTCCAAGACAAATCCGTCCACGGTCGGCAGCAAGTGCAAGTCGCGGATAGAAGCCGTATCGTTGATTTGGTTAACGGTCAGACTCATCGAGGCCGACAATGGGATGTCTTTGGTTTCGCTGACGCTGGGGACCTGCGCCGTCAGTGTAGCGGACAAGGTGCGCAAGTCGCCGGGAACTTGGAACTCGTATTGCAATTCTTGTTGTTTCGACCACTCCACTTGGGGGACGTCGATCGTGGCGGGCAAGCCGTCGCCATCGACCGCCACGATTTGCATTCGCCAGTCTTTGAGCAACTCGTTGGTCACGGGCAAACCATTCAAATACAGCTGAGGCCGGATCACCAGCTGGGCGCGGCGGCCACGCACGAGCGCTTCGCGATCGACATGGAACCCGGCGTCCAATTGGTACGACTCCGCTTCATGTTGAAACCAGATGAGCGAACTGAATGCACCTCGCGAGATGATGGCAGCTTGCCAGCCCGGTTGGGTGGAAAACGGAACGACGATCTCGCCTGTAGGAAGCGGATGATACTCTCGGCCAGCGACCCACAAACTCGCATCGGTCACGCGGGTCCCGTCGCCGTCGTGGATCGTAAACATCTGCCCGGCCACGGTGGTTTCGACCAGGTGCTGCAACTCCCCTTTGCGAATCAGCGCGCGGCTGCTCTTGCCGTTGCCAATGAAATCGATCACCCACACGCCGGGACCCTGCAATTGATCGAAGGAAAACTCGCGTTCGACGCGCCGCAGGGGAGGATCGTCGTACTGATAGGTTTTCTCCCAATGGGGGACGAGTCCATCGATGTTCAAATCGGTGTCGATCTCGCGCTGCATCAACCGGTAGTAGGCACCGGTGTTAATCTCAAATACTTTGACGATCAACGTCGAGACATTCTTGGTCGTTAACTTGATGGTTACTGGTTGATCGAGCGGAAATTGGCGGGGCAGCGTTGGATCGAAATCGAGATCGACACGCTGCATCAACTCGCGATAAGCCTCCGGAGTCAACCACGAGGCCCATTGTTGCGGGTCTCCTTGGCCAGTCGTGATCTTGACTTCCGCAAACACGGGGCGCAGATATTCATCGGCGACGTAGGGCGCGAATTCGTCGGCGTTGGCCGCGTCGCGAAGGTAGTGCATCAAGAAATAGCGGACGATCGGTTCGTCATTCGGGATGGGAATCAACCGGCTGAACTCGCGAAAGTCAGACCCGAGTTGCGCGTAATGGCTGGCATCGCGGAATTGTCTGAGTCGCTCAGGGCGGATATAGAATACATGTTTCGGAAGCTGGAGATAATTCAGGAATCGCTCTTTGTCAAATTCTCCGCTGCGCCGATCGAGCGACAAACGTTGTAGGAGAATGCCGGCCTTCAAGGAATTGAATACCGGGTCGAGGTCTTTGGCGAACGCCCAAATGCGTTCGAGGTATTCGCGATGGGTGGCGTCGTCGCGAAACGAGGCAGCGTCATCGGAAGGGCTAAGTTTGCTGAGGTAGGTGAACACAAAGCCTGATTGTTGTCGCAATTCGGGAAGCTGACTTGCCAAAGCATCGAGTTGGTCGATCGTCATCAATCGGTGAATGCTCAAGTAACCGAACGACGGGCGATCGTCACGTTGCAGATCGCGCGCGACGAGCGCGACTAGGTTCGGTACGTCAGGGTAACGCAAGCGCTGCAACAGATGCCGCAGTCGGTCCGGATCGAGCTCCTGCTGGGCAAGTTGGTATAACGCCGATTCATGGAATCCATCTGTGTGATTGTTGTGTGCCAGTGCGCGCTGCGCGAACGCAGCGAAGCTGATCTGTTGCTGATCGAGTTGCGACGGCAGGTCCCGTTCCGCATCGGGGATTTCCCGTTGGTAGTCGAATCGCAAACCGAGATTGTGAACCAGGTAGTCGAGCGTCTGCTGGGGATTGTCCGAGTAGCGCAGCAGTGCTTGTCGCCGTTTTATCTGTTGCGCCCGCGCGGTACGGCCCAATCGGTTAATCCATTCGCGATACAGGGTATCGACCTCGTCTAACTGGAGCTGATGCTGATAATGCAGGGCATGGTAGTAATAGAACTCGTCGGTTCCGGGAACTAGTCGGGACAGCACCTGTTGCCGGTCGGCCGCCAAGGCAAAATCTTCAACGAAGCCGATTTCTTGGCCCTGTACGTGGGTGAACGAAACCAACCAACACCCGATCAACCACCACCACGATTTGGCGTTCATAGGAAAATTGCTCACTTGGATGTATTCAAAACTTCGCCATCGACAACCGAAATTATAGGTCGCCCTGGCATGTTGTGCCCTATTTCACGCGGTTTTGCGGGAATGGGGCGTGGAACATTCCCGTTGGACGGCACAACCTGCCGCGGGGTTCCTGAATCGATGGTTAACTTAGTAAGACAACGTGCGATTCGCTGAATGAGCAGCACATTTGGGGCCCGACGGACCTTCGATGGAGTATCGAACCGACGCGCAGTGCAGTTCCGCACCGTTGCCAAAGCACCGATTTGGCACGATCAATTGCACACTGTTGATCGACAAGAATCAGGGCGGGCGTCGCGAGCGATGCGTTTGTTTCGCTCGATCGTGCTTTCGATCCAACAGAAGATCGTCCATTGGGACGCTGATTTCGAACCAGTGCCTGCTGGCACCGAGGAACCGGCTAGCTCGACTGCTCTTTGTTTCGCCGCGCGACGCGCTTGATGGTGGGGCAATAGGCGTCGACCGAGCTGGCGCCAGGCAGTGGAACAGGCGAGGAACTTGGGTCGCCTCCTTGTAGTTTGACTCCTGCGATATCAATCGCGTCGGCTGTCGAAATCATGTTTTCCAACTGTGCGCGAACATGGGCAAGATCAGCAGGAGAGGAAGTTGTTTGGGTGGTGACTGGAGGCGCGGCAGAACTGGGCACCGGACCTCGCGACTGCTCAGCGCTGGATGAAGAGTTGTGCGGTGCAGGTCCGCTCGACTGCGATTTTTCCTGGGGACTGCGCGGCATTGCCGACGTCCCTTTCGCAGTCCCGCTAGTTGATTCGGCGGTCCGCGCCGCCTCAAGGGGCGCTGGCGTTGTACCAGCTGGGTTCGGTTCGGGCGTTTGTTGTCCGGATTCCAGCGATTGGACGAGCTTGGCGGGGCGCAACGTGACTGGCTTGATTACGCGAGCAGGCGGCGCAACCTCGACTTGCTGAATGTCTTCATCGGGAACCGTTGTCGATCGCTTGGGTTGCACCTTAGACGCCGTGCGTGGCGGCGGTGGTTTGGGCGCGTTGCCGGCCGGAGAACGACTGCCAAGTACGCCCCTGACTGGTGTGGCGATAATGTGTCGGAGAACCGCCAATTCGTCAGGTTCGATCCGCAAAGCGACCAAACCGCCGCCAATGGCTAACCCACCTAGGAGCGCACTCAAGAGAAGCATCGACTTCGATGGCCCCTGAGGACGCGTGTCGGCTTGCGCGGCGCCAACGGGGGTCAACAAAGACAGTTCCGTTGTCGGTTCCGTCAGCGAACGCAACTCCAGTAAGTAATGGCGCGCTTTGGCCAGAGCTTCGGATCGCTTGGTTAGTTCACTCACCAGCGACTGATATTCAACTCGATGCCGCCCGATCTGCGCCAACTTCGATTCGTATGCCGCTTCTGCCCGCTGCAAACGTTGGAGATTCTGTTCCACTAATTGCCGTTGATTGGTCAGGTATTGTTGGACCCGTCCAGCCTCCGTCATCAATTGGCGGTGGACTTCCACCAACGCTTGCTCGGCGGCCTGAACGGCGCTGTGACGATCGGTGTACCGCCCCCGTTCGGCGGAAGCCTTGATTTGCCATTCGGCCAAGCCATCGAACAACCGTTTGAGCGTCGGATGGGCATTGAGCAGTTCTCCGGAAAGGGCCGTAGTGGCCAGCGGGTCGTCGTGCAATTCACGCAACAGCGATTGCTGTTTGGCGATGCGCTCCCAGTCATGTTCCGCGTTCCGTTTCTCGGTGCGAATGCTTTCTAAGGCACGCAACAATTCGTTTTGTCCGGAACTGTTTTCCAGCAGTGACCGCAAAGTGCCCAGATCCGCGCCGAGACTCGATTCAAACTCCTGAAGCTGGTGGTGGAACTGGTCCAAACCTCGCTCCAGTGTGGTTACCACTTGTTCTTGTTCGTTCCGCATGCTTCGCAATTGGTTGATCCGCAATTCGCGCAGGTGACGTTCGACCTCGGCGGCCAACTGTTCGACAGCCGTCTTTGCAGTTGCGCGTTTCGCTTGGCGCACCGTCAAGACAATGACCTCTGTCTTGCCCAACTCAGCGCCGTTGGATCCGATCACTGAGATTTGATTCTGAATTTGCTCGATTTGATCGTCGCTGGGCCAGTGAGGGTTGTTTGCTTTCTCTGGAAAGGCATTGCGCCAAGCCGCACGAATCACCGCCGGACGACGGGCGAGGTGCGAGATAATCTCTTGGGCGTTTTTCAGCGATTCCAAACTGGTGTATCGGCCTGGCTTAAAACTCTCGCCGAGCAAATCGTCGCGCACCGCTAACGACTGTGAGGCTCGATAGGATTTGCTGCCGGCGACGATGTACAGCGCTGCCGTAAACAAGCAAAGGACGATTGGCAGGACGAAATACCAACCGTGGCGAAATGCTAGCGGCCGTATGGCGCGCGCAATGGAATCGAACGTCGCATTGTCTGGAGTCGTCGTCACGAAAGTTACAATCGGAATAACCGATGGAACAGTCCACTTTCTGACTGTAGATTAGACTGCATCGCGAAGGATACCGGGGTTACAGGCCGAACAATCCGACCATTTTCACACCCCCGGTTAAATCGCGCACAGGACAACAGCATCCAATCCGAATCAATGCGAGCGAGCGGAAAACGAACTCCCTTAGCTAACGGAACGGACCACCACGCGGTTGCCAACCGCTTCGACGACCTCGATCACCGTTTTTGGTTCGACCATTTCGCCGTCTGAAATGACGTCGATGACTTTGCCGGAGAACTTCGCCTTGCCAGTAGGTAGCAAGCGCGTCATCGTGATACCTCGATCTCCGACGGCGACGAAGCTGGCAATGTCGCTGGAATCAACGGCTCCAACGCTGGCCGCGGAAACTGGCGGCTCCAACATCAAGCGTTTCACCAATGGCGCGTTCGGCAAATAGCGACGCATCAACACCATGGCCACGACCAATCCTGACAGAGCACCGACCACCATTCCCAGCGACTGAGGAAGCTGGGCGAATTCTTCGGAGTTGCTTGGAATAACGAACGTCTGCGTCGCTAATACCAGGGAGCTGACGACCAGCAACAGTCCGCCGATGCCAAAAACCCCCAATCCCGGCAAGACGAACAGTTCCAGGGCAATAAAAGCCATTCCGCAGACGAACAAGAGAACTTCCAGCCAACCGGCATTGCCACCCAAATGTTGACTCCAGAAAAACAGCACAAAGCACAACGTTCCCAGAAAACCAGGGACACCTAATCCTGGGCTCGATAACTCAGTGGACAACAGGAACATGCCGCCAAATAACAACAAAAATGCCATGGCGGGCGAAGCCAACGTGCGCGCGAGCCAACTGATGAATTGATCGACTCGCGTTGGTGTAAGGACCTTGGCCGGCTCGCTCAATTGATAAAACGACTCCACTTGTTGCCAGTCGGATAGCACTGCCCGGGCGATGCGGTCAGCGTCTGCGCGGGAAGCCGAAATACCGTCGCGCGTGTCAAAAAACTCGAGCGGCGCCCACTGGTCTTTTTCGTTTAACTCGCTCCATTGGTTGCCGGTCAGCCAACGAATCTGGCCTGTGCGTTGATGCCGAACTCGAACGAGTTCCAGGCTGGGATCGAGCATCGCGAGAAAGAGGGCGGGTTCTCGGTCTTTGGCCCGCGCTAGACGTTCCAAGTCGGAACGGATTTTATCAATCTCTTCGTCGCTGATGGGAGGGTCATAGGTGCCACCCAACTGGGCTTGCTCCGTAAAAATCAGGTGGTCACAAGCCAAGGCCGCGATGGCCGCCGGGCCTGCGGCCGTGCGCGGCAAAAACGCTACGGTGCGCACGCGTTCGGGATCAAAATCCGACAGGTACTTGGCCAGTTGCAGACAAGTGTTCAGTTCGCCACCGGTGCTTTCAAACGACAATAAAATCAAATTAATGTCGTCATTGCGCAGATCCTTCTCCAAGGCACGAATAGCCCAGGCCACCGATTGCTGGGTAAGATAGTCGGGAAACTCGTATTGCACAGCTCGCCAATCGCGTGTCTGCGCCACTTCGGCCTCAATCGCCGACAAATCGATTCCGTATCGCGTGGCCAATTGCTGTCGGTCCGCTACGCGATGAATGTTGATGCTGAAACGATCCAAGACATCCGCCGCATACCGCGCCGTTTGACCGGCCACAGCCAGTGTTTCCGATTGGATTGCCTTGCCGTCGCGCTCAAGTTGCAACAACTCCTCGCGGCTGACCAACCGTTCTCCGTCCGTCGTTACGACCGCGTGCAACGTCTCTTGCGGATCGACCATCGACTTGACGAGCGGCACGGGCATTGTCAATCGCAGCGAGGCCAAGTCGCGATACAGATTGACCACTTCCAACCCGGGTGCGGGTTCATCGACGCTCGCATCGCCCATGGTTACCGATTGATCCAATACCAATTCCTCGGTAACAACCGCGACCAAGACAGCATGGCCTACTAATCGAGCTGCCGTGTCGCCCTGCACCGGCCCCCCGCTCTCAATGAGCCCAGGTACATAGCCAATGATGCGTACGCGCTGGGCAGCCGGGCTCGTGAGAAAGCGCGCCAACCGGAAACAATCGGGCAGACTGCTCCCCGCACCGGTTTGACCGCGGTCGGTATCAAACCGGAGAATAACCATCGGGCGATCCTCAGGACGGGCAACGGGCGGAGCCTTGTCGGCAATCCGCTCGAGAATCTGGACCGCGCGTCGATGGGGAGCGCAACACGCACCAAATGAACGTTGCGCCGAGGGACCCCCTCGCGATCATCCTGCGACCAGAGCATCGCACCCGTCAGCCAGCCTTGTAGGCAGCAACATAGGACGAAACCCGGTACGATTGGTTTTGGAAAACTATGTGCGTTCATTCAGTCGAGCCCAATCCCAGACATTGACCATCGTGTATTCGATGGGAACGTTCAATTATAGGCCATTCATTCAACTCGGGTCCACGCGGTGGGAAAGTACCGATTATCGTCCCAGAGTGCTGACCGGGATGGCATTTCCAAAATCAGCAAAAACGTTACATTAACCACGATCCAGAGGATGCGGAAATGCCACGCTACGCGGTTGTCACTGGAAATCCGATTGCTTCACGGTTGTCACTGGGAACATGAAATCCTCGCGAGCGCTGCGCAAGTTCGCATTTACGTATCTGTTGTTGCATGTCGCAGCTGTCCTCCTGTTCTTGATGGTGGTCACTCCCTGGCTCAACCGTCATCTGACCAATCAACTCGACCAGCGCATGCATGCTGTCGCCGTGCTATTGCGGTCGCAATTGATGTCACTGCCCGAACCGCTCGATTCCACGCAAGTTCAGCTGATCATTCAGGAACTGGCGGATGCTACACAATTGCGGATGACTGTAATTAAACCCGATGGAACGGTGTTAGCTGACTCGCACGCCTCCCAACTCGACCGTTCGCTGGGCGATCTCGACAACCACTTGGACCGCCCCGAAATCGCTCGCGCCGCCGCGTCGCACGATATCGGCACGGATCGACGAATGAGTAAAACATTGGGAATCGCGATGTCCTACCTGGCCGCGCCCATTCCCCGCTCGGATGATCCCACGGCAATCAGGGGTTTTGTGCGCGTCGCCGTTGCCCAGTCCGAGGTGGATCGCGTGTTGCAAGACTGGCAACGGTTCGTCTGGATGTTCGCCTTTTTGTTGGCGATTACCGCCGCAGTAGCGATGTGGATCTTTACCTATCGGGAAATCCAACCCTTGGGAGAGTTCTCCGTGGCTGCGCGGCGCGTGGCCGCCGGACAGTATGACGCCGTGCCGCTCGTCCTCGGCCGCCGGGACGAGTGGCGCAATTTAGCCGAAGCATTTCACCATATGCAACACGAACTAGCCGCGCGGGAAAACCGCCTGGTAGAGAATAGCCAACGATTGGAAGCCGTGTTGAGTAGCATGATCGAGGGCGTCGTCGCGCTGGATCCTGTTGGTACCGTCATGTTGGCCAACGAAGCCGCCTGTCGTATCTTGGGCGTGGAACAGCATCAACTGCTGGGCCGCAAACTCCTGGAACTCGTCCGCATTCCTCCCTTGAGACAAGCAATCGAAAAAACTCAATTGCAAAGAACCTTCAGCAAAGTTGAGTACCAAACCTATGATGATCCGCAGCGAACCATTAGCGCCCGGGTTTCCAGCTTGGCGCCAGATCCACAACCCGGCGTCGCTATTGTCCTGCATGATGTCACCGAACTGCGCCAACTGGAAGCCGTCCGCCGCGATTTTGTCGCCAATGTGTCGCACGAATTGAAAACGCCGTTGGCATCAATCAAAGCCTATGCGGAAACTCTCCGCCTCGGCGCACTGCACGATCAAGAAAAAAACTTGGAGTTCTTGGGACAGATTGAACACCAAGCCCAGTTGTTGGATGCACAGATTCACGACTTGCTCCGGCTGGCCAAAGTCGAGTCGGGACAAGCGGTTTTCGATATCGTCAGCCTCCCCGTGCTACCCTTGTGTCAACACGCCGTCCAAACGCACGCCGCCGAGGCCAAAGCGCGCGGCATCCATCTTGTGCTGTCGGAGATGGGACCGGAACTCAAAGTCAAAGCCGACGCCGACGGGATCACCACGATCTTGAATAACTTAATTACGAACGCTATCCGTTATACCCCCTCGGGGGGAACGGTCACCGTCTCTGCCGCGGCCCGCGACAACTCGGTTATACTGGAAGTCCACGACACGGGGATCGGCATTGCCCCGGAGCATCAACGCCGCATCTTCGAGCGTTTTTACCGCGTGGACCGCGCCCGCTCGCGCGAAGCTGGCGGCACCGGACTCGGCCTTTCCATCGTCAAACACCTGTGCCAATCGCTCGGCGGCAGCGTCCATGTCGCCAGCCAACTCGGCAAAGGCAGCACCTTCCGCGTCCAACTCCCCCTCTCCCCCTAAAAATAAAAAGTTAAAAAGGACAGGCATTATTATTAGGATATCCCCGACAAGTTGATTCTAATGCGTTGCGAGATCATTCATCTCTTGATTGCGATTCGAATTTGGAGAGACTTCGCTTTAGGTAGCGTTATTCAATATTTGACTTTGCCACGAATCTGCACTGCTCCCGAGATGCATATCTCGCATATTCGCGCTGAGAATAACAGACACCTCAGACCGCGTCAGATACAAGAAGAAAACACACCCGACAGATGACGAATTCGCGCTGTTGATTAGTCAGCCTGGCGGCCTAGTCGGCACAAGGTTATCCAGATGGTGACAACCCTTTACCCTTTTGTTGAGCCAACTCTTGCAAGCGTTCGCGAGTTGACGAAAAGAAACTCCCACATAGCTTCGTAGCACCGAGCAACTTCTTCAGCCGAAACCCCCAAATCTCGGCGCTGCTGTCCAAACGCTCGAAGATACCGGCGACCGTCGAGGGAACTTGAGCCTTTCCCTCACGCCACAAACGACTCGTGTAGTCCACCAACAAGAGGTAACTACCCAAGGAAAAACTTTCAAGCATTCCTTCGCGCTTCGAGCCCTTGCTTCCCGCTACAGATCCTTTCGCCGCTTCTTTCAGCGAATCGAGTTTACCTTTCGCCTTGGCATGAATGACCCGCTGACGCAAACTCGTGTGTGGGCTTGTTTCCGGTACTTTGCTGATCCCAGCAGCCACTGGGTTCAAGTCAATATAGACACAGGTCGCCAACAACGACTCTTCATCCAAAATGGCAATCGATTTGTAGCGGCCTTCCCAGAAAGTCCCCGTGCATTTGTCTTCGCCGTTGGCCAATCGAGCCAAGGGCTCTTTCAACGCTTTCATGAACCACCCCAGGTTCTGCAGCCGCTCGCGAAGGACCTCGACCTTCGCCTTATCTTTGGCCTGGTGTTTAACCCATTTGTCGACAATTGCTGGGTCATCCAGATCGAGGTTTCTCGGCGGATAAACAGCGATCCAGCGTCGGACAACCTCTTCAGCCGACCAGCCCTTGCTCAACCCCGGATCAAGCCGCACCAACACGTGCAAATGGTTGTCCATCACCGCGAACCCGCAGACCGCGATAGCGAATTGATTGGACAGCAGCTCCAAGCGTTCTTCGATCCACTGCTTGCGGTGTTCGACGCCCTTTCCACAGAGCATTGCCTGCCGAACACAGCGGGAAATGCAGTGATA
>JACTND010000127.1 GCA_014584305.1 Planctomycetota bacterium | reverse complement strand
CAGGTTACCAAAACCGCCCACCGCCGTCAATCAATTGGCCGCCGTTTTTGGGGAGATTTGAAAAATTGTGGGTGTCCCCTTTTGAATTTTGTGGGTGTCCCTTTTTGGGGAGGTCTGATAGAAGGGTGATATGTGGATGTTGTTGATATGGTTGGCGAGCGGAACGTGCGTGGCGAAAGCCAATGTGCCGGATGACTCGTTCAATGATTTGGCACGAGTGGTTCGCGCGGTGCTGCTCGAAACGATGCCAATGCACCTTGAAGACACGCGACAGTGGGGAAAACAACGCCCTTTTATCGCGGGCCTCGAACTTCGGCGAGACGGAATGCGATTGGAAACGAAACGCAAATGGGAATTGCGCAACCATGGAGATTGGCGAAGGTTCTCGGGAACCATGGTGAATCCAGAGGAGTCATTTGCTGTAAAGGTCCGCAACATCCAAAGTGAATCAGCAGGTCAATTCGTATTCGATCTCGAATTCTCGGCTCTTGTCGCATGGGAGGTCCGCCAAGCCCAATGGGAGCGCGGCGTCCAGTTGTGGAGCATCAGCGCAATGGGGACAGCCTCAGTTCAGATGGCGGTCGAATTCGAGTTGACCACATCAATCGAAAGAAATGACACAGGTTTGGTGGTCAGCTTGAATCCTACTGTGCGCAAGGCACACCTAGCCGTTGACGAATTTCGCGTCAGACGGATCAGCAAATTGGGTGGAGAGGTGGCAAAACGGGTGACCACAATTGCGCAGCGCTACTTGGATGACGAACTGAATCGGCTGAACGATCAACTTGCCGACAGGATTAATCGAAAAATTGCCGATCGCCGCGATCGCTTGCGGATATCGCTCGATGAATGGTCCAGGGCTCCAAACTGGGGGTTCGGTGGACGTTTGAACGAAGCCGGGTGGCAGAATGAGGAATCGCCGGACCGCTGAATCGGACAGAATGGCGACCACCAAGCCCAAAAGTTGGGTGTCCCATTTTGTATAATATTGGGTGTCCCTGTTTGCTCCTGTTGGGTGTCCCTGTTTGCTGTTTGGGGTTGGGAGGGGTGTTGTGGCAGATGTGGTTGGCCTGACGGCCCGCAATGTGGCAGATTATCGCGTGTTGAGCGATCCGGAGCTGCACGCGCGGATTGAGGCGGCGAAAGCGCGCTTGGGCGACCGATTGCTGATCCTGGGGCACCACTACCAGCGCGATAATGTCATCCGGCATGCCGACCTGCGCGGAGACAGTTTGTTGTTGAGCCAGTTGGCGGCGGAACGCGATTGCGAGTTCATCGTTTTTTGCGGCGTCCATTTTATGGCCGAAACCGCCGACATGGTCGCTAACCGACCGGACCGGTTGGCTGCCCGCCATGGTCATCGCGTGACCGTGATCTTGCCAGATCTGGCGGCTGGCTGCTCGATGGCGGATATGGCAGCCATCGACCAAGTGGAAGGAGGGTGGAGCGATCTAGGTGAATTCGTCGATACCACGGACGTGACGCCGGTGACTTATATCAATTCGGCCGCCAGCCTCAAAGCATTCTGCGGCCGCCACGAGGGCGCGGTATGCACGTCCAGCAATGCCCAGCGCGTGTTGGAATGGGCATTGGCCCGAACCCGTCGCGTGTTGTTTTTCCCCGACCAGCATCTCGGCCGCAATACAGCGCTGCGGATGGGAATCACGAATGAACAGATGCCAGTTTGGGATCCGTACGCTGACTACGCAGGCGGAAATTCACCGGCGGCGATCGAAAAGAGTCGCGTGATTCTGTGGAAGGGGCATTGCAGCGTCCATCAAATGTTTCGCGCCGAGCATGTCGCCGTATTTCGCCAACGAATTCCCGGCATCAAGATCCTGGTTCATCCCGAATGTCCTCAAGAAGTGAATGATCTAGCAGACCTTTCGGGTTCGACGGGTTTTATCATACGGACGGTCACTTCCGCGCCACCAGGTAGCCAATGGGCGATCGGCACCGAGTTGAATTTTGTCCCCGGTAGTTTGCATGTGTGCCACGATGTACCGGATCGACTTGGCGCACCTATGTTGGAGTTTGGAGTGTTTGGTGGACGGTCACGCGGTCAACGTGGTCCGCGTCGATGACGAGACGGCGCGCTGGTCGTTGTTGGCGCTGGAGCGGATGTTGGCCCTAACTGATTGATCGCCTTTTGGTAGTTCGGGTGTTCCGTCTTGCCGGTCAATTCATAGAGGAAACGGCTAGGAATCGTGGCTCGGGGCTTTCCCCATTTAAGCCGGCTGAGTGGCAAACTGAGCGTCAATCGGTCTTGAGCGCGGGTCACGCCGACATAACACAGCCGCCGCTCTTCCACGATCGCGGCCTCACCGTTCTCGATGCTTTTGCGATGTGGCAGAATTCCCTCCTCCAACCCCACCAGATAGACTTCGGAAAATTCCAAGCCCTTGGCGCTATGTAAAGTCATCAGCATGACCGCGTTTTGGCGCAGCTGCTTGTCCTTTTCATCGTCCAGTTCCCGGTCGCCCAACGCCATGTGGTCGATGAACTCCAGCATACTTGCCGCCGCCGAGTCCCGCACATATTCTGCCAATGCATTGATCAACTGTTGCACCGTGCCCCAGCGCGATTCCTGTTCCTCAGTTTCACGGTACAATTTCTCAATTTCTCGGCGGTATTCCACGCGGTCGATCAAGTTCCGCGCGGCATCGACCAGTTCACCCGCTGCACATTGCGCACGAGCCGTATCGAGATGCTGCTGCAAATCGACGGCGGCGCGCACTCCCTCCGCCGGCAGTGCCAATCCGTTGTCCGGTGCCGCGACGAGTGCCGACCACACCGATGTCTTGTTTTGCCAAGC
>JACTND010000089.1 GCA_014584305.1 Planctomycetota bacterium | reverse complement strand
AACAAAAAAAGGGTCGCCTGCTCATCGCAAGCGACCCTACCTATCCCAAAGGAAGAATTGCCAATCTCCCCTGTTGCTTTATTATGTGCCCGGAGAGGGAGGTGGCGGTCGCGAGAAATCGATCTCATCGAACAGCTTTGTCAGAATCCAGCCCAGGATGGCCCACCTGCCTAAGCCAGCCAATCCGCCGCCACCAAATCCACCGCATCCACATCCACCGCCGAATCCACCCCAGTTTTCGTAGCCACCGCAGGTGCCACCCGCGGCAACTCCATAACCCACGTCCGTGCCAATCGGCTGGCCTTCCATTACCGATGGCGTCGAGTCACCCTGAGTGAACGTCAACTGTTCACCGACGATTCCCTCATCCTGAGGCATCGTTAAGGCGACTTCTAACGCGGGCGCGGCAACAACTGGCGCGGGATTCCCCGCAGTGGAAGCAAACAGCATCGGCGAATTGGCTGCTAGCACTGGGTCGCGCGAATCAATGGCTTCGAATCGCAATACGGCAAAACCTGCCGAGCCGATCGCGACGAAATCGTAAGCGCCAGCGCTCAAATTATCGACCACGAAACTGCCATCCGCCTGAGGCGTCAGTTCCTGGGAATCCTCGGCGCTGATCAGTGTGATCGTCACATTGTCCAAGGGCAATTCACTGAGACTGAACAGGCGGCCAGTCAAACGACCGTCTTCAATTTGAACCAGGTTGGCACCAGTCGGAACCGCTGTTGACGATCGAGTCAATTCCATTTCGGCCAAGGCTTCGACGGGCAATTGGGTTTCCAGGATATTAACCACAGCCACCGAGTCCGCGTCAACAGTGGCCACTTCGATGACGTCGGCCGCCTCGACCTCCGCATCCACCGGCACGATCCGAACACCGAACGTAGCGAAATGTTTGCCGTTCGTCGCAACGAAGGAGTAGTCGCCGGGCTCGACGCCAAAGACGTCAAAGGACCCATCGGCTGAAGTCTTGGTCAAGTGGGCGATCGCGCCCTCGCGAACCAAAATGACTCGCGTCTTGGCCAGACCAGAGAGCTCGCCATCGATCCATGTCGTCAAACGACCATGAACCGCACCGAGGTCGTCAACGGAAAGAGTGTGTCCACGATACGTTCCGGCCATCACTGGCGCCTTGGCCGCCGACGTTTCCTTCGCCGTCAACGTACCGATGGGTTGCGCATCCAACAGTCGCTGATGGGCCGACACAGCCGCAGTGATCGCCAGCGGCAGGGCGATGACATATGCTGCCAATCGAATTGACTTCCACACTTCTCTCATGATGTTCGTCCCGTAGAAAATCGAGGTGCCTTTTACTTTACAGTATGCCAAGTCTGACTGGCAAAATGCCCGCCAAACGCTCATGCCTATTATCATTCGAATTGTTTCAACCGTCAATCTTCTCGACAGGGAAAAAATAGTGAATTTCCACAATTTTTCCATGGCCAAATTGGCAGATTAGCTGAGAAAAAGCCCGTTTTTTCAGGCTTGTTTCGAATTGGTCAGGTAATTCACGCCCGGCGATGTTGAAATCCTCCAATTTCATCCTGTCTGAATCCGCCATATCGACTGCGAATAGGCGCAGCGACGAATAACTCATCACGCTGATCCCCCATCAGGCCTTTTCTTGGGAAATTTGGGGCGACCATGAACAACTTTTGGTCCCGCGATTTCGAGGCGGGTGGGGACGGATAAGCCTAACCGATGCGGCACCGGGCAAGCGACGACGGGAAAGCGTGGACCTGAATCACCCTTATTTTTCAGGTCTGACACCCACTCCCTGGACGGCTGGCGATGACGCCTACTTCTGGACTGGACGCCGACGCAAATGGAACCTTGGGGATTCGTCCGGCGCGGCGCGAAAGCCAACCGGAGATGACACTCAATCGAACCGCTTGCGCCATGGACACAGGACTTTCGGCACGGGCAATGGCCGTATTTACCATCACACCATCCGCCCCCAGTTCCATGGCAGCAACGACATCTCCCGGACATCCAATCCCGGCATCGATCAATACGGGAAAATTTGAGTGGACACTCTTCAGATCTTCCACGATGGACTGGATATTGAATGGGTTCAATATTCCCAGACCGGATCCAATCGGGCTGCCCCCCGGCATCACGCTGACCGCGCCGGCGCGTTGCAATTGCCGGGCCAGCGCGGGGTCGTCATTGGTATAACACAAGACTTCGAATCCTTCGGCAGCGAGTTGCTCGGTTGCGCGCAAAGTCTCCAAAGGGTCAGGTCGCAAGTGACTGCCGTCGCTCAACACTTCCAATTTGACCCAGCGGTTGTGTGTTTGCCCCAAAACGGTCAGAATCTCGCGACCCATGCGCGCCGTGCGAATTGCCGTCTTCGCGTTATAACAACCGGCGGTATTCGGCAGCAACTGCCAACGTTCCAAATCGAGGAAATCCAAGAGGTTCCGGCCATGGGCATCGTGCAATCGCTCGCGGCGCACCGCGATCGTCACCGCGTGACAGCCGCTGGCCAACAGAGAGTCGCGCATGATCTCCAACGAATCAAATCGTCCGCTCCCCATGATCAACCGGCTGTGGAGTGTCAGACTGCCGATTTGGAGCGGCGGCAGCAGCGACTCCCACGATTCGCTGCTGGATGCTGAGGGGATTGCAACCGCCGCTTCGGCCAATGTCATGCTCAACCTCCCCCAACTAAGGTGACAATTTCCAGCTCATCGCCGTCCTGCAGCACGTGTTCCCCTAACGCTGCCGAAGGAACAATCTGACCGTTCACCTCCACCGCCACGGGCTGTCCAGACAATCGCAATCCGCGTATGAACGTGGCGACGGTTTGGCCGCTCGGCAAGGCATGTGCGGCGCCGTTTAGCCGAATTTCAATTTGGTTCGATCCCATGACAATCAGCAGTTACGTTTCCGCCATGTCGCGCGCGTGATAACTACTACGGACAAAAGGACCGCTGGCAACCTTGACAAAACCCAGTTGCCGAGCCGTGCCCCCGAGCGATTCAAACTCGTCGGGATGCCAATAACGCGCGACGGGTAGATAACGATCCGTGGCGGGCTGCAAGTATTGGCCCAATGTCAGAAAATCGCAATCGACATCCCGCAAGTCGCACAACACGTCGATCACTTCTTCCACCGTTTCCCCCAAACCCAACATCAAGCCGCTTTTTGTGCGAATCGCTGGATTCAATGATTTCACGCGCCGCAACAATGCCAAGGTCCAGCGATAATCGGATTTCGGTCCGCGCACGCGGCGGTACAACCTGGGGACAGTTTCCGTATTGTGATTGAACACGTCCGGAGCGGCTGCCACCACGCGCTCCAAGGCCTCCGGACGTCCCACAAAGTCGGGAGTCAGGACTTCGATCGTGGCGCCAGTCCGCGCGCGAACTTGAAGAATGCACTGGCAAAAATGTTCGGCCCCGCCGTCCGGCAAATCATCGCGGGTCACTGAGGTAATGACCACATGTTTCAATCCTAATCGCAGTGCCGCTTCGGCCACCCGCGCGGGTTCGTCCGCTTCGAGTACGTCAGGTTTTCCGCGCGCTACCGCGCAAAATCCACACGGTCGTGTACAGACATTTCCCAGAATCATGAACGTGGCCGTCGAATGCGCATAACATTCCATACGATTGGGACACTTCGCGTTTTCACAAACGGTCTCCAAGCGTAGATCGCGCAAAATGTTCGAGGTGAGGGCTGCATTATGCCCCTTGGGAATTTGCCGCTTCAACCAGGGTGGCAGACGCCGCGGGCCATCGACGGACGGACCGGGGCTCGGCCCACAGGCAGTTCCCGTTGCGGTTTCTCCAGTATGAACAATTGGCAATTCCATAGTTCCCGTCAGAGCGTTTCGCGGAGAACGTCCAATCGCTCCGCCGTTCCAGGCGAGAATTGGCATTCAGCCGCATGCACAGTATATTACCGAATTCTTGCAGAATTGGAAAACGATTATGAATGCCAAGTCCGGCAAAGGCAAACCCGACAAGTCTCCCTCGCCGGAACGGCAAATCATTGCCGAAAACCGGAAGGCCAAACATCGATTCGAGGTGCTGGAACAACTCGAATGCGGAATTATTTTGGTGGGAAGTGAAGTCAAGAGTCTGCGGGAACACCGGCTGTCGCTGGACGAAGCCTATGTGCGAGTCATCAAGGACGAGTTATGGCTGGTAGGCGCCGATATTGCCGAATATCGCCAAGCCACGATTTGGAATCATGACCCTAAACGTCCGCGCAAGTTGTTGGTTCACAAACGCCAGAAGTCCAAACTGGCCGGTCGCGCTCGGGAGAAAGGGCTGACGTTGGTACCGCTTCAGGCGAGTTTCAATGAACGGGGCATCGTCAAGATATTAGTGGCCGTTTGCCGGGGCATGAAGCTGCACGACAAGCGCCAGGCCATCAAATCGGCAGAAGCCAAACGCCACATCTCCCGCGCCCTCCGCCGCAAGTAAAAAGAAAAAAAGGACAGGGATAAAAAAAGGACAGGCATTATTATTAAAACGTGGATTTTGCGGGAATTCACGGGAATTGATCGTGCTGAAGTCGATTTGGGGTTAGTCAGATTTTGCTGGAGAGCACATCGATTGCGTTTAAAGGTGAGTCGTCTTTCGAACTTTGGGCCATTCAATTTCGCTTGAGGATAGCGGGAGAAGAGACCTAAGAGAAACCGGAGCGGGGCAATGTGAAGGCTGGGTTTGCGGCCGATACTGGGTTTTTTTCAATATTCGATGGGGACTGAATAACACCCCCCATTTGGGGGTATCATTTTGCGGTCAATGGGGTAAATTAAACCAATTCACTGGACGCGTCCGGCGGGGAGACCTTTTGCCCATTCGGATGCGTAAACCCATCCAACCGGCAGCGGGAGAGGCACGTTGGCGGGAGAGAACGCACCATTGATCGTTTGCGTTTGTCGAAACTGATTGTAATTCTGAGATTTTACGAGGGACATTTCAACTATGAGCCTGTTGGCAGTTGTTTATCATTTGGTTCCAGAGTCGCCGATTCTCATTGCTTGTAACCACGATGACATGACGGATGCGGTGTGGCCGATTCCAGCGATTCACTCTGGCAAACCGCGCGTCTTGGCCAGCGTGGACCCAGCTACTGGTGGGACATTTTTGGGAGTCAACCAGAACGGCATGATGGTGGCCGCTCTGCCGCGGCGGAAATCCCAGTCCACGGTGGGCACCGATTCTCGCAATGTGTTGGCTCGTCAACTGTTGCGGAGTCCATCCGCGCGGAGCGCCATGGAGGCAGCAATGAGCGAATTGAACGATGATCAATACGAAGGGGCGAATTTTGTCATTGTCGATGCCGACTCGGGCTGGGTGGTTCATGCGGGGGATCACCTGGACTACGTGGCATTGGAGCATGGGCTGAGTCTCGTCGGCCACAACGATGTCAATGACGAGTCCGACGATCGATTGCGAATGGCCAACCGGTTGTTGACTTTACAAAATTTGGATTCGCCAATTAAATTCCTGGCTGTGGCCAGCAAGGTGTTTGCGCGCGGTCCCAGCGTTCCAGGTCGGCCAAGTATCGTAATCAAAGACGAAGGCTATGGGACCGTCTGTTCGACCTTGATCGCATTGGGCAAAAAACCGCGAGATGCGATTTACCAGCATTCCAGCGGCTCGCCGGACGCGGCGCGGTACGAGGATTACTCGCCGATGTTGCGGGACATTCTCAGCCGAGGGATTCGTGAAGCGCGCATGCGGTCGAAAGTTTAAATCAGGAGGAAACCTATCATGGCAATGCCTACAGTCGAAATGGAAGGCCTCGGAATGGAACTTGGTCGCGGCAGAGTTTACGACGACATTACTCAATGCATCGGCAACACGCCGCTGGTTCGATTGCAGCGAATCGTCGAAGGATGTGTCGCTGACATTGTCGGCAAAGTGGAGAACATGAATCCATTGTGGAGCGTCAAAGACCGCATTGGCCGGGCGATGATTGACGCGGCCGAACGCGATGGATTGATCAACGCCGACACCGTGATCATCGAGCCGACCAGCGGCAATACCGGCATTGCCTTGGCCTATGTATGCGCAGCGCGCGGTTATAAACTCAAGGTTTGCATGCCGGAAAGCATGACAGTTGAGCGGCGGCGTTTATTGAAGGCGCTGGGGGCCGAAGTGATCCTGACCCCCGCGGCGGAAGGTATGACGGGAGCAGTTCGCTTGGCCACCGAAATGGTGAACAGCAACCCCAACTACTTCATGCCGCAACAGTTTCAGAATCCGGCCAATCCCGAAATCCATCGCCGGACGACTGCCGAAGAGATTTGGCGCGATACGAAGGGCCAAATCGACATTTTGGTTTCCGGTGTCGGAACGGGGGGAACAATCACCGGCGTTTCCGAGGTGATCAAATCTCGGAAACCGGAGTTGGTTTCGATCGCTGTGGAGCCGGTGAATAGTCCGGTGATCACTCAATGCCGCAACGGCGAGCCGATCAAGCCGGGGCGTCACACCATTCAGGGGATTGGCGCGGGTTTCATTCCCGGCGTGTTGAACGTGGATGTGATTGACGAAGTAGTTACTGTCCGTGACGAAGATGCCGCCGATACCGCCCGTCGATTGGCTACTGAGGAAGGTCTCTTCTGCGGCATCAGTTGCGGCGCAGCCGCTTGGGCTGCGATTCAAGTCGGTCGCCGTCCGGAGAACAAGGGAAAATTAATCGTGGTGGTGCTTCCCGATTTGGGTGAACGGTACCTCTCGACGAGTTTGTTCCCAGAGGGGTGACCCTTCGCTGGATGCGATGCGAACGGTTCCTCCTGGGCCGGGAACGGAAACACCAAAGCGCAGAGAGCGTCGGCCTTGCGCTTACTGGCGATGATGATTTTCCGGATTACCGACAGGGCCGCTCATTGCGATTATACATGCTCGTGAAAATCGCCAATTTCAGCGGGGGTGCTCGTGGAATTCGTGGCCGTGGAGCGGAAAGACGTGTAAGCGGATCGATGGGTGTGAAGCGAGGACGTCGCGAGCGCGCAACACGTCGGCGTGCGAACCGCGGACCGTGACGATCTTTCTACCCTGATTAAGCATTTCTTGATACTCCGCCAGTGTGGGCAGGTCCACCGTATCATCCTGCGATGCTTGATCGATACCGGCGATGCCGCCGAAAAACGTGCCTGCCAGGCCGCCGGCAAAAATGGCGGCCAAGGCCAAGCCGGGAAAGCCCGTGGCGGCGGCGATAACGATTCCGGCGGCCGCGCCGCTTCCCGCGCCGATAGCGCCCCATTTCTCCGCGGAGTCAACCATCACGCTCGCCGTGATTTCGTGAACAGGAGGGGTCACGACCTCCGGGGATTCGGTGGTGATATCATGGGAAACCAGTTCGACGACTTGGTGATCAAACCCAGCCTCGTGCAGGGCAATCACTGCGCGCGCGGCATGGTCCATATTGTCGAAGACGGTTACGAGTGTCTTGCGATCTTGGTCGTGCGGTCTGACAGTCATCTTGAATCTCCCAATTAATAACCTTCGTACCCCTTGGAATCCGACTGGGAATGGTCGCTGTTGACCTCCGAAGGAAATTATACCCCGAAATCATGAGTCGGGATTGTGCGGGGCGTTCAACAACGGGGTTGATAGCTTTCACAGCTCCCGGGATGGGTCAACCGATCGGAGGCAGCGCCCTACGGCGAGAGCCTGTTGGGCCCCAACTCTGGGAGAATGCGCCAGGTATATTACCGCTGACTGACGGAATCCCACAATTCCAAAGCGCTATCGATGGTTTGCACACCATTGAAATCGAGTTTGCACCGCGCGGACAGAAGAAATCTCTTCGCGGCGGTGGTCGCCGTATCGGAGCCAAACCGTGGTTGGGAGGCAGTGGTTGACCAACCGGCGCGCGATGGCATGGTTCTTGGGCGCACGCTCTGCACTTCGCCCTTCGATGAGTTCCGTGCTATACCAGGTGGGCTAGTAGCTGGCAATGTCGTTTTTGGCAAGCGAATCCGAGTGGTTATTGTCGGTCGCGCTGCGACGGCCCACTGCTCGGAACTCATCGCCAGTCCATTTACGAGAGCCAAGGGGCTCGCGTCGATTTCCGTCCAGGTCGAAGCGTTGGCGATGGGCATCGCGGCGGGCGCGTTTTGAGGATTGACCAACGTCCACAACTCCTTCCCGTTAACGCCGTTATCGGCATTGAAATACAGCGTCGTCCCGCCACTGGTAATTAAACTGGGATTAGAGTGTGCGTTGCCGGGATTGATGTTGGCCACAAGCGTCGTATTGGGGCCGAATCCCGTGCTTTGCCACAGCTCGCGCCCTGCCGGGCCATTGTCGGCCGAGAAAAAGAGCATCCCGTTGTGGTTGACCAAAAACAGCGGACTTGCGCCCAGCGCGCCGACGCGGATGTCGCGCACACGGACTGTGCCGACATCGCGACCATTGCTGCGCCACAACTCGTTGCCGCTGATGCCATCGTCCGCGGTGAACAACAGCATCCCGCTCAGGTTGACCAAATTGGAAGGATTGGACGATGTGGCGCCAGTTCGAATGTCTTTGACCAACGTGGTTCCGGCGGATGCTCCGTTGCTGCGCCACAATTCGATCCCTGTCGTACCGTTGTCGGCGGCAAAAAAGACATTGCCTTTAATATTGGTCATGTACTGCGGGCCGGATCCCGCAGCGCCGTTGCGGATATCTTTGACTAACACCGTATTGGCCGTGGTCCCGGTGCTTTTCCAAAGCTCGGTCCCCAGAGCCCCATCGTCGGCGGCAAAGAAGACGATTCCCTTGACATTCATCAAGTGTGTCGGGTAGGAGCCAGTCGAGCCGGGACGAATGTCTTTTAGCAGGATCGTTCCTCCCGAGTTCCCGTTGCTGCGCCACAACTCGCGTCCTGAAGCGGGTTCAAACGCGCTGAACAGCAGAATGCCTTTGGTGTTTGTCAACCACAGCGGATTGGAGCTGCCGGTGCCAGGATTGATATCCTTGACTAGCACTGTTCCGGCGCTGGTACCATTCGAGCGCCAAAGCTCGCGCCCATTGAGCGGAGTATTGGCGCTGAACATTAGAATACCATTGATGTTGGTTAATTGCTGAGGATTGGAACCTTCGGTTCCCGCCACAGTATCTTGAACCAGCACAGTCCCGGCCGTCGTGCCGTCGCTTTTCCACAACTCGCGACCGGTGGAACCGTCCGTCGCGGAGAAAAATAGAGTCCCGTTGACGTTGGTCAAGTATTGAGGTACCGAACCAGCCGCGCCGGGTCGGATGTCCTTGACCAATGTCGTTCCACCAATTGTACCGTCGGATTTGAACAACTCGCGGCCGACATCGGGGCGAAAGGCGACAAAGTACATCACACCATTGACATTGGCGAAGTCCGATGGATCTGAAGCCCCAGCGCCCGCTACGATATCGATCATCTGCAGTCCGGTGGGCGGCGTGGGCGGTCGAACACCGACGCCGGGGACGCCGGCGCCTGGGACGCCTGCGCCGGGGACTTGACCAGCAGTGATGCCTGGTCCAGGAACACCGGGGCCGCGGGCGCCAGCCAGAGCGACTGGAGATTCCCCGCCGCAATCCATAACCCACAATTCGCGCCCATTGATCCCATCATTAGCCCGGAAGAACAAAAATCCGTTGGCGTTTGTCAGGAAAGTCGGATAGGAGCTGTCACCACCCGTGGCGATATCCAGGACCATCACGGTTCCCGCGGACGTTCCGTCGGACTTCCACAATTCGTAACCGTTGACGCCGTTCGTTGCTACAAAAAACAATGTGCCATTGACATTCACCGCATTGTAAAAATAGCCGTTGGCAATCCCCGGGCGAATGTCCTTGACCAGAGTGGTTCCCGCCGTGGTGCCGTCGCTTTTCCACAATTCGTAACCGGAGGTCCCATCGTTGGCCTGGAAAAAGACGATGCCGTTAACGTTGATCAAGTTGTAAGCGGCGTTAGAACCCAGCCCGCCGGGGCGGATGTCTTTGACCATCACGGTTCCGTCGGACGTGCCATCGCTCTTCCACAGCTCAATGCCATTTGTCCCATCGTTGGCACCGAAGAACAAGATTCCATTGGCGTTTACCAGATACCGAGGATCACCACTGGCAGAAAATGGCCGAATGTCCTTGACCAAGACCGTTCCCGCCTCCGTTCCGTCGCTTTTCCATAATTCGTAACCGGTCACGGTATTGAACGCAGAGAAGAACAGCGTGCCGCTGACGTTCGTGAGGAAGTACGGGTCCGAAGAAGAGATACCGGAGTCGATATCCTTGACCATCACGGTTCCGGCTGTCGAACCGTCGCTCTTCCAAAGCTCTACGCCAGCGCTGCCATCATTGGCTTGAAAAAACAGCACACCACTAACGTTGGTCAGAAATTTTGGATTGGACGAATCGACTCCGGAACGAATGTCTTTCACCAGCACCGTACCCGAGGTAGTTCCATCGCTTTTGAACAATTCGCGCCCATACAACGTTGGTCCGGGCAGAGTCAGCGACGCGCTGAAGAACAATGTGCCGTTGACGTTGGTCAAGCTATCAGGACCGGAGCCGATCGATCCGGGTGAAATATCGGCGACCAATTCGGTTCCCGCCGCCGTTCCGATACTTCGCCACAGTTCTTGTCCATGGGTCCCGTCGTGGGCCACGAAGAAGAGAGTTCCGTTGACATTACTCAAGCGGATCGGGTCGGAACCGGCTGTACCAGGCCGAATATCTTTAACGAGCAGCGTACCCGCGGGAGTTCCGTCGGTCTTCCACAACTCGCGACCGTGATCCGCCGAATGGGCCGAGAAGAACACCGTATTGTTCACGTTGGTAAAATCCCGGGGGTCGGAAGCCCCAGCGCCGGCGAGGATATCGATCAGATTAGGAACTCCGGCCAGCAAACAGCGGGCTTCCAAAGGTTGGTACTGGATATAGGCACCGCGCGTGAATGGCTTCCGTATGGGCGACTGGTTCATTGACTGTCTCCTAGCTGTTGTGTGGCTGCGGTGCTCAATCGTTGCGATCGTTGGATGCGCCCGGCACGTCGCTCGCTGAGCTTCTCATTATAGCGAACGGACACCAGTTCGTCTGGCATTCCGCGCGAGCGATTCCCTAGATTGAAAAGAGGAGCGTCTTAGGGTACGTTGGGCGATAACTTCGACGGGTACATGCTGTCAGTGAGACTTGCGAAATCCAACGCGTATGAGTATTCAGATCATTTGGCACGGCCACGCCACTTGGCAAGTGCACATTGGTGGGGTTTCGATCATTGTCGATCCTTTTTTTGATCAGAATCCGGCCGCGAAAATCAAAGCGGCGGACGTAGCAGCACACTATCTGCTTGTTTCGCACGGCCATTTCGACCATATTGCGGACGCAGTCGCGATTGCTCGCCGCACGGGCGCACAGGTGTTGGCGGTGTACGAGGTTGCCGAGT
>JACTND010000306.1:11548-20072 GCA_014584305.1 Planctomycetota bacterium | reverse complement strand
GTTATGAGTTATTTCATTAGCAGACTGCACTCCAACATCACCAGGTACCTAGTTAGACAGCGCCACTTCGCGGCGAATACAAGCCCGAGCGCAATCCATCATGAGGGGCTTAAACTCATGTTTTTAATGACTGATCCAGATCAATGTTGCAGATGTTTTGCGACGAGCCATCTTTTTCTGATACTGACCGATGAGCGGCGACACGCACCGAGCTGATCACCTATCGCGACGGAATCTCAAAGTGAATCGTTTGCACGCCTGCAAGGACATGTGCCTTGAGTGGCGTTGTTTCAGGCCGTTCAAAAATTGTGGGAAATCGACGCGGAGGATGTTTCACAACGGTACCCTCGGCGTCGCGCGGCGCGTCGTAAATCGCCATGTCCTGCAATACGACGACGTAGTCGCCGATAACGGTTCCGGGGCGCTGATCTTCGCCGTGCAGAACATAGTGTCCGTCCGCATCGGTCAGACCCTGCGCCCTACCGAAAGGACCTTCGTCTGCTGTGGCGATGAATGTAATGAGGATTCCCTGGACCGGTACCTTGTCAATCGTGAGTGTTCCACTAACTTGCCCACGCGGAGAGGAGTTCCGGCATCCCGCAAGACACAGTAAGAGCAGGAGAATCGCGATCTGGGAAAAGAAGTGTGCCGGACGTCCCCCGTTCCACTGGCGAGGCCGATCACTGCAAGCAAGCGGCGAGTCGGGTGTGGGAACATTGGCAGACTCAACGGCAGGGCATCGCCCGGCGGGGTGGGCATCGGTGCCGGTTATACTTCGATGCGCCGACCTCTCCCATACGAGGAGGTAGGGCCACCGCCAAGCGGCTCGCAGAGTTCGACTCATCGGCCTGCGTTCAATTCAAGTTGTTGTCGTTGAGTACTTGCCCATCGCTGCGGATGCTCAGGTAATTGAGCGTCAACTCGGAGATGGATTCGGAAACAAATCGCGTCGAGCCGTCGCAAAGGACGAAGTTCGCGCCGCCAGGGTGGCTGCTGCCATAGGCACACATCCGCCTCTCGTTGTAGTACTGATAACTGTTCCAATCCGTGGCGGGCGGCACCATCGAAGCCCCTTGATCGAATGGCAAAGGAACGCGGAAGTTGATCCGCGCGTAGGCCGATAAGGTTACATCGCCGGCCGCCAGGCGACCGCCCGAATTCCCCCACCAACCGACTTTTCCCATCGGATTCAAAAACTGCCCAGGCGGCGGTGTGATGTTGGCGGCGAAGGTGTCATGGTTGACGTCGCGGTGGCTTCGTTCACCAAACAGGAACGTGTTGCTCAGGCCATCGGTGATATCGCGCCACTTGATCGGCCTCCCTTGTGGCGCTGTTTGCGAGCCCGGTCCAATAACAAAAAAGACCCCATCGTTGCTGGCGAATTGAGGATCATACGATCTTGAGCCGCCATTCCCACCGTAGCTCGTCAGCGCGTACCAGCGGTCGCTCCCCGTGCTAATCGGATTCGCCTCGATCACATCCGAAGGGCAAAGCAACACCGGCAGCACAGTCGCGGTTTTGGCATCGATCCCGCCGACGGTATTGTTAATTGGGTCCGTAAAATCCCAATCGGCAGCCAGGTTGACCTGTTCGAAGTAAGGGAGGAGCCGTACAAAAAGCGTGATACCGCGGTATTTGGGCGACGGTACAAATTGGTATTGGTAAACCCCCGGTGGTAGGGCTTGGTGTGCCGATTCAAAGTTGGCAGTGGCCAGCCCCAGCTGTCGGAGGTTGTTAAGGCACTGGGTTCGCCGCGCGGCTTCCCGCACCGACTGAACGGCGGGAAACAGCAGGCCAACCAAAACTCCAATAATTGCGATAACGACGAGCAACTCAATTAAGGTAAACGCCGTGCGCCGGAAAAACATGGAAAGTCCCCTCTTTATTTATTTTCGACAATACGAATCTGATCCAGACGTAGAACGGGAAGATAAGGCCTTTCCTCGAATCGCATCAGGCAGCCGGTGACTTCGATCGTCTTTCCAAGAAAATGAGCCTCTAGATCCGTAACGCCTTGCGACTGCAATTCATTCGCCGCGGACGGCGCGACGGCAACTCCCAAGTTCGCCGGATGCATAAAGTCTTCTTCCGAGTCCAAAAATAAGATGCCCCGTTTAAACAGTCGATCTTTGGCGTGCTTGACCGTCATGACGACTCGCACTTGCGATTCGCCGATTTTTTCCAGTGCCTGGGCTGGAGCTATTGCGGCCGGTACAACTGGATGACCATCGTCTTGGACCCTCACTGCCCACGCCATCGCGCCAATCGCGATCAATATTATTGAGATTTGGTTTCGCATAAATTCCTCATTCAATCGCTTCTATTCTCTTTTCGTTAGACGGGACAAATATCCCGTCCGATCGCAAAACTTGGTTTTGGCACCTGATCGGGACTATGATCTCGAACCTGCCGTGAACGCCACATCCTGCCCGTCTGCTCTGGACCGAGTCGGCAATCGGGACGCTATTCATGGATCACCTCGCCGCTGTCCCGCAAGGAATAACCGGGCACATCGCCCATGAGGCGACGGTATTTTGCCGAACGAATCACGCGCAGCAACGCCCGAAGGCGTCGGTCGCCAGCTAACTCCGAGAAGTAGCATAGATCGAGCATTTCGGCATGGACAGGAATGAATCTCAAACCCGATTCCGCACTGACTAGCTCGACGCAAGCGCCGGCGTCGGCGGCCCCACATTGGATCATTGCGGCAACCGCGCGATGGCTTGGCGCAATCAATTTCGGGGGGGCCCTCCCCTCGAGAATCTGATCCAAAGAACGCCGCGCTGCCGAACCTGCTTCGCGACCGATCCAGCGCAACCGACTTCGGCGCAACGCGGTGATCGATCGGTCCTTGATCGGCGATGCGACAGCCACGCCGAATTGCCAGCGGGCTAGACGCACCATCGTAAACGGCGCATTCAATCGATCGGTCGCAGCGCGCCGATTCTCATCGGGTGCACTCGTGTTGGACCAGTGCAGTCCGGCAAGATGTACCGCGCCATCGCGCAACATTTCGAGCGCATCACGGCTGGAGCGATGCAAGGTGATCAGTCGCATGCCCGTCACTTCGGCGAACTGGGAAGCCAGGAATCCAATCGCTGGATCACAACAAGCGATCACGAGCGTTTCCTCAGCCCGTTCGTCAGGCGAAGCCGGATCGGGGAGCAAGGGTAACATCGGCTGGGTACTGGCCGGGTACTTGACGATGGCCTGACCCACACGCGCGTACCACAATGAGCTTTGTGGCGATGGTGGGGGCCAGGCCCAACTCACTTTGCCTTGCGGATCCGCCTGTCCAAACAATTCCTCGACGGTGCAATCGAGTGCCTGGGCGATGGCTAAGGCAATCGCCACGGACGGAACGGACTGGCGGGCTTCGATGGCGGTGATGTTCGTACGGGAAACACCCGCCCGTTCCGCCAACTTGGCCTGACTCCAGCCCAGACGGTGGCGTATCAGTTTCACGGGGTGCCAATTCATCACTGTCATAATCGCGACATTTTATGTCAGATTTATGACTGCCACAAGTGGGGAGCTGCTATTCTGGCCCACCATTTAAGGCCCCCTCTGGCCTCCTACGACAGCACCGCTTCTGTTTGTCCGTTGTTTTGAGGCGCGGCGGCATGGTATTGCGCATAGTCATGTGTGCCGTCTGTTTGCGGAACGAACTGGCAACGCGTTTTGCGGTTTGTCGAAGGGGGGGGTACCGCTTGGCATTGTTCCACTTGCGCAGGAGTTTTCATGAACATCAGTTCTCCGATCGTGGTTGTCATCGGCCTACTCGCATTGATGACGCAACCGTCACGGGGGCAGGAGAAGACTGCGGCCGCCGAGCATGTGGCCCAAACCATCAAGCGGCTTGGAGGCAGCGCCCGCATGCAAAATGGTAACGTGGTCGAGGTCCAATTAATCAAGGCGGATGTGTCCGACGACGATTTGCAGTTCTTGGCGGGACTTGAGAAGCTGGTCTGGTTGCGACTTGAAAACCTGCCCGTCGACGGCTCTGGTTTGGCGAGTCTAGCTCAATGCACGGAGCTTGCGGAACTTGACCTGTCCGAGTCGACCATCACCGGGGACGCTTTGAGTTTCTCTCGCCACTCAAGTCATTGCAGACACTGCGCCTCGATCATACGAACATCGATAACGCTAGTCTGGTTCACCTCGGGGAATTGCCAAAGCTCCAGCACCTGACTCTCGTCGGCGCACCGATCGATGGCACGGGAATCGCAAGCTTTGCGGAATCGCGTTCCCTGCGGTTCCTTGGCCTGAGCAGAACCAACATTGACGATGACACTTTGAAGCATATCGCCAAACTGCCGGAACTGGTTTTGCTTGGTCTTTCGGATACCAAGGCAACCGATGCGGGAATGACGTCCGTTGCCGAACTGTCGAAACTACAGGAGTTGAACCTCGATGAACTGAGGATCGATGGCAGCGGCTTCACTCACCTAGTGCGATGCCGCGACCTCCAGTCCATCTTCCTCCGCCGGACCCAGATCACTGATGAGACGTTGGCGCGCCTGGCCGAGTTGCCGAAGTTGCGAGTGCTCGATTTGAGAAGAACGGGTATCGGCGATTCCGGGCTTGCGCACTTGAAGGGCAAGCAGTCGCTCGGTTCGCTGACACTTGACGGGACTCGGATCACGGCGAGATCCCTCCCCGTCCTTTTTTCGCTGACCGGTCTCGATCTCCTTTCGCTTCGCGACGTCTCTGGGCTGACCGACGAGGATTGCCGGAGAATCGAGCAAGAACTCGACGAGTGTACCGTGCTCTATTGACGTGTCTCCGGAGTTACTTGAGAAGGCTCATTGACATGGAGTCGTTCGGCGAGGTCGAGAGCGGCGTCGCAACGCACCATCGATCGGGTGGCGTTCCATCAGTCGAGGGCGATACCGTACGGCCTTGCGGGCCGAAGGTGGCGCTGTCCAACTAAAGTGCAGTTCGCAACGAAACCGCTACTTGCGAAACGCTTCGAGTTCTTGGTCGATTTTCGAAACGAGGTCCGGGCTGGGTGAAGGCGCTTGTTTGGCAGCGTGCAACGCCAATTCCAATTGGCGGATTGCCTCTCGCGGCTTTTGCAGTCGCTGCAGCACACGAGCCAAGACGCGACGGGGGGTGATTGACTCGACATGCGATTCTCCAATTCGTTCCACATTGGATAACACTTGAGTCAAGAGTTTTTCGGCTTCAACATCTTTCCGACAACGATGCAGCGTCTGCGCATAACGAGTTGCCGCTTGCCAGGTGAGCACGTGATCCCATCCATACGTTGCCAGGGCGTCGCGATACACGGCCTCGTGCATTTCGGCGGCTTGCTCGATTTGGTTTTTTCGGATCAGCACCGCACCCAAATTTGATAACAGTGCCATTCGCTCTTTTCGAATTTCAGGGCGCTCCGCTGCGGCCAGTCGCAATCCTTCTCGCAACATGGATTCCGCCTCGTCGACATGTCCCACAGAAAACAGGGACATCGCCAAATTATTCATGGTTGCGATCGTCGCCGGATGGTCGGAGCCAAGGACTTTGTGCCTCCCGGACAGTGCGATTCGGAAACTGAGCAGCGCTTCATCGTGTCGCTCCTGTCCCGACAAAGCTTGTCCCAGATTGTTGACGGTCTTTAGTGTATCGGCATGATCAGGGCCGAGCTGAGACTCCCAAAGCTGTCGTGCGGCAACAAATTCGCGTTCGGCTTTGTCGTAGGCTCGCAGGTTATAGTAAATCGTACCAACCTCGTTTCGTACTGCCGCTTCGGCCAACGGTTGACCAACGAACTGCTGCTCGAGATTGGACACCGCCCGGTCAACGTGCTCGATTGCAAGCCGCGTGCTCTCGTCACCGCGAGCTTCAGCGACCAAAACCTTCATCAAGAAATCATTGGTTATAAAATTGTTGATGGCTGTCGCTTTGGCCGATTCGTAAGCGGCTTCACGGGCAGCCACATTGGCACGCTGCGCTTCGCGAGCAACCAGGATGATGCCGGCCAGTAACGCCAGAACCGTTGCAACAACTCCGCCAACCATGACGCGATGGCGGCGCAGGAATTTCCGAGCTCGATAGAGGTGCGAAGCCGGACGAGCCGAGATCGGTTGATGCGTTGCAAACCGCTGAAGATCGCTGGCAAACGCCGCGACGCTCGAATACCGCCGTTCGACGTCGCGTTCTAGCGCCTTGCGAAAGATGATCTCCAAGTCACCTCGCAAGGCGGCGTTGATGCAACCCATGCGTTTAGGTTCATGTTGTTCCACCAGCCGTGCAAACTCAACGATCGACTTCGTGCTGCGTTCGTAGGGGAGCTGACCCGAAAGCAACTCGAATCCAATGACGCCCAGCGCATAGACATCGGCACGCGCGTCAACATACTGTGAGTTCCCCAGCAGTTGCTCGGGACTCATGTAGCCGGGTGTTCCAACCAATTCACCATTCATCGTGGCGATGGACCCTTGCCAAGCGTCATCGACGACCCGAGCGACTCCGAAATCCAGAACTTTGATCTGGGGCGTTTTGTCTTCCTGTTGACCAGAACTGACTTCATTTTGCGACACGACAAGAATGTTGGCGGGCTTCAAGTCGCGGTGAATAACGCCCCGATCATGGGCATGCTCAACGGCATTGCACAGTTGCAGCATCAAGTCAATTTTTTCGGCAGTGCCTAATGATCGTTGTCGCGCGAACTCCGCAAGCGTAACTCCTTCAACGTACTCCATCGCGAACCAAGGTTGCTGGCCATAATCCGTTTCCAAGGAGCCGGCGGAATAGACTTGAGCAATGGCTGGATGCCGCAAGCGGCTCAGGATTGCCGATTCGCGGGACAATCGCTGCAGCGTGGTCGCTGAAACCATCTCTGGTCTCAGCAGTTTGACGGCGACTCGTTGCTTGAGGTGGACATGTTCCGCTTCGAAAACCGCGCCCATTCCCCCCATGCCAATCAGCCGCAGGATTTGGTACTCTCCAGCCGTTTTGCCAATCACGCCTGAATCAAAATGGCGAGGCTGACGCAGTGGTGATTCCAGAAAGGCACTATTTTCGTCAGATGATTCAAGGAGTCGCAACGCTTCGGCCTGGTCATCAGCGCTGTCGGCCAGTGCGTTCTGCACATATTCCGCTCGCTCGTGGGGAGGTCGATCGAGCGCGGCCATGAACACCGATTTGATTGAACGCCATCGCTCTGGTTCCATGTCGGTTACTCCTCGAGTTGACTGCGAAGCCACGCGCGGGCGTGTGCCCATTCATAATTTGCGGTGCGAGAGGAAATGCCCAGCGCCCGTGCCGCGTCAGCGACTGACAAGCCACCGAAAAATCTGAGCTCAACCAGTTTGGCTTGCTGCGGATCTAACTCGGAGAGTCTAGCGAGTGCTTCATCGAGGGCCAAAAGATCGACAGCAGCCGTCTCGAACTCATCGGCAAGTTCCAAAAAAGGTCGTCGGCTGGCATCGCCGCCACGCTTTTGAGTTCTTTTGGCTTTGGCATGGTTTACCAGGATCTGCCTCATCACGACAGCCGCAGTGGCGATGAAATGCTCTTGGTTCTGATATCGAGAGGTTGTGGCCGGTGTCATCAGCTTCAACCAAGCTTCGTGAATCAATGCGGTGGGTTGCAACGTGTGCCCAGCTCGTTCGCGCTGCATATACCGTTTGGCGATTTCATGGAGCTGGTCGTAAACCAGGGCAAACAATCGCTCATTTGCCAAAACGTCGCCTTCGGCCGCAGCTTTCAGGGTTTGGTCGAGGTCGGAATTCCGTCGGGCCATGTTGGTACTCTGCACGAACATTTGTTATGCCTTGAAAATTCTCGCAATATTCGGACGGAAATGCCAGTTTGTTTGCGTACGTCGCTCCGTATTGTTGCTTAACTTAGGATCGAGTGAAAAATAACTTCGGTTTTTATTGTTTAACCGTTAGCCGCAGGCGTACGCGTCATAGCGGGGAATCATGGAAACCAGAGTACGCCTGCGGCTGACGGTTAAACGACTATTTGTCGCTCGATTCTCTTATCCGAGTCGCCATAACTCGAGAAATGCATTGAAACACGTTCGCCGAACGAAAGGCCCAACATGAAACGGTCGCAATTATTCCAATTCCTGGGGATAGGCCTGGCTCTATCACTTTCTCTATCGGCCCAGCGGGCGAGGGCCGATATCATCGTCGAGCTGGACGCCGTCGTCACCAGCGTGATCTACGAGCCAACCATTCACTCGCCGGACTACACCATTTTTGCTCATCACTTGAATTATAACGTGGGTTACTTTACCGCTCCGGGCATGGCGCCCAACCAACGTCGCAATTTTTTCTTGTTTAACCTAGCCGACATCCATTCACCGATTCTCGGTGCTCGGTTGGAACTTTTCCTTCCTCTTGCAGGTTATGTCAGCCCGGATCCGTCGGAGACGTTTCGCATTACCAGTTCGCCGGCACCGCCAAGCGTGTTTCTGGACGCGTTTCTAGGAGATCCATCCGTGACTCCGGCGATGTTGGCAGCGATGTACGCATCCTTGGGGACTGGCACATTATTTGGAGAGGTGGACATC